>DATDIH010000383.1:0-21750 GCA_036521155.1 Streptosporangiaceae bacterium
GAGGTGTGCCAGCCCTTCACCCGCCAGGTGGTGTGGAAGTTGCCGGTCGGGGTGATCGCGCGGGAGCACCCGCCGTCGCAGTAGTAGTAGCCGCCACCGGACGAGATGTGGCTGATCAGGATGACCCGGTTGCTGTGGTACACGTACAGCACGTGGCGGCCCAGGCTGATCTCGACCCGGGTCGAGCCGCCGTGCGGGACCAGCGCCTTCGGGGCGCTCGGGTAGACCAGCTTCTTCTCCACCGGCCAGGTGATCTCACCGGAGGCGTGCAGGTTCTGGACCTCCTGGAAGGCCCACACGGCTTCCTCGGTGTCCATCCCGAAGTGGCCGTCGGTCGAGCCCGGGTAGTACCCGAGCTGCTCCAGCCGCTGCTGCAGCCGCTTGACGTCGGCGCCGTGCATGCCCATCTTCAGCGTCCGCGACGCCGGCGTGTACCCGCGCGCGGCCGCCTGGCCGGACGTGGCCGGCTGCGCGGGTGCCGCGTAGGCGGCCGCCGCCATGGTGCCACTCAGCACGGTGCCGGTGACGGCGGCCGCGCTCAGGCCCAGCGCCCATCGCCGCCGCGCCGAATGGCATTTCCGCAATTTCACCCAGACTCCCCTCGACAAATCCCGAATTCGCCGCTGTGCCCGCTTTAGCCCATTTGTGAAAATCCCATCCAGGCGGCGCCGGGAATGCGCTCACTGCATATGACGTACTACCCCCCCTTAATAGTTTCAGCACGCTTGACCGCGCCTGATGCTGGCCACAGCGTTATATTTCCGCGACATTCCCGAAGCCCCGCCGCGCCCATTCCCGGGGCGCTGTGCCACGGCGGCGGCGTCGGCCCCGGCCCTGAATTGGGCGGAATTCCAGCCCCGCCTCAGCAGGAATCCCGGCCCCGCCTCAGCAGGAATTCCAGCCCTCCATCGGCAGGAATTCCAGTCCTCACATCGGCACGAATAGTTGACTTTCCTGACCGGAAATAGCTAGATTCGGCCAGGTCAGCCGTCATGTCGTGGCTGACCTGCAACTGAAGCCGTCGACCCTCCCGCCGGGCGGCCGGAGCCGGCCTGCCCGGGGCCCCGGCTCGTCCTTGACAGCTCCGGATTTGAAACGATCTGCTGAGGAACGGGTGACGTGAGAACAGTGGACCAGCGAGGGAGCTTCAGCCATGACGAATGAGCACGAGCACCACCACGACCCGACCTTCTACCGGTCGCCCGCCGACGCTGCCGCCGCCCCGGCCGAGAAGCTGGCCTATCTGGCCACGTTCTCCCGTCCCGCCACTCAGCCCGACGCGCTGGCCGTGGTCGACGTGGACCCCGACTCGGGGACGTACGCCCAGGTCGTCGGCTTCACCGAGCTGCCCGGCGTGGGCGACGAGCTGCACCACTTCGGCTGGAACGCCTGCTCCAGCGCGCTCTGCCCGACCGGCGACCACCAGCACGGCGACCGGCGTTACCTGATCGTCCCCGGCCTGCGGTCGTCCCGGCTGCACGTGTTCGACACCCAGCCGGACCCGTCCGCGCCGCGGCTGGTCAAGACGCTGAGCGCCGAAGAGCTCGGCAAGCGGGCCAACTACTCGCGGCCGCACACCATCCACTGCGGCCCGGGCGCGGTGTTCGTGTCCTGCCTGGGCGGCGGCGACGAGGAGGGCCCGGGCGGCGTCGCGCTGCTCGACCACAACACCTTCGAGGTCACCGGGGCCTGGGAGGCCGACCGCGGCGACCAGTACCTGGCCTACGACATCTGGTGGCACGTCATGCAGGACGTGGCCGTCACCTCGGAGTGGGGCACGCCGTCCATGATCGAGGACGGCATCGTCCCCGAGCTGCTGCTGGGTAAGAAGTACGGCCACCGGCTGCACTTCTGGGACATGAACACCCGCAAGAACGTGCAGACCATCGACCTGGGCGACGAGCACCAGATGGCGCTGGAGCTGCGGCCGGCCCACAATCCCGACTCGCTGTGGGGCTTCCTGGGCGTGGTGGTCAGCGTGGAGGACCTGTCGGCCTCGATCTGGCTCTGGCACGAGAACCCGGACCGGACCGGTGAGCACGACCGCTGGGCCGCCCGCAAGGTCATCACGATCCCGGCCGAGCCCGCCCCCGTCGAGCAGCTGCCGCCCCTGCTGCAGGGCTTCGGCGCGGTGCCGCCGCTGGTCACCGACATCGGCCTGTCCGTGGACGACAAGTTCCTGTACGTGTCCTGCTGGGGGACGGGCGAGCTCAAGCAGTACGACGTCAGCGACCCGTTCAACCCGCGCGAGGTGGGCTCGGTCCGGATCGGCGGCATCGCCGGCCGCCAGCCGCACCCGGCCCAGCCGGACGTGCCGCTGGCCGGCGGCCCGCAGATGGTGGAGGTCAGCCGGGACGGTAAGCGGGTCTACTTCACCAACTCGCTGTACGGGGCCTGGGACGACCAGTTCTACCCGGACGGCGTGGGCGCCTGGATGGCCAAGCTCGACGTCAATCCCGGCGGGGGCATCGAGTTCGACCAGCGGTTCTTCCCGCAGGGCGACGCGTTCCGCGGCCGCCGCGTGCACCAGGTCCGGCTGGAGGGCGGCGACGCCTCCAGCGACTCCTACTGCTTCCCGTCGTAACCGGAAGGGGTTCCACCATGTCAATCACGGACGACCTGCTCGCCAACAACGAGCGCTACGCGGCCGGCTTCAACGGCCCGCTGCCGATGCCGCCCGCGGCCCACCTGGCCGTGGTGGCCTGCATGGACGCGCGGCTGAACGTGTACGCGCTCCTGGGCCTGGACGAAGGCCAGGCGCACGTGATCCGCAACGCCGGCGGGGTCATCACCGAGGACGAGATCCGGTCCCTGGCCATCAGCCAGCGGCTGCTGGGCACGACCGACATCATCCTCATTCACCACACCGACTGCGGCATGCTCACGTTCACCGACGACGACTTCAAGGCCAGCATCCAGAAGGACACCGGCATCAAGCCGGACTGGGCCGCCGAGGCCTTCGCCGACCTGGACGAGGACCTGCGCCAGTCCATCGCCCGGATCAAGGTCAGCCCGTTCATCCCGCACAAGGAGTCGGTGCGCGGCTTCGTGTTCGACGTCGGCACCGGCAAGCTCCGCGAGGTCAAATAACAACAACTGACCAGCCAAGACGGCCGCCGTCCGCACCCGGGCGGTGGCCGTCAGGCTAGCCTCGGCTGATGTGACCGCCGTTCCCGCCACGACGTCCAGCGAAGGCGTCGAGGGCCGCCCGCCGGGCGGTGACCGGCGCGCCCTGGTGTTCACCGCGGTCTACTACACGCTGGCCGCGATCGCGCTCACGCTCTGGCTGTGGCAGCATCCCGGTACCGGCACGGTGGCGGGCAACCCCAACGACGCCGACCAGTTCGCCTGGTTCTTCCGCTACGACGCGGCCGCGCTGGCCCACGGCCACCTGCCGGCCCTGGTCACCACCGCGCTGAACGCACCGCAGGGTGTGAACGTCATGTGGAACACGTTCATGCTGCTGCCCGGGGTGCTGCTGGCCCCGGTGACGCTGCTGGCCGGGCCCCAGGCCAGCCTCAACCTGCTGATGACGGTGGGCTTCGCGGGCAGCGCGCTGGCCTTGTTCGTGGTGCTGCGGCGGTGGCAGGTGCGGGTGCCCGCGGCAGCGGTGGGCGGTGCGCTGTACGGGTTCTCCCCGGCCCTGGTGCACTCCGCGGTGGGTCATTACGACCTGATGTTCGCGGTGCTGCCGCCGCTCATCGTCGACGTGGCCATCCGGATGGCCACCGGCTGGATCGGCCCGGTGCGTGGTGGCCTGTGGCTGGGGCTGCTGGCCGCCGCGCAGCTGCTGACCGCGGAGGAGCTCCTGCTCGACACGGCCATCGCCATCGCCCTGGTCGGCGTGGTGCTGGCGCTGAGCCGGCCCCAGGACGTGCTGCCCCGGGTCCGGGAGACGCTGACCGGCCTGGCCGTGGCCGCGGTCCCGGTGCTGGTCCTGTGCGGCTACCCGCTCCTGGTCCAGTTCTTCGGGCCGCTGCACCAGCACGGCAGCGCGTTCGCCCCGGACTACTTCAAGACCGGCCTGAGCGGCTTCGTCACCCCGTCCCAGCTGATGCTGTTCCACACCGCGGGCAGCGCCGCGGCCGCCGCCCACTACCAGGCCGGGGAACCCGAGTACCTGGCCTACCTGGGCTGGCCGCTGCTGCTGGCCCTGGCCGTGATCGCGGTGACCTGCTGGCGCTACCTGGGCGTCCGGGCCGCCGCGGTCACGTTCGCCGTGCTGGAGATCTTCTCCCTGGGCGGCACGCTGATGACCGGCGGCATCGCCCACGGCGGCATCCTGCTGCCCTGGCACTGGCTGGGATCGCTGCCGCTGCTGGACGCGGTGCTGCCGGACCGGTTCCCGATCCTGGCCGACGGGTTCGCCGCCGCGCTGCTGGCCTTCGGGGCCGACCTGTTCCGGGACCAGCCCTGGGCCACCCGGCGGCCCTGGGGACCGGTCCTGGTCACCGCGGTGGCGGCGCTGGTGGTGCTGCCGATCGTGCCCCGGCCGCTGCCGGTGGCGGCGGCCGCGCCGGTCCCGTCCGGCTGGTCGGCCACGCTGGACGCGCTGCACCTGCCCACCGGGGCCCGGGTCCTGGTGGTGCCGATCCCGTCCGCGACGTTCACCGAGCCGATGCGCTGGCAGGCCGACTCCGGCCACGACATCGGCCTCATCGGCGGCTACTTCACCGGCCCGGGCCCGCACGGCCAGGCCTACATCGACGGCGGCCTGTACTCGCCGTCGGCCCTGTACCTGAACGTGCTGTGGGCCGGTGGCGCGGTCCTGAAGGCGCCGCTCCGGGCCCAGATGCTGAGCCAGCTGGCCCAGTGGGACCCGGCCGCGGTCATGGCCGTCACCGGGCCGGGCACGCCCCTGGGCAAGTACCTGACCGGCCTGTTCGGCCCGCCCACCATGCGCCACGGCGCCCTCCTGGCCTGGAAACGCTAGCCTCGGTGCTGGCCTCGGGGGCAAAGCCCCCCAGACCCCCTACGCGGGCTTCGCCCGCGTAGCCCAAAGGGCCCCCAGGCCTCCTGGCGCGAGTATGTGCCAGGCTTCGTCTGTGCTTGTCCTTGGAATCGTGGCCGGGCTGGCCGCCGTGGCCTGGATCGTGCTGCTGACCGGGCACGGCGGGTTCTGGCGCACCAGCCAGCGACTGCCCGCCGCCGGACCGGGTGCCGGCCCGGAGCCGGCCGGCTGGCCCGCGGTGATCGCGGTGGTGCCCGCCCGCGACGAGGCCGCGGTGCTGCCCGAGTCGCTGCCCACCCTGCTGGCCCAGGACTACCCGGGCCGGTTCGTGGTGACGCTGGTCGACGACGCCAGCACCGACGGGACCGCCCAGGTCGCCGCCGGCCTGGGCACGGGCGCCCGCCATCCGCTGCGGGTGGTGGCCGGGCAGGCCAAGCCCCCGGGCTGGGCGGGCAAGCCCTGGGCCATGGCTCAGGGCGTGGCCGCGATCGCCGCCGACGACGCCGCCTACGTGCTGTTCACCGACGCGGACATCGCCTGGTCCCCGGGCGCCCTGCGGGCCCTGGTCACCGCGGCCGAGGCCGACGACCGGGTGCTGGTCTCCCAGATGGTGCGGCTGCGTACCCAGACCGGCTGGGAGAAGGCCATCATCCCCGCCTTCGTCTACTTCTTCGCCCAGCTCTACCCGTTCCGCTGGGTCAACCGGCCTCGCGGGCGGACCGCGGCCGCCGCCGGCGGCTGCATGCTGGTCCGGCGGGACGCGCTGGCCGCGGCGGGCGGCATCGAGCCGATCGGGGACGCCCTCATCGACGACGTGGCCCTGGGCACGCTGCTCAAGCGGCAGGGCCGGACCTGGCTCGGGCTGACCACCGCGATCCGCAGCGTCCGGCCCTATCACGGGCTGACCGACCTGTGGCAGATGGTGGCCCGCTCGGCCTACACCCAGCTGCGCTACTCGCCGCTGCTGCTGGCGGGCACCCTGATCGGCCTGGCCTGGCTGTACGCGCTGCCCCCGGCCACCGCGCTGGCCGGGCTGATCGCGCTGGCGGCCGGGGCCACCGGGACCGGCCCCGTGCTGTGCGCCACGGCCGGGCTGGCCGGCTGGGCGGTCATGGCCGGAACCTTCCTGCCCATGCTCCGGCTGTACCGGCTGTCGCCGTTGCGGGCCCCGCTGCTGCCCGGCATCGCGGTGCTGTACGCGGCCATGACCGCCGACTCGGCCCGGCGCCACTACGCGGGCCGCGGCGGCGCGTGGAAGGGCCGGGTGGAAATCCGGGAAAAGCCCGAGCCGCGCGAAGAAGCACGCAGAGGTTAAGGGCCGGGACGAAGCGTACAGATCCGGGAAATGGTGCATGCCGGACGTGTCCGAAAAGACCGGCCGCCAGGGCAGCAACGAGCGGCTGCGGTTCCGGTGCGCTATCGCCACGTGTGCTCTGTTACGGCCCGATCAGGTCGAATACCCGAATACTCGTGCTCAGATTGATGCCATTTCACGTCGTGGCAACTGGGGTTTGGTCTTTACTATGGGCTTTATTGCTCAAGCCACCGACCGTAACCCCGGAGGTCATAGGTGCTGAACGGGACCGCCGCGGACCGGATTCCCCACCAGGCTCGGCACCGCAAGCCGGAAGAGCTGGCCATCGCGCCCGTGGGTGACGAGGCGGGCCGCTCGTATGAGGACCTCTACGTCGAGCACGCCCCGGCCGCGCGGCGGGTGGCCCTGTCCATGGTGCCCCGGGACGTGGCCGACGACATCGTGGCCGAGGCCTTCACCCGGGTGCTGAGCGCGATCCGGGCCGGTGGCGGGCCCGGCGTGGCCTTCCGGGCCTACCTGCTGACCGCGGTGCGCAACACCGCCAACGACTGGCTGCGGGCCAGCCGCCGTACCACCGCCGTCGGCGACGTCGAGCACGACCTGGACGAGCAGCGGGTGCCGGAGGAGAACCTGGGCCTGGCCCAGCTGTCCCGTGGGCCCGAGGCCGAAGCCGAGGCCCGGGCCGAAGCCCGGCTGGTGGCCCAGGCCTTCACCAAGCTGCCGAGCCGCTGGCGGGCCGTGCTCTGGCAGCTGGAGGTCGAGGCCAAGGCGCCCGCCGCCATCGCCCCGATGTTCGGGCTGTCGGCCAACGGGGTGTCCGCCCTGGCCGTCCGGGCCCGCGAGGGACTGCGCCAGGCCTACCTGGCCGAGCACGTCGGCGCCAACATTCCCGCCGCCTGCAAGGCCTACGCCGAGGCGCTCAGCGCCGACACCCGGGGCCGGCTCAGCCGCCGCCGCCAGGCCGCCGTGCACGACCACCTGGCCCAGTGCGCCAGCTGCCACTCGCTGGCCGGCGAGCTGACCGAGCTGAACAGCCGGCTCGGCGCCATCCTCACCCCGGTCGCCCTGGCCGCGGCGCTCGGCGCGGGCGGCCACGATCTGCTGCAGTTCGGCGGGGCCAAGGCCGGGGCCGCCGCCGGGGCCAAGGCCGGGCTGGGGGCCAAGCTCGGCGCGGGCACCAAGGCCGTGTTCTTCGGCCACTGGCGGGTCTGGCGGCTGCACCCGCTGGCCCCGGTGGCCACCGCCACCGCGGGCCTGGCCGCGGCGGGCGGCATGGTCTTCGCGGTCAGCGTGTCCCCGCTGTCGCCGTTCCACAGCCAGTCCGTGGGCGAGCGCCCGGCCGCCTCGTCGGCGCAGGCCTCGGCGCCCGCCCTGTCCCCGTCGGCCACGCGGGGCTCGGCGGCCGGGTCCGCCGCCGGGGCCACGTCCTCAGCCCTGGGCGGCCTCACTCCGGCCGCGACGGCCGGCGGCGCCGCCAGCCCGACCGCGGGCGGGGGCGACACCATGACGCCGTCGGGCCTGGCCGGCGGGGCTACCGATCCGGCCACCCAGGGGGGAGCGGGGGCCAGCCCGAGTTCGGGCGGTGGCACGGTCGGGGGCCTGGTCCAGAACGTGGGCAGCGGTCTCGGCTCCACGGTGCAGAACGTGGGCAGCGGCGTGGGCTCGACCGTGACCGGCCTCGGCCAGGGCGTCAACGCGCTGACCCAGGCGGTCGGCGTCACCCTGGGCACCACCACCTCCGGCCTGGGTGCCGTGGTCGGCGGGGTCACCGGCTCCCCGGCCCTGGGCAACACGGTCAGCGGCGTGGGCGGCGCGGCCAGCGGCCTGGTTCAGGGCGCCGGTGGCACCGTCGGCGGCGTGACCGGGGCCGTGGGCAGCACGGTCAGCGGGGCCACCGGCGCGGTCGGCAGCACGGTCAGCGGGGCCACCGGCGCCGTCGGTGGCCTGCTCGGCGGCAAGAAGCCCTGACCCGCCGCCGGTCTCCTCCTCTGGTATGTAATGGGGGTGGCGCGCGGCCGGGCCCGGCCGTGGCGTCTGGGTCCGCGGAGAGGAAAGAGCCGATGGCGCACAGCGTGCAGGGTGTGATCGCCCGGGAGAAGGGCGCTCCGGTCGAGATCGCCACCATCGTGGTGCCGGACCCGGGACCGGGCGAGGCCCTGGTCCAGGTGCAGGCCTGCGGGGTGTGCCACACCGACCTGCACTACCGCCAGGGTGGCATCGGGGAGGACTTTCCCTACTTCCTGGGCCACGAGGCGGCCGGCGTGGTCGAGGCCGTCGGCGACGGCGTGACCGACGTGGCCCCCGGTGACTTCGTCATCCTCAACTGGCGCGCGGTCTGCGGGCAGTGCCGCGCCTGCCTGCGTGGCCGCCCCTGGTACTGCTTCAACACCCACAACGCCCAGCAGCAGATGACGCTGGACGACGGCACCCCGTTGTCGCCGGCCCTGGGCATCGGCGCGTTCGCCGAGAAGACGCTGGTCGCGTCCGGCCAGTGCACCAAGGTCAACCCGGCCGCCCGTCCCGAGGTGGCGGGCCTGCTGGGCTGCGGCGTGATGGCCGGGCTCGGCGCCGCGCTGAACACCGGCCAGGTCGGGCGGGGTGACAGCGTGGCCGTGATCGGCTGCGGCGGGGTCGGTGACGCCGCCGTGCTCGGGGCCAGCCTGGCCGGCGCGGCCAAGATCATCGCCGTCGACGTGGACGACCGCAAGCTGGGGTGGGCCCGCCAGTTCGGCGCCACCGACACGGTCAACTCGCGTGAGGCCGATGTGGTCGAGGCGGTCCAGGCGCTGACCGGCGGCAACGGGGCCGACGTGGTCATCGAGGCGGTCGGCCGTCCCGAGACCTATAAGCAGGCCTTCTACGCCCGCGACCTGGCCGGCACCGTGGTCCTGGTGGGCGTGCCGACTCCGGAGATGAAGCTGGAACTGCCGCTGCTGGACGTGTTCGGCCGGGGCGGCAGCCTCAAGTCTTCCTGGTACGGCGACTGCCTGCCCAGCCGGGACTTCCCCATGCTGATCGACCTGCACCTGGGCGGCCGCCTGCCGCTGGAGAAGTTCGTCTCCGAAACCATCGCCCTGGGTGAGGTCGAGGCGGCGTTCAGCAAGATGGAGCGCGGCGAGGTCCTCCGCAGCGTGGTGGTGTTCTAGCGGCTGGGCTCCCGCGGGGGGCCGGTGCGTCCGGGTCGCGGCCGGCCGCCCGGCGGGCCAGCGTCACCGCCTGGCGCATCTGGCCGGTGCGGTGGTAGCCCGTCATGTCCTGATCCTGGTCAGGCTGGCGGCCGGCCACCAACGTATTTTTGCCTTTGCCCTGGATAGGCTGGGGCTCTTGCGTGCGGACCACGAGGAGGGTGAGTGCCGACCATCCTGATGACCGGCGCGGCCGGCCAGATAGGGACGATGCTGCGCGCGCGGCTGGCCGCCCCGGACCGGACCCTGCGGCTGCTGGACATCGCCCCGCTGACTGCCGGCCCCGGCGAGGAGGCCATCCAGGCCACCATCACCGACCTGGACGCGATGACCGCCGCCTGCCAGGGCGCCGACGCCGTGATCCACCTGGGCGGCTTCGCGGGCGAGGAGCCCTGGGAAGCCATCCTGGACGTCAACATCCACGGCAGCTACGTGGTGTTCGAGGCGGCCCGGCGGGCCGGGGTGAGCCGGGTCATCTACGCCTCGTCGAACCACGCGGTCGGGTTCGCGCCGCGGGCCAGCTTCCCGGTCCCGGACTACGCCTTCCCCGAGCCGGATACCTACTACGGAGTGGCCAAGGTGGCCAGCGAGGGGCTGGCCTCCATGTACCACCACCGGTACGGGCTGGACACGATCTGCGTACGCATCCTGACCTGCGCCGACCGTCCGCCGACGCCGCGGTCGCTGTCGACCTGGCTGTCCCCGGACGACGCCGGGCGGTTGTTCGAAGCCTGCCTGACCGCGCCCCGGCCCGGGTTCCGGGTCGTCTTCGGGGTGTCGGCCAACACCCGCGGCGGCTGGGTCTCGCTGGGGGAGGCCCGGGCCCTGGGCTACGAGCCGCAGGACGACGCCGAGGCCTACGCGGCCGAGGTGCTGGCCCGCGAAACCATCGACCCCGACGACCCGGTCTTCCGCTATCTGGGCGGGGAGTTCACGCTGCCGGAGAAGGACGTCCCGATTCCCTGAGGCCCTGAACTCCACACGCCCCACAAGGCCCTACACACCCCACGGACCACACGCGCACCACGGACCCCGCAGGCTCCGGTGAGGGGTGTCCGGAGCCTGCGGGAGCTGGGTCAGGCGCCCTGGATGGGGACCTGCAGCTCGGTGACCCACTGCTCGGGTGCGTCGGCCGGGCTGTCCAGGAACACCTCCCGGACCAGGCCGGTGCTGGTGTAGCCGTTGGCGTCGATCCACCGGGCCAGCGCCTCGAAGCTGGTCCCGACCTCGGCCATGGGCCCGTGGTGCACGATCGTGGCCGCCGTCCCGGCCCCGGGCAGGTCGGCGATGGCGAAGTCGCTGGCCCGGCCGGGCCCGATGCGATCGGCTTCCGGGCTCGCGGCGTCCAGGCTGACCGGGAACGCGGCGTGCACGGTCACCGCCTCGGTGACCTGCCCCGACCGCGGCTCGTAGCCGGGCCTGGTGTCGTACCAGGCCAGGGCGGGTCCGTCCGGCCGCACTCCGGCCGCGTCCATCCGGCTGGTCAGCGCGGACTGCAACGGCCGGATGACCTGGTCCAGGGTGCTGATCGCGTAGTTGTCGGCAATGGCGGCCAGCTCGGCGATCCGGATCGGCGCGACCTCCTTGGTCACCACCTCGTTGCGCGGCAGGTAGCCCTCCTTGGCGATCGTGGCCAGCCGCACCTCGACCCGTTCCAGCCGGGCGGTCTCGGCGGTGATCTTCGCGGTCAGCTCGGCCCGGCGCAGCCGGAGCATGCCGCGCAGCTCGGACTCGCTGACCTCGGTCTCGAGGATGGCCCAGACCTGCGGCAGGGTGAAGCCGAGGTCGGTCAGGGCCAGGATGCGGTTGAGCCGCGGCAGCTGGTTGGCCTCGTAGCAGCCGCGCGCGGTCACCGGGTCGACCAGCCGGGGCAGCAGCAGCCCGGTGGCCTCGTAGCAGCGCAGCATGCGGACCGAGACCATGCCGATGCGGGCAAATTCCGTCGTCGTGAACACTGGCACTCCACTGGTCGCCGTCAGTTACTCATGAGTAGAAATGAGCTCACGAGTAGTCCAGCGTCCGGAACATCACAGATGTCACGCTTGTCACGGAGTTTTGCACACACGCTGCGGGGGCGCCCCGTGACCGGAACGCCCCCTGGAAACGAACGTGCAGCTAGTTGCCCACAACCGGCTCAGTAGGCGCGGCCGAAGATGACCCGCTTGCCGTAGGCCGACGGGCTGCCGCACTTGATGCAGGGCCCGGATTCGGGCTCCGCTTCCAGCGGGATGCAGCGGGCGGTCGCCTTGGTCTTGTCCTTGATCTCGTCATCACACGCCTGCGAGCCGCAGCTCAGGGCCCGGGCCCAGCCGGTGGCCACCGCTTCGGTGAAGTCGTCCCACTCGTCGGTGGTGATCGTGTGCTCATCCCGGAACGCGGTGGCCCGCTCGAACAGGAAGGCCTGGAACGCCTCCAGTTCGTCGGCCAGCCGGGCCGGGGCGCCCTCGAGCGGGATGGGTTCCTTGGTGCCGCCCAGCCGCCGGGCCATCACCGCGGTGCCCGCGGCCAGGTCGCGCGGGCCCAGCTCGAGCCGGATCGGCACCCCGCGCAGCTCCCAGTCGTTGAACTTGAACCCCGGCGACAGCTGGGGCCGGTCGTCCACGTGGGCGCGGATGCCCGCGCCGGCCAGCCGCTGGGCCAGTGCGGCCGCGGCTGCCTGGACCTCGCTGGCCTGATCACCGCGGCCGATCGGCACGATGACCACCTGGTACGGGGCCAGCCGGGGCGGCAGCACCAGGCCCTTGTCGTCGCCGTGGGTCATGATCACGCCGCCGATCATGCGGGTGCTCATGCCCCAGGAGGTGGTGTGCGCGAGGGTGAGGTTGCCGTCCTCGGCCGCGTACTGGATGTTGAACGCCTTGGCGAAGTTGGTGCCCATGTAGTGCGAGGTGCCGGCCTGCAGCGCCCGGCCGTCCCGCATCATGCCCTCGATGGTGAACGTGCGGGCGGCGCCCGCGAACCGCTCGCCCGGCGTCTTCTCACCCTCGATGACCGGCATGGCCGCCAGTTCCCGGGCGGTGCGAGCGTAGATGACGTCCAGCGCGAGCATGGTCTCCCGCATGGCGTCGGCCTCGTCGGCGTGCGCGGTGTGGCCTTCCTGCCAGAGGAACTCGGTGGTGCGCAGGAACATCCGCGGCCGCAGTTCCCAGCGCACCACGTTGGCCCACTGGTTGAGCAGCATGGGCAGGTCGCGGTGGGAGCTGATCCACTTGGCCATGAACTCGCCGATGACCGTCTCGGAGGTGGGCCGCACGATGAGCGGCTCCTCCAGCAGCTTGCCCCCGGCGTGCGTCACCACGGCCAGTTCCGGCGCGAAGCCCTCAACGTGTTCTGCCTCACGTTGCAGGTAGCTCTGCGGGATGAGCAGCGGGAAGTATGCGTTCTGGTGTCCGGTCTCCTTGATGCGCCGGTCCAGATCGGACTGGATCAGCTCCCAGAGCCGGTAGCCATAGGGGCGGATGACCATCGTGCCCTTGGCCGGGCCACGGTCCACAAGCTCCGCTTTGAAGACCAATTCGTTGTACCAGGCGGAGAAGTCTTCGCTCTGCGGCGTCACTCCGCGTTCGTCTCGAGCCACATGGACGAGGTTAGACCAGTAACGTGGGGTCCCAGGC
The DNA here is from genome assembly GCA_036521155.1 of Streptosporangiaceae bacterium. Taxonomy (GTDB): domain Bacteria; phylum Actinomycetota; class Actinomycetes; order Streptosporangiales; family Streptosporangiaceae; genus Bog-532. Next base: position 13,066 of record DATDIH010000383.1, read on the forward strand.
CCGAAGCGGACCCCTATGTATCGGATGTGGCTGCGGGGACGCCTGTTTTGTCGCAATGATGGAATTTGAACGTAGTACGGCCTTGCCCTAATCAACCTCGGGGGTGACCCGGAACATGAGTAGCGGATGGCCTCCGGAGGAGGACGACCGCCGGTGGCAACCGGCGCATCATCCTTCCGCCGTCGGCACGGCCCACGATTCCCGTGGTGCCGAGCGCGGCTACTCAAGCTACGGCCAGTACGGCCCGGACGGGCAGTACGGCCCCGAGGAGGAGCACGGGCAGTACGCCGACACCCCCTACGGTGACGGCGAAGAGGGCTGGTACAACGTCCCCGAGAGTGGCTACGCCCACCCGGACTACCAGCCTCAGCCCGACAACGCCGGGTACGGCCAGGTCAGTTACCCCGACGTCTACGACCTGGGCTCGAACGGGCACCCCGGCTTCCCCGGCCCGGCCGGGCACCCGGGTGTGGAGTACGTGGAGCACCCCAGCTTCCCGAACCTGCCCGCCCAGCCGGGCTACGGCGCCCCAGCGGCGGCCGACTACGAGCAGGGTGGCTACCCGGCCGGATACGCCGAGCCGGGCTACGGCCCCGGCGGCTACCAGCAGGGCCACCCGGATCAGGCCGGCGGCCAGCCCAGCCATCAGGACTACGGCTTCCAGGACTACGGCGACGACCGCTACAACGACCCCAGCTTCGGCGACCCGGTCTACGAGGACGCCCCGTACGGCGGCTACGGCGCGCCCGCCCAGGCGTATCCCGAGGCTGGCTACGACGCGGGCGGTTATCCCCAGGCCGGGTACGCGGACCAGGCCGGCTACGACCAGGGCCACGGCTACGACACCGACCCCGGCGCGGGGTACGCGGCCGGTCCGGGCTACCCGGCGCCCGACCCCGGCCCGGCCGGTTACGTGGCCGCCGAGTACGCGTCCGGCCAGTACCCGGGAGCCGTAGGCACGCTCGGCGAGCTGCCGGGCGGGATGCCGGACCCGGCCGTCAGCGGCATGCTGGACGCCTCCGGCATGCTCGATGCCACCGGCATCGAGGACCATGCCGACCTGTACAACTTCCACCCCGGCGCGGGCGCCGAGGCCGGTCACGCCTTCGCCAGCGCTCCCATCGGCACGCTGGACACCAGCGGCCTGGCGCCCGGCGTCTCCGACACCATGATCGACGGGTACGCCCCGATCCTGGATCCGGCCGAAGCCGCCGACCACACCGGCGTGCTGGACGGTGGCACCGCCTCGACCTACTTCGCCGGCCCCATGGCTCCCGTAGCCCCGGACGCCGGCCCGGCCCGGGGCACCGGCGCCACCCCGGCCTACGCCGACCAGAGCCCGGCCGAGATCACCTCGCTCGACATGCCCGCCGCGACCGCGTTCGACCGGATCCCGGCCGACGATGTCAGCGGTACCGGGGCCGGCAAGACCGGCGGCACCGGCGCGCTGCTCCGGCCCCGGACCAACGCCCGCCCGGCGGGCCGTCGCCGCGGCGGCAGTGGCGACCGCCGGCTCTGGCTCGCCCTGGGTGGCGTGCTGGTCGTGGCGGCCGTCGCGATCACCGCGATCGTCCTGGTCGCCTTCCCATCCGGCCCCGGCGGCCCGGCCCACCGGCTGACCGCGCCGAACCAGCTCAACGCCTTCGTCCGCCGCCCCGCGCTGGAGCAGCAGATGAACGTCAGCCAGTTGCGGCAGGACGTGGTCAGCATGAGCTCCGGCCAGGCCAGGAACGTGGTCGAGGGCGTCTACGAGGCGGGTAACTCGAACGCGAGCAGCACGCCGCAGATCGTCCTGCTCATCGGCGGCAACCTGGACAACGCCTCGCCGGTCGACTCGGTGTCCAGCTTCACCAAGCGCTTCAAGGGCGCCACCATCACCAGCGCGGGCTCGCTCGGTGGCAAGGCGGTCTGCGTCAACGCCACCGCCTCCGAGCCGGGCAGCGTCGCCATGTGCGCGTGGTTCGACAACGACACCTTCGGTGAAGTCGTGTCCCCCACCATGAAGGCCAGCCAGCTGGCCAGCACCATGCGCCAGATCCGCCCCAAGGTCGAGCTGATCGCCCCCAAGAAGCCCTGACCCCGCGCGGGCCTTGGCTCCGGGCGGGGCCCGGGCTTACTTGGTGCCGGGGGTGCCCTTGCGGCGGAGGGAGAGCCGGGTGACGGCGATGGCCACGCCGAGCAGGAGCACGATCAGCCCGACGATCTGGGCGCCGAACTCCGAGCTGCCCAGGGCCAGCGGGATCCGGGATGAGTCCGCCACCGGCTGAGCGCCCTTGGCGGCGGCCGGGGTGCCGGCCGCCGGGGACGGCGTGGCCGACGGGCTGATCTGGGGGAACAGGTTGGAGGCATTGCCCCCGGGGATGGTGGTCGACACGCCCGCCACGGCCGGAAGCGGCCCGACCGGGATGCTCGTCCCGTCACCGAGGGAGCCGGACAGACCCGAGATGGTGGCCGTGGACCCGTCCCCGGCCGGTGTGGTCGTCGAGCCACCGCCCCCCGCGGATGACGACTTGGACGCCGTCGGGCTCGAACTGGACGATGCGGCCGCCTTGGCCACGGTGACGGTCGGAGCAGTGGCCGTCTTGCTCGTGTGCCCGGTGCTGTTCGTCACCGTAAGGGTGGCGCTGTAGCTGATCTTTTCCCCGGCCGGGGCGTTCTTCGGCACCTGGACCTGCACCTCGAACTGCGGACCCGACGGCTGCTTGGCCGCCACGGTGCCCAGCGTGCAGGTGGTGCCCGAGATGCTGCTGCAGGTGTCGACGGTGTACTTCGGCGCGCTGAACGCGGGCGTCTTCGCGCTCGGGGTCAACTTGGTAGCGATCGTGCCGCTGGTGTCCGCGGTGTTGGTGTAGGCCTCGATCCGGAACAGGATCGTGCCACCCGCCTGGACGGAGGTCGCCGAAGCCGTCACCGTGATGTCGGCCGTCGGAGCGGCCGGGGGCGGGGTGGTGCTGCCCGTGCCGGTGGGCGTCGGCGTGGGCGTGGGCGTCGAGGTGGGCGGGTCGGTCGCACTGACCGAACTGCCGCCGGAGCCGGAACTGCTGGTGGAACCGGTGCTGCTGGGCGTGGGCGTAGGTGTCGGAGTCGCGCTGGTGGTGGGGTCGCTCGCGCTGGGGGAACTGGACGCCTGGGTGGCGGACGCGCTGCTCGAGGCGGCGGAGGTGGCCGCGGCTGCCGAGAGGGCCGACGCCGACGGGCTGGCCGACGCGGACGGCGAGACGGCGGCCATGGCCGTGCCGGTCACGCCGCTGGTGATAACGAACAGACCGGTGGCCAAGCCCACTGTGACCGGTCGCGAATGCGCGGATCGCATGAGGACACCCTGTCTATGGTTGCTATCGCGGCTGGAAAACGTACCTTTCAGGACGTTGTGTCGTTCCGGGCGCTCGGGTTTGCTTTTGATCGGCTACATGCCTATTCGACACCAAAACCGGTGTCTTGTGCCACCCCTGCACCACACGTGGTCCCAAGTCGCTTCCGCCTCGTCGCCGAGAGTTACAGCTTCCTGCCGTTCAACCGGCCCGAATATTTTCGGACCTGAAGTTCCGACGGTTCCCGTTCCCGGTTTGGTTCCCTTCTATGCCATCTGTCCGAAGAAAGACCGGAGCGTCAGTCCACGGCCGCCGTGGGCAGGTCACCGGCCGCCCGGGGTGATCAGACCGGTCTCGTAGGCCAGGACGACCGCCTGGATCCGGTCGCGGAGGCCGAGTTTGGCCAGGATCCGGCCGACATGGATCTTGACGGTGCCTTCGGACAGGTGCAGGGCGGCGGCGATCTCACGGTTGGACCGGCCCGCGGCCAGCTGGCCGAAGACCGTCCGTTCCCGCTCGGTGAGCTGCCCCAGCAGGTCCTCTTGCCGGCGCTGATCGACCGGATCGGGCAACTGGGGTGCGAACTGGTCGATGAGCCGCCGGGTGGCCGAAGGAGCCAGTACCGCGTTGCCCGCGGCAACCGTGCGGACGGCGGACAGCAGTTCGGCGGGCGGGGCGTCCTTGAGCAGGAAGCCGCTGGCCCCGGCCTTGAGCCCGGCGAAGACGTACTCGTCCAGGTCGAATGTGGTCAGGATCAGCACCCGGGGAGCCGAGTCGGCCGCGGTGATCGCGTCGGTGGCCGCGATCCCGTCCAGGCCCGGCATGCGGACATCCATCAGCACGACGTCGGGTCCCAGCGCCTCGGCCATGTGGATCGCGGTCGCGCCGTCGGCGGCCTCACCGCACACTTCGATGTCGGGCTCGGCCTCCAGGATCAGCCGGAACCCCATCCGCAGCAGGGACTGGTCATCCACGAGCAGGACCCTGATCATCCGTCATCGCCCCCGTCCAGGCCCAGGCGGGCCGAAACCTTCCAGCCGCCGGGCGGCCTGGGCCCGGCCTGCACCTCGCCGCCGTAGGCGTGGACGCGCTCCTGCATGCCGACCAGCCCGCCGCCGACGCTGGCGGGTACCGGCGCGGTGACACCCGCGCCGTCGTCGTCGATGTCGACCCGGACCTCGCCGGGCCGGTATTCGAGCCGGACGGTGGCGTGCGCGCCCGCCCCGCCGTGCTTGAGCGTGTTGGTGAGGGCCTCCTGCACCAGCCGGTAGACCGTGAGCTGCACACCAGCCGGCACGTCGGGTGCAGCTCCCTGAATCTCCAGGGTGGTGTCCAGCCCGGCCGCCCGAACCTGATCGATCAGCTGGTCGAGCTGGCTGAGGTCGGGGACGGGCTGGAGGTCCCCGGGAGAGTCCTGGCCCGGGCGCTGTCGCAGCACGCCCAGCAGCCGCCGGGTGTCGGCCAGCGCGCGCCGTCCGGTGGCCGACACGCTGCGCATGGCTTCGTTGGCCCGCTCCGGCGAGCTGGCCGACGCGGCCACCGCCGCCTCGCTCAACGTCACCATGACCGTGAGGTTGTGGGCCACGATGTCGTGCATCTCGCGGGCGATGCGGGCGCGCTCGGCCGCCGCGGCCAGGGCGCCCTGCTGGTCCCGCTCGCGTTCCAGCCGTTCGGCGCGGTCATGCAGCTCGGCCAGGTAGGCCCGCCGGGTGGCCCGGTACAGCCCGAGCCACAGCGCGGCCGCGACGAGGCCGGAGACGAAGGTCGCGTCGAACCACCAGCTGGTGCCGGAGAACAGCGTCCCGGTCAGGGCGGCCACCTCGAGCAGCCCGGCGCAGATCAGGCCGTCCCGGCGCGGCCGGTACGCGACCACCGTGTACAAGGCGATGAGCAGGGCCGGGGCATTGACCGGGTCCACGTGCCCCCATAGCTGGACCCCGAACTTCAGCGCCAGCAGAACCCCGAAGACCGGCACCGGCCAGGTCCGGCGGGCCACCAGCGGCGCGGTGGCCAGGGCCAGCAGCACGAGCGTGCCCGCGGACGGGTGGTGATGGTCCTGGTGGATCGCGAACGGGATCGCCGCGCACGCCGCCGCCAGCGTCAGCAGCACGTCGAATACCCAGCTGCCCACGGTGCGGCGCGCTGGGTATCCGATGGCCCGGACGGTGCTCATGCTGGCATTGTCCCCGGCTCAGGCGTCGGTGCGCCTCAGCCGCCAGGCGGCCGCGCCGACGAGGATCGCGGCGTACCCGCACAGCAGGGCGAATCCGGTCCAGGGTGACAGCGGGTGTGCCACCCCGTAGGCCCCGCCCCACAGGGCCTGGCCCGCGTTCGACGGCAGGTACTGGGCCGAGTGCGCCCGGACCGAGAACGGCAGCAGGTTCATCAGCGGCGGGATGACGAAGAACACCGCGGCGAAGATCGAGATGCCCGCCGCGGTGTTGCGCAGCAGGGCGCCCAGCGCGACCCCGATCATGCCCGCCACCGTCACGTACAGGGCCGCGCCGATGACTGAGCGCAGGGCGCCAGGTGCGGACAGGGTGACCCCGATGTGCTGCCCGTCCAGCAGAGCCTGCCCGAGGAAGAACGAGACCAGGCTGGTCACCAGCGACACCGAGAAGATCACGGCCGCGAACACGGCCAGCTTGGCCCACAGGACCGGCAGCCGCCGCGGCACCACGGTGAGCGAGGACCGGATCATTCCGGTGCTGTACTCCCCGCTCATCAGCAACACACCCAGCACCCCGAAGGCCACCACCGCGAAGCTGAAACCGGCCAGGCTGGTCCCGATCGGATCGAAGCTGGCCTTCTCGGCCGCGGGATACGTGGGGTACTGGCTGGCGGTGAGGGCCGACATCAGCGCGCTGATGCCGATGGTCAGGACGACAGCGGTCAGCGACGTGTAGAGGGTGGACCGCAGCGAGCGGAACTTCAGCCACTCCGACCGGAGCACGCGGGCCTGAGTGACCTTGAGCGTGCCCGGTGTGGCCGGGGCAGGCGCCGGGACCGGGGTGGGCAGGGATGTGATCGCGCTCATCAGGCTGCCACCTCCTGGCCGGCCTCGCGGGACCGGAAGTCGACCGAGTCGTCGGTGAGCTTCATGAAGGCCTCCTCCAGCGATGCGTGCTGGGCGGTCAGTTCGAAGACCGGCAGGCCCGCCTGCCAGGCCACGGTGCCGATCTGCTCGGCGTTCAGGCCCTGCACCTGCAGGACCCCGCGCTCGGTGCTGGTCACGCTGATGTCCGGCCCGAGCAGCAGGTCACGGAGCCGGGCCGCCTCGGTGGTGCGCACGGTGACGACGTTGCCCCCGGCGCGCGCGACGAACTCCTCGACGGTGGTGTCCGCGATCAGCCGGCCGCGGCCGACCACCACGAGCTGGGTCGCGGTCAGCGCCATCTCGCTCATCAGGTGCGACGACACGAACACGGTGCGGCCCTCGGCGGCCAGCCCCTTGAGCAGGTTCCGGATCCACAGCACGCCCTCGGGGTCCAGCCCGTTGACCGGCTCGTCGAGCACCAGGACCTGGGGATCACCCAGCAGCGCCGCGGCGATGCCCAGCCGCTGGCCCATGCCCAGCGAGAACCCGCCGACCCGCTTGCTCGCGACCTCAGCCAGGCCGACCACGTCGATCAGCTCATCGACCCGCCGCCGGCTCACCCCGTTGGTCAGGGCCAGGGCCAGCAGGTGGTTGCGGGCCGAGCGCCCCGTGTGCACGGCCTTGGCCTCCAGCAGGATCCCCAGCTCACCCATTGGCGCCGAGGCGGCCCGGTAGTCCCGGCCGTTGACCCGGACCCGCCCGGCCGTCGGCTGGTCCAGCCCGGCGATCATCCGCATCGTGGTGGACTTGCCCGCCCCGTTGGGCCCCAGGAACCCGGTCACGATCCCCGGCTGGACCACGAAGTCCAGCCCATCGACGGCCAGCTTCTCCCCGTACCGCTTGCTGAGTCCTTCTATCTCGATCATCGTGCGCCCTCCGTCGGTCAGGCCGGTTGTTCCGGCCCCACCAACGCTAGGAATCCGCACCCCGTCCCGGCATCGGCCGCACGGCCAGACCTCTGGTCGCCACCTACGCCTCCAGACCTATGCCGCCGTCATCCCAGAGAATGCCCGGGACCGTTCGTCTGCGGACGATGGTGCGGCCGGCGTCCTCCGAGACGATGCAGGCTTGGCGGCTGATCGGTGACGGTCTAAGGTGCGTGGTCATGGCAGAGATCGTGCTGCGTGTCCGCCTGATTAGCGGCGAGCGCCTGGATGTCACCTACGAGGAGGCTGGAGGTGATCTGGACAAGACCATGGAGCACGCAATCTCGGCCCTGGGGGAAGGTAACGGCGCACTGCGCTGCAAACACGGTGACCGGCTCTTGGTGCTCTACAGCCGGGGTGTCGCCACCGTGGAGGTGGCTCCGCGTGGCGCCGTCCTGTGACAAGCCGCCAGCGCGGCCGCCTCAGCAGTGACCGAGCTGCCCATCAGGGGGCGCGGTTTTCTCGTGGGTCGATTTTCCCTTCCTGCCGGCGCTGGTCCTCGATCACTGAGGCGACATGCCGAAGGCATATCTCGAACGCGAGCGGGTCGGACTTGTACATGCCGTGCAACCTCTCCATGAATTCGAGCATGTGCTGGACCGTGGGTTCCGGCAGGCTCCTCACGTCCATGAACCGTCCGACACCGGTGTCGGCGTAGCCCGGGATGTCTCCAGGCTTGATCCCGTAGAAGTCACTCATGATTTGCTCCGGTCCGTCGGGGCCTTCCGGCCTGGGGTGAATGGGCGGGGGCCTGCCCGGCGGCCTGCTGGGCTGTTTGCAGTCCGTGCAGGAGGGTGTCGAGGCCGGCGGTGAAGCGCTGATCGCGGTCGCCGTCCCAGGCGTAGGCGCCATGGGTGGCCAGGGCTGGGAAGCGGCTGGGCGGCAGTGCGCGCAGGAAGGCGTGCAACTGCTGTCTGGTGGCGGTGTCGCGGAGGCGCTGCTCGGCGGGTGAGCTGGGGTCGGCAAGCGCGAAGCCGAGGATGTAGTCGTAGATGAGGCGAAAGGCCAGGGCGGCCTCGCGGCCGGGGAGCCCGGCCGCGAGGAGCGGTGCGAGGAATGCCTCGGCCAAGGTCAGTGAGGCGGGACTGAGCGGGTCGCGGGTCTTGAGCAGGGCGGCGACGCCAGGGTGGTTGTCCAGGACGCTCCGGAGCCGGTGGGCGAGCACGGTGATCTGCGCGGTCCAGGGCTGGGTGGGGTCGGCCTGGCCGCCGGCTTCGGAGAGCACCGCGTCGAGCACGAGGTCGTAGAGCTGTTCCTTGTTGCGGACGTGGCGGTACAGCGCGCCGGGAACCACGCCGAGGCGGGCCGCCAGGGCGCGCATGCTGAGCGCCTGCGCGCCGTCGGTGCTGAT
>DATDIH010000384.1:0-4727 GCA_036521155.1 Streptosporangiaceae bacterium
GATCAGGTTGGTGGCGATGCCGTACAGCCAGGGCCGCGCGTCGGTGTGCGCGGGGTCGTACCCGCCGCCGCGCGCAGGGAGCAGGCGATCAGCGTGGCGTCGCCGCCACCCCGGTCCGCCTGCTCCGCCGGGCCGGACGGCTTAATTCGCACCTGGGCCATCCCCGCCTGTGGTGCTGTCACCCTGCTATTGCCCGATGCGGCCACTTCGTGTCCCGCCCGCCCACAGCGCATCACACCGCGATAATGGCGGCATGCCAAGCCGGGCCAGCGATCCGCTCGTGGCCGGTGGATTCGTCCCGAACGGCCACCGGCCTGAGTAGCGCTGCCGCGGAAACGCTGGCCGGCTGCCTGCTGGCCGCGGTGCTGGCCGTGGCGGTGATCCGGCCGCGTTACCTGCCGGAGTCCGTCGTGGCCGTCTGTGCCGCCGCGCTGCTGATCGGCACGGGAGCGCTGGAGCTGGGGCGGAGCCGTTCGGAATCAATCAAGCTCTTGCCGGTTGTGGGGTTCCTGGCCGCGGTGCTTGTGCTCGGCCGGCTCTGCGAGGACGAAGGACTGTTCGCCGCGGCCGGGGAACGGCTGGCGCGGGCCAGCCGGGGGCGGCCGGTGCGGCTGCTCGCGGGGGTGTTCTGGCTGTCGTCGGTGACCACCGCGGTGCTGAGCCTGGACACCACCGTGGTGCTGCTGACCCCGGTGGTGCAGGAGACGGTGGACCGGCAGCGAATGCGGCCGAAACCGTACCTGTATGCCTGCACCCACCTGGCCAACTCGGCGTCGCTGCTGCTGCCGGTGTCGAACCTGACCAACCTGCTGGCCTTCTCGGTCAGCGGGCTCAGCCTGGGCGGTTTCACCGCGGCCATGGCGCTGCCCTGGCTGGCCGCCATCGCGGTGGAGTACGTGGGGTTCCGGCTGTTCTTCCGCAGTGACCTCACCCGCCCAGTTGAGGCTGGTGAGGCCAGCGAAGCTGGTGGCGCTGCTCCCCCGGTGCCGCGCTACCCGCTGTTCGTGGTGCTGGCCACGCTGGCCGGGTTCATCGTCACCTCGTTCGCGGGGGTCAGCCCGGCCTGGGCGGCGCTGGGCGGGGCGGTGCTGCTGGCCGGCCGCAGCCTGATCCGGCACGAGACCACCGCGGCCGGGATCGTACGGGCGGCCGCGATCCCGTTCCTGCTGTTCGTGCTGGGCCTGGGCCTGGTCGTCCGGGCCCTGACCGACCACGGCCTGGGCCCGGCCATCACCCGGCTGCTGCCGCACGGGTCGTCGCTGCCCGCCCTGCTGGCCATCGCGTTCCTGGCCGCGGCCATCGCCAACCTGGTCAACAATCTGCCCGCGGTGCTGATGCTGCTGGCCGCGCTTACCGGGGTCACCGCGGCCAGCGGCGGCGCACACCAGGTCGCGGGCCCGGTGCTGGCCGTGCTGATCGGCGTCAACATCGGGCCGAACCTCACCTACGCAGGCTCGCTGGCCACGCTGCTGTGGCGCCGGCTGCTAGCCGAGCGCGACCGCGACGTGGACCTGAGTGAGTTCACCCGGCTCGGCCTGGTCACCGTGCCGGCCGGGCTGGCCGTGGCCACCGTGGCCCTGTGGCTGGGCCTGCGCCTCATGGGCCAGCCCTAACTCTCTTCCAGGCTCCCCGGCCAGGAGCCGGCCAGGTCGTTGACGTGCTTGATCGCATCGGGCAGGCTCATGCCCCGGCCGACCGCGACCCCGACCAGATACGAAGTGACCGGCGCGGCGGGCCGGTCGACGTTGTGCGCCACGACCTTGGTCATGTCCAGGATCGTTCTCGTGTCGGCAGGATAGGCCGACAGGCCCAGGTCCTCGGCCACGGTTGTCACCCATCGGTCGATCGCGCTGCTCATGGTGCCCACTCTGTCAGACCCGGCGCATCCTCCGATCGGAGGATGCCAGCTCGGCCCGGCTGGACGATGCCGGACCCGGCGGCGGGTGGCACGATCAGTTAGGTGACGGCAATGGTAATGGTCATGGAAGATCCGTGGCAGGCGCGGCTGAACCGGATGCGGCAACTGCTGCCGCTGCCGTTCCTGGCTCTGTCGGCCGCGATCGCCTTCGCCGTGCCGGCCAGCGCGTTCCACCGCTGGGCTCGCTTCGAGCTGGGCCTGCCGCTGGTCGCGGTGGCCGCCGTGCTGTGGGCGGTGGCCACCGTGCGGCTGCGCGGCAACCCGTCAACCCGGTGGCGGCTGCCGGTGTTCGCGGCCCACACTGCGCTGGCCGCGGTGCTGGTCTGGGTCGACCCGGCCTTCGGGGTGTTCGCCTACATCGGCTTCCTGTACTCCTACGGGCTCGGGCCCCGCTGGCGCATCGCCGGGTTCACGGCCACCGCGCTGGTGGTGTCGGCCGCCATGTCCGGGGGCTACCCGAGCGGACGGACCGGCCAGACGCTGGCCTACGTGCTGATCGCGGCAGTACTGGTGGCGCTGGTGTTCAACACGGCCCGGATCACCACCCTGGCGCTGGACCAGAACGCCGAACGGGGCCAGATGATCGCTGAGCTGGCCGAGGCCAACCGGCGGCTGGCCGGGTCCATGGCGGAGAACAGCCGCCTGCACGCCAAGCTGGTGGACCAGGCCCGGGAAGCGGGCATGGTCGAGGAGCGGCAGCGGCTGGCCGGGGAGATCCACGACACCCTGGCCCAGGGCCTGACCGGGATCATCTCCCAGCTGGAAGCGGCCGAGCACGTGCGAGACCACCGCGGCGACTGGTCCCGGCACCTGACCCAGGCCCGGACGCTGGCCCGGTCCAGCCTGACCGAGGCCCGCCGCTCGGTCCGCGCCCTGCGGCCCGAGCAGCTGGAGGACGCCAGCCTGCCCGAGGCGCTGGGCGAGCTGGCCCGTACCTGGTCCGAGCGGTCCGGAGTGGCCGCCCGGCTGGACACCACCGGCATCCCGGTCCGGGCCGGCGCCGACGTGGAGGCGGCGGTGTTCCGGGCCGCCCAGGAGTCCCTGTCCAACGTGGCCAAGCACGCCAACGCGGGCCGGGTCCAGCTGACCTTGAGCTATCTGGACGACACGCTGCTGCTGGACGTGGCCGACGATGGGATCGGGTTCGATCCGCAGGCCGTGGCCACGGCCGTGGGTGAGGGCGCCGACGGCTCCGGCGGCTACGGCCTGGCCGGCATGAAGCAGCGGCTCGCGCGCATTGGCGGCACGCTCACCATCGAAGCCGCCGTGGGCACCGGTACCACCATCAACGCCACGGTCCCGTTGACCGGGACGCAACCAGGAGAACGCTGATGACCGCTATCCGGCTGCTGATCGTCGACGATCACCCAATCATGCGCGATGGGCTGCGCGGGGTTTTCGGCGGCGACGATGACTTTGAGGTCGTGGGCGAGGCCGGCGACGGGGCCGAGGCGGTCCAGAAGGCGCAGGCCCTGCACCCGGACGTGATCCTGATGGACCTGCGCATGCCAGGGGTCGGCGGGGTGGAAGCCATCACCCGCCTGCGCGACCAGGAGAACCCGGCCCGCATCCTGATCCTCACCACCTACGACACCGACCGCGACGTACTGCCCGCGATCAAGGCCGGGGCCACCGGCTACCTGCTCAAGGACGCACCCCGGGACGAGCTGATCCGCGCCGTGCGTGCCGCCCACCAGGGCCAGTCGGTGCTGGCCCCCACCGTGGCCAGCACCCTGGTCGGCCTGGCCGGTAACCGGAACCCGGACAGCAGGCTCAGCCCACGCGAGGTCGAGGTGCTCAAGCTGGTCGCCGAGGGCGCCACCAACCAGGTGGCCGCGCGCAAACTGCTGGTCAGCGAGACCACGATCAAGACCCACCTGCTGCACATCTACACCAAGCTCGGGGTCCGCGACCGCGCCTCGGCCGTGGCCACCGGCTACCAGCGCGGCCTCCTGGGCTGACGGAATGGACGACGACGAGGACACGGACGCCAGGTGGACGTGCACTACCGCGACCTGGACGACGTGGAGCACCGTCTCGCCGAAGCCCGACAGGGACGGTTCGGCATCGAGCTGCTGATGTTCCACCTGGCCGGGATCCCCACCTACCTGGTGGTGGGCGAACTGGCCGAGAACCGGGTGCTGTCCGGCGCGCTGCCCCGCCCCGAATACCCGGCCGCGCTGCGCGAGTCCGCGTCCCGCCGCTGGTCCGCCATGGCCCAGCAGACGCTGGCCTACGCACGGAAGGCGCACGCTCCCCGCGGCCACCTGGCCGAGACCGCCGGCTCGATCGCGGTAGCCGGCGCCCAGGCCGCCCACGGCGTGCTCGCGGCCCAGGGCGAGTGGCCCAGCAACGAGAAACGCCTTCTCGACCGGGCCAGCCTGCGCGACCTGGACACCCTCGTGACCAACCTGGACCCGGCGCCCAACCAGCTGACAGCCGCCATAACCGCCGCCGCCGGCCTGTCCACAGCCGCCGCGGAAGGCTAGTTGCGGCGCGGCCGCTTCTTGCTGTTATCAGTTAAGTCGCGAGACGACCCATCGCTTCTTGCTGTTATCGGCGAGAGCAGCGTCAAAGCCGGGTGGAATATGAACCCCGCCGAATCGCTTCTTGCTGTTATCAGGATTCTTGGGGATGGGCTGGGCCAGCGGGGCCTACGTATCATGATCGTGTGAGCGGCGGGGTTGGCATGTCGAATACTCACCGGCATAACCACGACGGCCCGGACAAGGCCGATCACGGTTCCGGTGCCCACCGGCACGGCCCCGGCCTCGATTCGGACCCGCGCTGGCTGTGGGCCGCGCTCGGG
>DATDIH010000385.1:0-4275 GCA_036521155.1 Streptosporangiaceae bacterium
ACCGAAGGTTATTTACCGGGAGAAACTGGAAACCTTTATCTAACGTTGCCGGCCCCCGCCAACGCGCAATCCGGCGATGCGGTAATAATTATGACGCGCCATGACAGTACGGCCTATTGGACCATCCGTGGTCGTCCGTAATGGACCCGCCGGTGGATCGTCCACTGGGGACCGCTTGCTTTGGCGCGGGGGGCCAGCTTTATCGCCGGCTGCTGGCCGCCGGCGCCAATTGATCATGCAGCGGCTCTCGGGCCGTCATTCACGTAAGGAGCGTCAATGAGGTCTCCACGCCTCGGCCGGATCTCCCTCACGGCCACGGCGGGCCTGGCCGTCGCACTGCTGGCCGTCGGCTGCAGCAGTTCGGGGTCATCGAACGCATCGAGTTCGGCGTCGGCATCGGGTTCGGCGTCACCGTCCACGGCCAAGCTCGAGCAGACCAGCATCACCGTGGGCGCACTCCCCGTCGTCGACAGCGCGGGCCTGTACCTGGCCCAGAAGCTCGGGTACTTCAAGCAGGCGGGCCTGACCGTCAAGATCACGTCGGTGGCCCAGAGCACCCAGGCCATCCCGGACATGCTGCACGGCACCATCGCGGTCATCGCCGGCGCCAACTACGTGTCCTTCATCGAGGCCCAGGCCAAGGGCACGGCCCAGTTCAAGGTGCTGGCCGAGGGCGTGACCTGCAAGCCGAACACGTTCGGTATCGCGGCCCTGCCGTCGTCCGGCATCACGTCGGCCAAGGACCTGGCGGGCAAGACCGTCGCGGTCAACCTGACCAACAACATCCAGACCCTGAGCCTGAACGCGGTGCTCAAGGCGGACGGGGTGGACCCGTCCAAGGTCAAGTACGTGGTGATCCCGTTCCCGAACATGATCAGCGCGCTCAAGGCCAAGCAGGTCGCCGCGATCAGCGCGGTCGAGCCGTTCCTCGGGGGTGCCATCGCCGCCGACGGGGCCAAGCAGGTCGTGTCGTCCTGCGACGGCCCAGTGGCCGACCTGCCCATGTCCGGGTACCTGTCCACTTCGGACTGGGCCCAGAAGAACCCGAACACCGCCCGGGCCTTCCAGACGGCGCTGCTCAAGGCCCAGGCCTACGCCGACTCGAACCCGTCCGCGGTCAAGTCGATCATCCCGACCTACAGCAAGGTCACCGCTCAGCAGGCGGCCGCGCTCCCGCTGAACACCTACCCGAGCACGCTCGACCCGGCCCAGCTGACCAAGGTCCTCTCGCTCATGAAGAGCGGCGGGCTGGCCACCGGCTCGGCCACGGCCAGCACCCTGCTGTTCAAGTAGGTCTCCTGAGTGAGTAGTTCGAGCACTACCGCTGACGCGCCGCCCTCGCACGTGGCGCCCGCGTCACCGGCCCGGAAGGCCCGCGCCGCCCGCTGGCGGCGCGGGCTCACCGGGGTGATCGTGTTCCTGATCGTGGCCGAGCTGCTCGGCGTGATCGGGGTGATCCCCACGTCGGTCCTGCCGCTCACCTCGACGGTCCTGGGCCACGCGGTCACGCTGCTGGGCAGCGGCCGGTTCCTGGCCGACCTGGCGGCCACCGTCGAGGCCTGGGCGGTCGGCTTGGCCGTCACCGTGATCATCGGGGTCCCGGTGGGCGTGCTGCTGGGCAGCGTGCCCGGGGTCCGGGTGGCCACCCGGGCCGTGGTCGAGTTCCTCCGGCCGATCCCCTCGGTGGCGCTGATCCTGCTGGTCAGCCTCTGGCTCGGGCCCGGGCTGCGGATGTCGGTGACGCTGATCGTCTACGGCGCGATCTGGCCGGTGCTGTACAACACCATGGCCGGCCTGGACGATGTGGACCCGGTGGCCAAGGAGACCAGCCGCGCGTTCGGCTTCTCCACCCTGGCCACCATCCGGCTGGTCTCGCTGCCCAGCGCGGCGCCGTTCATCGCCACCGGCATCCGGCTCGCCTCGTCGGTGGCGATCATCCTGGACATCGGCGCGGGCTACATCACCGGCCGGATCAACGGGCCCGGGCTGGGCGCGTTCATCGCCGACCAGAGCTCGGGCGCGGGCAACCTGCCGGTGATCCTGGCCGCGACGATCTGGGCCGGCATCCTGGGCCTGGTCCTGGACCGGGCCATCGTGTACGCCGAGCACCGCCTGCTGCGCTGGCACTACCTCCGCCTGGCCGGGACGGGAGCGGGCGCATGAGCCTGACCAGAGTCGTGCGCGAACTGTCGCGCTGGGTGGTGCTGGTCGTTGGCGTGCTGCTGTGGCAGCTGTGGGCGTCCGCGCACCACAGCCCGTTCTTCCCGCCGCCGTCCACGATCTTGGACCGGATGTACCACCTGTGGTTCTCCGGGTCCGCGTCACACGTGTTCTTCACCAAGAACGCCACCGGCAACCTGCTGCCCAGCATCTGGCGGACGCTGGCCGGGCTGGCCATCGCCACCGTCATCGGGGTCCCGCTCGGCATCGCCATCGGCCGGTCCCGCACGGTGTCGGAGTACCTGGAGCCGCTGCTGCAGTTCGCGCGGGCGCTGCCGGTGGTCACCCTGGCCCCGGTGTTCCTGGCCCTGTTCAAGATCGGCACCCAGATGGAGGTGGCCACGATCGCGTTCGGCACCGTGTGGCCGATCCTGCTGAACACGATCGACGGGGCCAGCTCGGTCGACCCATTGCAGGTGGAGACGGCGGAGGCGTTCCGGCTGGGCCGGGCCCAGCGGCTGACCCAGCTGATCATCCCGTCCGCGCTGCCGAAGATCTTCACCGGGTTCCGGCTCAGCTTGTCGCTGGCCCTGATCCTGATGGTCTTCTCCGAGCTGGTCGGGTCCAGCAACGGCATCGGCTACGAGATGCTGAACGCGCAGAACTCGTTCGACATGGTCCAGCTCTGGTCCACGATCGTGGTCCTCGGCATCCTCGGCTACCTGCTCAACGCGATCCTGAGCGGCGTGCAGCGGCTGGCGCTGTCCTGGCACCGCGGTGCCCAGCAGATGGAAGCCGTCTAGGTGGGCTCACGGTGCTGGTCTTCAGCGGGCTGGCCTTCAGAGGCCGAGCAGCCGCTCGGCGTTGCCATGGGCGATCTTCTCCCGGTCGGCCTCGCTGATCGGGGTGGCGTCCAGGAAGGCGCGGCCCCGGCCGTTGCTGGAGAACGGGTAGTCGACCGAGAACAGGATCCGGTCCGCACCCAGCACCATGAGCGTGCACAGCAGCGGCGCGTCGGTGAAGTAGCCGCTGGTGGTGACGTAGAAGTGGTCGCGGAAGTAGTCGCCGACCCGGCGCTTCAAGCCGGTGGCCACCGGGGTGAGCCGCTCGTCCGCGCGGGCCAGCGAGAACGGCAGGTTCTCGCCCATGTGGCCGATGATCATCTGCAGGGCCGGGAACCGGTCGAAGACGCCGCCGAGGATCATCCGCAGCACGTGCAGCCCGGTCTCCGCGTGCCAGCCCCAGCCGCTGGTGGCCAGCGTGGCGCTGACCTGGGCGTCGAGCCCCTGGTAGTACGCCTCGCGGACCTGCGCGGTGGGGTAGGTCGGGTGCAGGTAGACCGGGACGCCCAGCCCCTGGGCGCGCTCGAAGATCGGCCAGAACTTCTCGTCGTCCAGGAACCGGCCGCCGGTGTGCCCGTGGATCATGGCGCCCTTGAAGCCGTACGCGGTGACGGTGCGGTCCAGCTCGGCCGCGGCCGCGTCCGGGTCCGGGGTGGGCAGGGTGGCGAAGCCGGCGAACCGGTCCGGATGCTCTCCGACCGCGGCCGCCAGCCGCTCGTTGGCGTCGCGGGACAGCCGCACCGCGGCTTCCGGATCGAGCTCCTGGGCCGCGGGCGGGGCCACCGACAGCACCTGGACGTCGATCCCGGCCGCGTCCATGTCGGCCAGGCGCCGGGCGCCCAGGTCACGCAGGTCGTCGGCCAGCGGCCCGAGCCGGGGCACGGACAGCGCACCGGACGGGGCGGCCCGGTTGGCCTCGGTCAGCTCGTCGGTCCAGAAATGCTCTTCCAGGGTGATCACGCGCATGCGGAGGCCCATACCCGGCGGAGCGGCGCCCCTACCGGGCAGCGGCCGGAAAGCGGCCGGATTGTGTGGAAAACAGAAAGACGGCGTGGCACGGTGGTGCCTAGGCGCCGGCGGAGGGATACGGATCTGTTGTGCTTGAAGTAACCGATCTGACGCGCACCTACGGCCAGGGTCCCGGCGCCCACGTGGCCATCGAGGGCGTCCGGCTCAGCGTGGCCGAAGGCGAGCTGGTCAGCATCGTCGGGCCGTCCGGGTGCGGGAAGTCCACCCTGCTGCGGTGCATCGCCGGGCTGCTGGCACCGACGGC
>DATDIH010000386.1:0-15508 GCA_036521155.1 Streptosporangiaceae bacterium
CCGCGTACGGCGGGTACCAGCCGCGCCCGGCCTCCCGCTGGCAGAACCCGGCCACCCGCCGGGCCATTCTCACCGTGGCCGTCGCCGCGCTGGCCGCGCTGGGGGCGGCGATCACGTTCGCGCCGTCGTGGGACAGCTACACACTGCGGACCGCGGCTGGAGTCGCGCACTCGCTGACCGCCGGTAACGCCTTCTCCAACCCGGCCGCCGTGATCGTCGGCGACGTGGCCGTGATGGTGGCCCTGGTCCTGGTCGCGGTGGCGGCAACCCTGTGGCGGCCGCCCCGGCTGGGCGCCGTGCTGCTGGCCGGGGCCGTCATCCCGATGATCGCCCAGGCCATCTCGGCCCTGGCCCAGCTGGGCGAGGCGGTCTCGCCCACCCAGTTCGGCATCTCCAGCGCCGAAGCCAACCAGCTGGGCCTGACCATCAGCCAGGGCGTCACCCCGGTGTTCTGGTTCTACTGCGTCTTCGTGGTCATCCTGGCCGCGATCTGCGGCTGGCTGTTCCGGGCGCCCCGCCGGACCGCTCCGGCCGTGGTCACCACCCCGGTCAGCAGCTACAGCTGAGCCAGGTTCAGAACCGCTAAATACCGCGTGCGACCGGGTCAATGTCGGGTAAAAGGGCGTCATGAGCGATCGCGGCGGGCAGGCACCCGCCCTCGTGCTGGGCCCGCTGCTGCGCTACGTGGGCGAGAACGCGGCCACGATCTGGGTCGAGACCGACCGCGCCTGCCAGGTGCGGATTCTGGACCACGAGGTGGCCACGTTCGAGGTGGCCGGACACCACTACGCCCTGGCCGTGATCGAAGGCCTGCAGCCGGGGCAGGCCTACGAATACCAGGTCAGCCTGGACGGAACCGTGTGCTGGCCGGAACCGGACACCAAGCTCCCGCCCAGCGTGATCCGCACCCTCGACCCGGACCGGCCCCTGCACCTGACGTTCGGCTCGTGCCGGATCGCGAAGCTGAACCGGCCGCGGTGGCGGCGTGACCGGCACGAGCAGGATCACGGCGCGGACGCGCTCGGCGCGCTGGCTCTCGACCTGCTGGACGCGCCGCTGGAGCGCAGGCCCGACATCATGCTGCTGATCGGCGACCAAGTGTACGCCGACGAGATCGGCCCGGCGACCCGGGACTTCATCCGGACCCGCCGCGACCCGTCGGACCGGGACCCGGCGGCGCCGCCCCAGGGCGAGGTGGCCGACTTCGTCGAGTACTGCTTCCTCTACCGCGAGGCCTGGAGCGGGCCGGCCGTGCGCTGGCTGCTGTCGGTGGTCCCGTCCGCGATGATCTTCGACGACCACGACGTGCACGACGACTGGAACATCTCGGCCGCGTGGCGCCGCGACTTCCTGGCCAAGCCGTGGTGGCGGGACCGGATCGACGGCGCCTACATGAGCTACTGGATCTACCAGCACCTGGGCAACCTGACCCCGGAGGACCTGGCCAAGGACGAGCTGTGGCGCACGGTGCGCGAGGCCGGCCACGACGTGGCGCCCCTGCTGCGCGACTACGCCCAGCGGGCCGACGAGTCACCCGAAGGCATCCAGTGGAGCTTCCGGCGCACGTTCGGGCGGGTCCGGCTGGTGGTCATCGACTCGCGTAGCGGCCGGGTCCTCGACGACGGCCACGGCCAGCCCCGTGTCTCGGGCCCGGCCCACCGCGAGAACGGGCGGGAACTGCGGCAGATGGTCAGCGACACCGAGTGGGAGTGGGTCACCGATTCGGTGGCCGGCGACTGGGACCACGTGGTGCTGGCCTCGTCGCTGCCGGTGCTGCTGTCCCGCGGCATCCACGACCTGGAGGCCTGGAACGAGGCCGTCGCGACCGGTGCCTGGGGCCGTTGGTTCATCCCGCTGGGCGAGGCGATACGCCGGGCTGCGGACCTGGAGCACTGGGCGGCGTTCGGCCGCTCGTTCACCGCGTTCGAGCAGCTGATCATCGGGCTGGCTACCCGGACTCAGGGCACCGCGCCCGCCTCGGTCACCATGCTCGGAGGCGACGTCCACCACAGCTACCTGGCCGAAGTCACCCTGCCCGCCGGGACGACCTCGGAGACCTCGGTCTACCAGCTGGTCTGCTCACCCATCCACAACCTGCTGCCGAACAACTTCCGCCAGCTGCAGCGCATCGTCACCTCGCGGGCCGGCGCGATCATCGGCGGCACGCTGGCCCACCTGGCCCGGGTGCGCTCGCCCCGGCTGAGCTGGGAGCTGACCGAGGGCCCCTGGTTCCCCAACCTGCTGGGGACCCTGGAATTCGACGGCCGCCAGGCCCGGGTCCGTTTCGACCGCAGCGCCGCCGACCCCACCCAGAGTCCCCACCTGGTCCCTATCCGCGAGACCGGCCTCAGCTGACCGGCTTACCGCCGCAGGTGCTCGTCCAGGTAGAGCAGGAACGACGGCAGCCAGTGGCTGCGCCCGAACCCCTCGCTGGGGCGCAGGGCAGCGACCCGGACGCGGTGCGCGTCCGCGGCGGCCAGAGCGACCGGGGCCACCGGATGGCCGGGAGGCAGCGCCCGGCCGATCGCGTCCAGGCACCAGGCGCGGGAGATCAGCAGGCCCTCCAGGTGGACCGTGCCCGGGTCGGCCGCGTCTGGGGCGAACGCGGGCGGTGCCCAGTTCACGGTCGCGTCGGCGGGCAGGACCTGATCAAGCCAGTCCGGGTACTCCGCCCGCGACAGCACCGCCGTCATCAGGGCGGCTTCGGACAGTTCGGCCGACAAGAACGCGTCCCCCGATGCTGGGCCGTCCCAGCGCAGGTTGTGGTCCGCGCCGAACATTCGCCGGGCCGCCGCCGTCCAGGCCGCCCCGGCGTCAGCCGAACCCGCCCGCCAGGCCGCCTCCAGGCACAACTGGAGGCTGAACGCGGTGTTGCGGTGGGTCCCAGACCGGATCGGGAACGCCAGGCTGCCGCCGAAGTAGCCGTACAGGCGCCCGGCCAGCAACTGCGCCAGCGGGGCCAGCGCCGACGCCCACCGCCGGTGCCGGTCGTCCCCGATGGCCTGGCATTCGGCCTGCAGCACCAGCAGCCAGGCCCAGCCGTACGGCCGCTCGGCGGTGGCCCCGCCCGGGCTCGCGCAGAACGCGGTCTCCTGCTCCAGCCGGCCCGGGCTCAGGTGCTCGTCGAGGACTTCGCCCACCGCGGTGGCCAGGGCGTCCGGCAGGCCGCGGTACAGCGACCGCACCAGCAGCCAGTGACAGTGCACGGCCGAGTGCCAGTCGTAGCTGCCGTAGAAGGCCGGGGTCAGCTCCCGGGGCGGCCTCACGTCGGCGTCGCTGTTCAGCTCCTGATCCAGCCAGTGCGGGTACTCGCGGCGGACGGCAGCCAGCGCCGTCGTGGCCAGACTTTCCAGGCCCGCCTGGCCCAGCGGCATCACGCCGACGGTCCCGCTCATCCGCGCTCACCCGGGCCCGGCTCGACCGGCGGCTCGGCTGGCCCCTCGACCATGGGCTCGATCAGCGGGAAGTGGCACGCCGCCCGGTGCCCATCGCCGAAGGACCGCAACACCGGCACCTCTTCCGCGCACCGGTCCTGGGCGGCCGGGCAGCGGGTCCGGAACCGGCAGCCGGACGGCGGCGCGGACGCGGACGGCAGCTCGCCGCGGATCGCCGTACCGCGCGCGGTCTGTCCCGCCACCGGCTCTGGCACCGCGTCGATGAGGGCCCGGGTGTAGTGATGAGCGGGCCGCCGGAAGAGTTCTTCGGCCGGCCCGGTCTCCACGAACGTGCCCAGGTACATCACGGCCACCTGATCGGCGAAGTAGTGGACCACGGTCAGGTCGTGCGACACCATCAGGTAGGCCAGCTGATGCTCGCGCTGCAACTCGGCCATGAGGTTGAGAATCTGGGAGCGAACCGACACGTCCAGGGCCGACACCGGCTCGTCGGCCACGATCAGGGCCGGGCTGGTGGCCAGGGCCCGGGCCAGACCGACCCGCTGCCGCTGCCCGCCAGACAGCTCGTGCGGGTAGCGGTCCAGCTGGCTGGTGGCCAGCCCGACCTCGCCGGCCAGCTGGCGGACCCGGGCCTGCCGCCCGGACCGGGCCAGCCCGGCCCGGTGACCCTTGGCCTGCAAAGGTTCGGAGATGATGCGGTCCAGGCTCAGCCGGGGGTTCAGCGCCGCGTACGGGTCCTGGAACATCATCTGGACCTCGTACCGGGCGGTCCGGCGATCGGCTCGGCTCATCGTGGCCAGCTGGGTGCCGTGCAGCCGTACCTCGCCGCCGGTCGGCCTCTCCAGCCCGACCACGATGCGGCCCAGCGTCGACTTGCCGCAGCCCGACTCGCCCACGATGCCGACCGTCGAGCCGGCCGGGATGGTCAGGTCCACTCCGGCCACGGCCTGCACCGGCGGGACCGACCGCGACCACAGGCCACCCGCCCGGTAATACTTGGTCACCCCGCTCAGACCGACCAGCGGAGCCTCCGCCAGCGGACCCTCCGCCGTCTGCGGCGCGCCTGCCCTCTCGGTCATGACGAGGCCTCCCTGGCCTGGGACGACGGTGCGGGCTCGGTCAGCGGATGATGACAGCGCCACTGGTGGCCGCCGTCCGCGGTGACGGCCGGGAAATCGCGGCGGCACCGGTCGGTCGCGGCCGGGCAGCGCGGCGCGAACGGGCAGCCGGCCAGTTCCAGGGTCAGGTCCGGTGGCCGGCCCGGAATGGTGGCCAGCGGAGCCAGGTGCGCGGTCTCCATACGCAAGATCGAGCCGAGCAGGGCCCCGGTGTACCGGTGTTCCGGGGTTTCGAACACCGAGGTGGTCGAGCCGGTCTCGGCCTCCCGGCCCGCGTACATGACGAACACCCGGTCGGTGTGCCCGGCCACCACGCCCATGTCGTGGGTGATCAGCAGGGTGGCCATGCCCAGTTCCTGCCGCAGCCGGCCGAACAGGTCCAGGATCTGCGCCTGAGTGGTCACGTCCAGGGCCGTGGTCGGCTCGTCGGCGATCAGCAGCCGCGGCTCGCAGATCAGCGCCGACGCGATCACCACCCGCTGCCGCATGCCGCCGGACAGCTCGTGCGGGAACCGGTCCAGTTGCTCCCGCGGCTGCGGCAGCCCGACCAGGTCCAGCATGTCCGCGGCCGCGTCCCTGGCCGCCTGCTTGCTGGCTCCGCGCTGCAGCCGGAGCGCCTCGCCGACCTGCGCGCCGATCCGCTGGGTCGGGTTGAGCGAGGTCATCGGGTCCTGGAAGACCACGCCGACCTCGGCCCCGCGGACCGCCCGCAGCTCGCTTTCACTCAGGCCAACCAGTTCCCGGCCGCCGAGCCGGATGCTGCCCCGGGCCACTGCCGGGGCGGGCAGCAGCCCGGCCAGGGCCAGGCCCAGGGTGGATTTGCCGCATCCGGATTCACCGACGATGCCGATCGTCTCGCCCGCCGCGACCCGCAGCGAGACATCCTGCACCGCGTGCACGGCGCCGCGCCGCAGCCGGATGTCCACCCGCAGCCCGGCCACCTCCAGCACCGGACCGGCCTCCGCTGGCCGCGCCCCCTCCGAACCTGAACCCGCCCCCGTCACCGCAGCCTCGCGCTCAGGCCGAAAGCGTCCCGCAGGCCGTCGCCGATCAGGTTGAACGCCACCACCGTGACCACGATGGCCAGGCCCGGGGGGTAGGTCAGCCACCAGTACCCGGAGAACGTGTAGTTCAGCCCGTCGGACAGCATCGCGCCCCAGTTGGTCGCGGGCGGCGACACGCCCAGGCCCAGGAACGACAGGGCCGCCACGACCAAGATCGCATCGGCTACCTGGAACGTGGCGTTGACGATGATCGTCCCGATGCTGTTGGTCACGATGTGCCGGTAGATGATGGTGGGCGTGCGGACGCCCATGGTCCGGGCGGCCAGCACGTACTCCCGGTTCCGCAGCGACAGTGCCTCGCCGCGGACCAGCCGGGCCGGCACCAGCCAGGCGGTCAGCCCGACCACAATGATGAGCATCACCACGCTGGGCCGGAACACGGTGGCCAGGAACAGCAGCAGGAGCAGGGCCGGGATGGCCAGCAGGGCGTCCACGATCCGCATCATCAGCCCGTCCGCGATGCCGCCCAGGTACCCCGCGGTCGCGCCCCACAGCACGCCCACGATGACCGCGAACGCGGCCGCGCCGAACGCCACCTCCAGCGTGGTCTGGCCTCCGGCCATCAGCCGCCCCAGCTGGTCGTAGCCCACATTGTCGGTGCCCAGCGGATGCCCCGGCCCGGGGGGCAGGGTCTCCATGGTGAGCCGGGTGTGGATCTGGTCGGTGTGGTACAGCAGCGGGCCCACGAAGCTGAACAGGGTGAGCAGCACCACTACAACCAGCCCGGCCACGGCCAGCCGGTTGTCGGCGAAGGCCCGCAGCCGCAGCCGGGCCCCTCGCTCCCCGGCCGCCTCACCGGCCGGCCCGGGCGGCTCGGTGAGGGCGGCGGTCACGTTCTCCAGGCTCATCGGCTGCCCCCGCCCGCCGTGGTGTAGCGGACCCGCGGGTCGAGCATCGCGTAGGCGATGTCGGCCAGCAGCGACCCGGCCACCGTGGCCACCCCGACCACCAGCACCACCCCGAGTAGCACTGGGTAGTCCTGGTTGGTGGCCGAGTTGAAGGCCAGCAGGCCGACGCCGGGATAGTTGAACACCTGCTCGGTGATGAGCGTGCCGGACAAGATGAACGGGAGCGACAGCCCAAGCAGGGTCACGACCGGCGACAGCGCGTTGCGCAGCACGTGCCGGAACAGGATCACCCCTTGCCCGGCGCCCTTGGACCGGGCCATCCGCACGTAGTCCTGGGCCAGTTCGTCCAGCACCGAGGAGCGGATGTACCGGCTGAAGGCCGCGATGGTGACCAGGGTGACGGTCAGCACCGGCAGCACCATCGCGTTCGGATGGCTGAGGATGGCCGAGAACGACCCCTGCGGCGCTTCGGCCGGGAACACGTGCAGCCGCACCGCCAGTACGTCCACCAGCAGCAGCCCCACCCAGAACGCGGGCGTGGAGTACAGCACGAACGTCACCGTGGTCACCACGTAGTCGTCGGCCTTGTTCCGCCGCACCGCCTGGTACAGGCCGACCGGCACGGCGACCAGCACGGCCAGCACCACCGACACCCCGGCCAGGAATGCGGTCTTGGGGATGCGGTTGGCCAGCAGCGCCGCCACTGTCTGGTTCTGCTGGTAAGAGAACCCGAGGTTGCCGGACAGCACGCCGGTCAGCCAGTGCCAGTACTGGGCCGGCACCGGCTGATCCAGCCCATTGGCCTTGTTGAACGCGGCCACGTTGCTCGGGGTCGCGTGCGTGCCCAGGATCGCCCGGGCCGGGCCGCCCGGCAGCAGGTGCAGCAGCCCGAACACGATGATCGACACCAGCACCAGCACCACCACCGCCTGCGCGCAGCGGCGGATCAGGAACCGTGTCACGAGCGCTCCCTCATTTGGTGAAGTACCAGTTCTCCGGGGTCAGGCTCTCGATCGGGCTCTGCGGCGAGGTGCCGTGCAGCTTGTTGCTGATCTCCGAGATCTGGTAGTCCGGCTGCGGCATCCACAGCACTGGCACCTGCTGGGCCAGGTAGTTCTCGTACTGGGTCAGGCTGGCCGTGCTGTGCACGGTCGAGCTGATCAGCTGGTCGGTCTTGGGGTCGGAGTAGTTGCTGGAGTTCGAGCCCGACCCGGTCGCGAACAGCTGGTCGCCGGTGGGGTAGGGGTCCACCCCGTAGGTCCAGCCGCCGCCGTAGTTCAGCATCTGCCAGGAGCACGACGCCTGGCTGGCCTTGCACGGCGTGAGCAGGCTGATGATCGAGTCGAACGGAGCCGAGGCCAGGTTGATCTGGATCCCGGCCTGTGAGAACTGCGACTTGAGGGCCTGCATGGTCTGGCTGACCCAGACGATGCCGCTGCCGTACTTCAGCGTGAAGCTGAGCTGGGTGCCGGCCTTGATTCCCGGCCCGCAGTGGCCCGCGCCCGACCCGGGAGAGGTGCAGGTGTCCACCCCGTTCGGCTTGACCGCCCAGCCGTGGCTGGACAGTAGGCTCTTGGCCGTGGAGGGTGAGAACGGCCAGGGGCCCTTGGTCTCGTAGGAGTCCGAGTAGGGGTTCTGCGGCTGGGACGGCACCGGGCCGTAGTTCACGTGCCCGTAGCCCTTGAGCGGCCCCTTGACGTAGCTGCTCTCGTCGATCAGCGACTGCATGGCCTGCCGGATGTAGGCCTGCTTGACCAGCGGCCCGGTCGTGGGGTTCTGCCAGTTCATCAGGAAGAACGTGGTGCCCCAGCCCGTCCAGGGCGTGGTCGTGTAGCCCTGCGACGACAGTTCGCCGCTCTGGGCCGCCTCCTGCTCGGGCAGGTAGCCGTAGTTGATCGTGTTCCCGGACCGAAGCACGTTCAGCTCGGCCGAGTCGGTGGTGTACGGCTGCTCCACGAAGTACTTGAGCTTGGGCTTGGTCGGCCCGGCGTAGGCCGGGTTGGCCTGGAACTTGGCGTACCCGGTGGACTGGTAGCTGACCAGCTTCCACGGCCCGTCGACCGTCTTCCACAGCGGATTGGTGCCGTAGGTCGAGGTGTCCTTGGACTGCGCGGTCAGGAAATTGAACACCTGCTTGGCCCCGGCCGCGGTCTGGTCATAGTTGCCGGCCTTGCCCGCGGCTGACGTCTTGTCCATGACCTGAGTCGGCAGCGGGGTGATCTGGGACAACTGGTCGTAGGTGAACCAGGTCGGATTGAACGACCCGGTCAGCGTGAGCTCGATCGTTTTGGCATTGACGATCTTGTAGCTCTTCAGGTTGTCCGGGAACTCACCCGGGATGTAGGCGGCGAAGTTGGCCTTGTTGGCCTTCAGCAGGTTGATCCAGAACGCCACGTCGCGGGTGGTCACCGGCTGGCCGTCGGACCACTTGTAGTTGCCCAGGTGGATGGTGACCACCGAGTCGTGGTCGCTGTAGGTGGGCTGGGCGGCCAGGCTCATGGCCGGGTCGACCACCGGCTGGCCCTCGGCGTTGCCGATCCAGTACAGCGACCGGAACGACAGCCGCTGGAACTGCTCGATGTTGGCCACGCTGTAGTAGGCGGCGGTCAGCATCGGGAAGATGTAGTTCGGCGTAGTGCCCGGCTGCAGCGCGAACGTGGCGGTGCCACCGCTGGTGGGGGTCCCGCCGCCGCTGTTACCCGACGACGTGCAGGCCGACGCGGCCAGCGCCGCCACGGCCACGGCCACGCTGGCTCCCAGGCGAAGCGTGCGTCTCATGCGGTCCTCCCTTGGTAGATGCCGCCCTGGCCGTCCGGGTCGCCTGGCCCGCCGCCCGCGCGGGCGGCCCGGCAGGCGCCGAGCACCAGGTCCAGGCCCCTGGCTTGCAGGTCCATGGCCATGGACGGCTGTTTCTCCGGCTCGGTCACCAGGTCCGGCAGCAGCGGCACGTGCAGGAAACCGACCAGGCAGGGCAGCTCCAGCTCGGCGACGGCCAGGGCGGCGGTGTAGAAGGAGAAGTTGCACAGGTAGCTGCCTGCCGTCTGGGACAGGTAGCCGGGGATCCCGGCCTCCCGCCAGGCCTGCAGGATCGATGCCACCGGCAGCGTGGTCAGGTGGGCCGCGGGCCCGCCGTCGGCGACCGGGATGCGGGTCACCGTCACCCCGTCGGCGTCTGCTGCGTCGGCCGGCCAGTCGGCCAGGTTCACGGCGACCGCCTCCACCGCCAGCGCGGTGCGCCCGGCGGCCAGGCCGACCCCGAGGTACACCTGGGGCCGGTGCTGCTCGATCAGCTTGGGGATCTCGGCCGCGGTGCGCTCCAGCGACACCGGCAGCACCTCGGTCACGACGTCCGGCTGCGCCAGGCCCCTGACCAGCAGTTCGGACGGATTGACGGCAAAGTTACCGAACGGGCCAAAACCCTGAATCACGGCAAACATGCGACTACCTCGCGTCTGGTGTGTTTTCTGGGTTATTCGCACCGTACGCTTTTGTTGAACAATCCCTCAATACTCATGTTGAAAGACTCTTGGATTTAACATTTGACTGCGCCGAGAGCCAAGGGCTCCGCGCGCAGGGGCGGAGGGGAGCGTCATGGCGCCGGGGGTAACCGAAGAGATGGCGAGGGCGCTCGCCCAGGACCGGTCCGGGCTGATCCACGCCAGCACCGCCGACCGGGTCACCGAACTGCTGCGTTCCCACATCATGGAGGGCCTGTTCCCGCCCGGGACCCGGCTGTCCGAGGAGGTCATCGGGCAGGCCCTCGGCGTGTCCCGCAACACCCTGCGCGAGGCGTTCCGGTTGCTGTGCCACGAGCGGCTGGCCGTGCACCAGATGAACCGGGGCATCTTCGTGCCCGTGCTCACCCCGGAGGACGTCACCGACCTCTACGAGCTGCGCCGCCTGGTCGAGGGCGGCGCCGCCCGGAAGGCCGCCACGGCGCCCATGACCCGGCGGCTGGCCGTCCGGGCCGCCGTGGAGTCAGCCGAGAGCGCCGCCGAGGCAGGCCGCTGGTTCGAGGTCCGCTCGGCCGACCTGCACTTCCACCAGGCCATCGCGGCCCTGGCCGGGAGCGCCCGGGTCGACGAACTCATGCGCCGCGCCCTGGCCGAACTGGGCCTGATCTTTCACACCATGGCCGACCCCGAGCAGTTCCACGGCCCGTTCATCGCCCGTAACCGCGTCATCGCCGAGAAAATCATGCTCGGCCACGGCCAGTCCGCCGAATCCGACCTGCTCGCCTACCTGGCCGACGCCGAACACCAGATCCTCGACGCCTACCGGGCCGGCCCCAGCCGGCCGGCCAAGGTCAGCTGACCGCCCCGGTCATCTGAGCAGCAGGGCCAGGCCGGCCGGCCCGGCCACGATCCCGGCCACCACCAGCCAGGCCGACGGGTTCCCGAAGTTGAGCGTCCAGCCGACCCCGAACCGGGCCGGCACCACGATGGCCGGGTCGTCGTGGTGGACGTAGATCAGCCCGATTTTCCACCAGCGGTCGTCGTCCTGGGCCGTCACCCCGGCCGCCCGGGCCCGGCCCAGCCGGGCCGTCCCGGCCGCGGCCCGGTCGCGTCCGGCCCACAGGGCCGTGCCGATCAGGGTCAGCAGCCCCGCCGTGGCCGGCAGCAGGACCAGGGGCACCGGCGGCCGGGCCACGTGCCAGACCTGGAGTGCGTGCAGCAGCAGGCTCACGTCGATCAGCGCCACCATGACCAGGACGGCCCGCGCGTAGGCCCGGAGCAGCCGCCGGTACCACTGCAGCGAGGCCGCCGGGTCGGCCGGATCCAGGTCGGGCCGGGACCGGTAGAACAGCAGCGTCAGCCCGGTCCACAGCGTGGTTACGAACACCTGGCCGATGACCACGGCGAAACCGTCGGCCGGCCCCCGCGCGGCCGACGGCCCGTAGGCCAGCCGGAGTGAGGTGGTCGCCGCGATCACGGCCAGGGCCGGGATCAGCCAGCGGACCGGGACCCGCTCCGGCTCGGTCCGCCAGTGGGTATCGGCCACCACAGCCGGCCGCTGCCCCGCGAACCAGCGCCCGGCCCGCTTGGCCTCGGCGATCCGGCGCCGGGCCCGCAGGTAGCAGGCCAGCTCGGCGGCCAGCTCCAGCACCAGGATGATCCGGCCCAGCCACCAGGAGCCGTGCCCCCAGGACAGGAACACGGCCGCGGTGGCGCAGGCGGTCACGATCGCGGTGTACCGCACATAGAGGTCGCGTTCGCGCCGGATCACCGGGGAGGAGGCGTGGTCCGCGGGCACCCGCACTCCGAACACAACACCCGGCCGGGTCACGGCCGGCCCCGCGCACACCATGGCCCCGAACACCGGCACCAGGAAGTACCCGAGCAGCATGACTGGCGTCGTCATCACGCGCCCTCCTCGATCCGCAGGGAGAACCCGGCCACCGCCGCCTGGCCATGCTCCCCGATCTGGTCCGGGCTCAGGCCCTGGGCGATGGCCTCGGCCAGCAGCGTCCGCAGCCGCCCGGCCCAGTCGTCCTCCCAGCCTGGATCGGGCGGCCCGCTGCCCGCGTCGCGCCGCACGACCGCCCCCGACTTGCGCCCAATCCGCAGCAGACCCTCCTGCCGGAGGAGGTCGTAGCCCTTGTTGACGGTGTGGAAATTCACCCCGAGGTCCACCGCGAGCTGCCGCGTCGACGGCAGGCTGGCCCCGGCCGGCAGCTCCCCGGTGGCGATGGCTTCCACGATCCGGTCCCGGATCTGCTGGTAGATCGGGACCGGGCCGTCGGGTTCGATGCTCAGCAGCATGACCTGAGGTCTACTCCCGCTTGAGCGAGATCGCGAGGTCCGGCTTGACGAATGACACCGCCCACTGTGGCCAGAGCAGCGCCCCGTGGCAGCGGAAGCTGACCACCTCCCCGTCGCGGGCCTCGAACGGCTTGTCCCGGCTGGAGTAGCGACCGGCCCGGATCTGCAGCGTGTGATGCCCGGGTTCGATCGGCGTCTCTGCCGTCTCGTGGTAGTTGATCGACCGGACGTCGTGGCCGTCGACGGTCACCTCGAACGTGCCCCGCCGCAGCTCGAAGCCGAGCCCGTACCCTTCCCTGGTCAGCTTGAGTGTTGCCGTCATGTTCCTGCTCCCTTCGTACCGGGGCCGACGATCAGCCGTTCGCGGTCGAACAGCCTGCTCACCACCTGATAGGCCACGCCATCGATGACCAGCAGGGCGGCCGCCAGCCCGGCCGCGTCGGCGAACGTGGGCCGCAGTACGCCGAACGAGGCCAGCGCGACCAGCGCGATCGGCGGCAAGCTGCTCAGCAAGCCCAGCTGCTGGGCCACCCGGACGTCGCTGACCTTGGCCGAGATGGCCAGTCCGACCCAGATCGCCCAGCCGGCCAGCAGCGGGATGAACACCGCCTCGCCCGGCAGTTCCGGCGCGTGCCACACCGCGGCAGCGGTGGCCGCGCTGGCCCCGAGCCGGACCAGGGCCAGGAACAGTCCGAACATCAGATACGCCACGCCGACCGCGGGCAGGAAGATCGCCGCTGCCTTGCCCAGCAGCAGCTCCTCCCGGCGCACCGGGGTGGCCAGGACCGGCTCCAGGGTGCCCTGTTCCCGCTCGCCGACGACCGCGTAGGCGGCGGTCACCGACGGGATGACCACCGGGATCAGCAGCAGGTACAGCAGCGAGATGCCGATTTCCCGGTGCAGCGCCGGGCTGGGCGCCGCGGCGTTCCGGGCCAGGATGGCCGCGGTCGGCACGGCCAGGAAGATCAGCGGGAAGATGGCCATGGTGGCCACGATGAACCGGCTGCGCCGGAAGTCGGTCAGCTCCCGGCGGACGACGGCTCCGGTGCGGGTCACGCTCAGGGCGGTCACGCCCCCGCCCCCCGGTCCCCGGCCCCGCGGTCCCCGGCCTCCCGGTCCCCGGCCAGCTCCAGGTACACGTCCTCCAGCGTGTGCTGGGACTCCCCGGCCGACACCACATCGGCCCCGGCCGTGACCAGCGCCCGGATCACCCCGGGCGCGGCCCGGTCCGGGTCAGCCACGGTCAGCAGGTAACCGGGCGGGTCGGCCGCGGCCCGCCAGTCCCGCACGCCCGGCAGCCCGCCGAACACCTCATCCGGCCGGGCCAGCGGCTTCGCCGTGCGGACCGCCAGCGTCCGCTGGAACACCTCGCGGCGTAGCTCGTCGGGCCGCCCGGTCCGGCGCAGCGAGGTGTTCATGATGGCTACCCGGTCGCACAACTGCTCGGCTTCGTCCAGCCGGTGCGTGGTCAGGAAGACGGTGACTCCCCGGTCCCGCAGCGTCCCGATCAGCGTGAGCACCTCGTGCGCGGCCGCCGGGTCCAGGCCCGACGTCGGCTCGTCCAGGAACATCACCGCCGGATCGTTGAGCAGGGCCCTGGCCAGCGCGGCCCGCTGCCGCAGCCCCTTGGACAGGCGGCCGCACGGGTCGTCGGCGCGATCGGTCAGCCGGACCGCGGCCAGCGCCGCGCCGATCCGCTCCCGGCGGCCGGGCAGTCCGTACAGCCGGGCGAAGAAGTCCAGGTTCTCGGCCACGGTGAGCCGTTTGTACAACCCGGGGGACTCCGGCATGACCGAGATCCGCGCCCGCAGCCGGTCCGCCTGGGCCGGCCCGACCGGGACCCCCGCGACCGGGATACCCGCAACCGTGGCCGCCCCCGCGGTGGCCGTGATCAGCGTGCTCAGCATGCGAACCGTGGTGGTCTTGCCGGCCCCGTTCGGCCCCAGGAACCCGAACACCTCACCCCGGGCCACCTGGAACGACACCGCGTCCACCGCGGTCCGCCCGCCAAACACCTTGGTCAGCTCGTGAACCTCGACCGCCGGGCCCCCGCCCGTGCCGTCGCTGTCTGCCGCCTCGCTGCGGAGCTTCGCCGGTGCCATCAGCCTTCCTTCCGGTTGGCCATCCCCGTCAACAATTAGTCTACTAGTTATAGAACAATTGCCACAAGGCCTCGGCTCCGGCGATCCCCGGACCTCCCTCTCCTCCGCGTTCCCGATTACATTGAAGGTCGCTGACCCGCGCCCCCAATCCGCATCAGCCGCCCGCTATCTGCGTCCCAACGCTCACAGCCGGCGTCATCCCGAAGACAGCGACCCCCGGTGATGTCGCCCGAGATCACCCCTGAGCCCGGAACCCCGTACTGGCCCCGTTGGCCGCGCGGAACCGGGCGGTCACCGTAGCTAGCCACCACCGCTCCCGAATCCCACGGGCTGATACATCCCGGCATTACTCTGCGGCGCGCGCCCTGCTGTCGCGGGCCCCGAACGCGGTGACCGCGGCCATCCCAGCCACAAACACCGCCGCCGCGCACAGGGCCGCGCCCAGGTCGCCGGTGGGACGGCCGGCCCAGACCCACGGTGTGGTCGGATGCCCGGTCAGGGCGATCTCGGTGACGAGCAGGTAGGCCATTGGTCCGGTCCAGCCGAACGCCCCGCCCAGCGCGGCCGCGGACAGCAGGCCCAGGCCCGTCATCCCGGCCAGGTTGCGCAGCAGGGCGCCGGTCCCGCCGGGCAGCTCGCCGCCGGTCGCGCCGGCGGCCAGGAACCCGAACGCCGCCGCGGTGACCAGGACGGCCGCGCCCAGCCGCAGGTAGGGCAGCCACCGGCCGGTGGCCCGCTCGGCCTCCCCGAACGGCCCGTAGGTGCTGACCGCGGCCAGGGCGGCGGCGCCGAACTCCACCGTGAGCGGGATCACCTGGTGCGCGGCCGCGCCGCCGGCCATGTTCCACCGCCAGTGCAGCGCGCACCACAGCAGGGCCCCGACGGCCAGCAGCAATGCCAGCGCGGCCGGGACGCGGCGGCTGATCCCGTGCAGCCACACCAGCCGCAGCAGTCCCAGGGCGGCCCGGGCCCTCGGTGCCGGAACCGCCCCCGCCGCCGCCGGTTCCTGCAGGCCGGTGGCGGTCACGGCAGCTGCGCCAGGGTGAGCTGGCCGGACCGCAGCGCGGCCAGGTGGGTGGCGAGCCAGGCGTGCCGGGCTCCCGGCGGCAGCGCGGCCAGCCGGCGGGCCGCGGCGTAGACGGGTCCGGTCGCGGGGGCCGGGCCGTGCGCGGCCATGCCGGGCCGGGCCCAGGACGGCAGCCCGATCGAGGTGCGCAGC
>DATDIH010000387.1:0-5098 GCA_036521155.1 Streptosporangiaceae bacterium
GGAGACGGCGAAGCGTCGCGAATCGCGCTACAGGCTCTTCTTGAGCAGGCCGAAGACGCCGCGGACGACCTCTTTCTGCAGCTTCTTGCCCTCTTTGGACTGCAGGAACGTGCCCACCGCGGCCACCCCGCCCGCGAGCGCGCCGGCCGCCTCCTTGTGCTCGGCGGCGGACTGCCGGTGCTGAGCCGCGGGCTTGGGCTGAGCGGCCGCCTGCTGGGGCTGGGCCTCAGCGGGCGCCGCCGCTTCCGCCTGCTGGGCCACCCGGGCGGCCAGGATCTCGCGCGCGCTCTGGTTGTCGACCCGCGTGCCGTACTTGGCCCACAGCGGCGACGCCTGGGCCTGGGCGGCCACGTTGCCGGGCGGCCCCATCCGGGAGGCCGGGGGCACCACCCGGGTGTGCACGACCGGGGTCGGCACGCCGGACTCGGACAGGATCGTCACCGCTGCCTCGCCGATGCCCATGCTGGTCAGCAGGGTGTCCATGTCGTAGAACTCGGACTTCGGGAACGTGGACACGGTGGCCTTGAGGGCCTTGGCGTCCTCGGGCGTGAACGCCCGCAGCGCGTGCTGGACGCGGTTGCTGAGCTGACCGAGGACCTCGCTGGGCACGTCCTTGGGGGTCTGGGTGACGAAGTAGACGCCCACGCCCTTGGACCGGATCAGCCGGACGGTCTGCGCCACCGAGGTCAGGAAGGCCTTGGACGCGTCTTCGAACAGCAGGTGGGCCTCGTCGAAGAAGAACGCCAGCTTCGGCTTGTCCAGGTCGCCGGCTTCGGGCAGTTGCTCGAACAGCTCGGCCAGCAGCCACATCAGGGCGGTGGAGAACAGCTTCGGCTTGTCCTGCACGGCCGGCAGCTCCAGGCAGGAGATGATCCCCCGGCCGTCCGGCGCGGTCCGCATCAGGTCACCGATGCCGAGCATGGGCTCGCCGAAGAACTCGTTGCCGCCGCCGTCCTCCAGCCCGGTCAGGGCCCGGAGCAGCACCCCGACGGTGGCCGACGACAGCCCGCCGATGCCGGCCAGCTCGGCCTTGCCCTGGTCGGAATCGAGGAAGGTCAGCAGGGCTCGCAGGTCGGACAGGTCGAGCAGGGGCAGCCCCTTCTCGTCGGCGTAGTGGAACACCAGCGACAGCGACTGCTCCTGGGTCTCGTTGGCCCCGAGCACCTTGGCCAGCAGCTGCGGCCCGAAGTCCAGCACGGTGGCCCGGACCGGAACGCCCGGGCCGATGCCGCCGAGGGCCAGGAACTCGACCGGGAACCCCCGGGCCTGAAACTGCAGGCCCAGCTCCTGGGCGCGCTTGGCCGCCGCGCTGGCCGCATCCCCCGGATCGGCCAGCCCGGACAGGTCCCCCTTGACGTCGGCCACGAACACCGGCACACCCGCGGTGGACAGCTGCTCGGCCAGCCCCTGCAGGGTCTTGGTCTTGCCGGTGCCGGTGGCCCCGGCGATCAGGCCGTGCCGGTTGACCATCCGCAGGGGCAGCTTGACCGCCGCCGCCGGGACGACCGCGCCGTCGTGTACGCCGCGCCCGAGGTCGAGTGCGGCCCCGTCGACGGCGTACGCAGTCGTGATCGTCTGCGCGAAATCGGCCATTTGGCCCCCCTCTGACCTCGGGTGATCCCGGTTCGAGGAGCCTAACGCCCGGCGCTGGACCTGCCAAGGAGGCCGATGCCGTTACCGGCGGCTGCGGCGCGGGCCGAGCTTGACCCAGGCCAGGACGCCGAGGACCACCAGCAGCACCAGCGGCGAGAACAGCAGGTGCATGACCGCGGTGAGCACGATGACGGCGATGATGGCCAGGGCGATGAAGGCGACGATGGCGAACATTGGACTGATCCCCGTTTCATTTCCAGGTGACGCTCTTACCTCTCCAGAGTGCCGTCTGGATCGCCCGGCGTCGATGGGGATTACCCCCCATTGGACCCCCACCCGTGGTGCTTGATCCCCCGGGTGGCGCAGCCAGAAAATAGCCGAGCTGACGATGTGCGGCCCGGCCGCCCCGGCCAGGCTGGGCCCGTCTGCTCCCTCACCATGAGAGGTGTCCCGTGCCCGAGCGGCCAGTCATCGTCTTCGACGTCAACGAAACCCTGCTCGACCTGGACGCGGTCCGCCCGGTGTTCGACCGCGTCTTCGGCGATCCCGCCGCCCTGCGGCTGTGGTTCGCCGGGCTGATCACCTATTCCGAGGCGCTCACCCTGGCCGGCGTCTACGTCCCGTTCACCGATATCGGCGGGGCCGTGCTGAAGATGCTGGCCGCCACCCGTGACCTGGAGGTCAGCGACGCCGACGCGGCCGAGCTCACCGACCGGTTCGCCACCATGCCGCCTCATCCCGAGGTGCCCGCGGCCCTGCGCCGGCTGCGTGACCACGGCTTCCGGCTGTTCACCCTGACCGACAACACGCTGGCCATCTCCGGGCGGCAGCTGGAGCACGCCGGGGTGATCGACCTGTTCGAGCGCCGGTTCAGCGTGGACGAGACGGTCAAGCGGCACAAGCCCGCGCCCGAGGCGTACCACTCGGTGGCGACCGCGCTGGGAATCGAACCGGGCGGCATCTGCCTGATCGCGTCGCACGTCTGGGACACGATCGGGGCGCTGGCGGCCGGCTGGCAGGCCGCGCTGATCCTGCGCGAGGGCAACGCCCCCCTCGGCGTCGGCCCCCAGCCCACCTACGTCGGGAAGGATCTCGACGCGGTCGCCAGCCAGCTGATCCAGCGGTTCGCCACCCGGGGCTGACCGCCCGCCCGCGGGACTAGTTGCGGCCGGCCATGACCCCGCCGTCCACGTCCCAGATGGCGCCGGTGACCCAGCTGGTGGCCGGGGACAACAGGAAGGTGATGGTGTTGGCCAGGTCGCGGGCGGTGCCGACCCGGCCCAGGGGGTGGAAGCCGTCGAAGCTGTGCAGGGTCGCTTCCAGCTGGTCCCGCGGCACGAACCGCTCGTAGATCGGGGTGGCCACCACGGCCGGGGCGACCGCGTTGACCCGGATACGGTGCGGGGCCAGCTCCAGGGCCAGGTTGCGGGTCAGCGCGTGCAGCCCGGCCTTGGCCGTCGAGTAGCCCGACGACGGGGTGGCCCCGATGGCCTGGTGGGCCCACATGCTGCCGATGTTGACGATCGCGCCCCCGCGATCGGCGGCGATCATCCCGCGGGCCACGGTCTGGGTGATGAAGAAGATGGCGCGGTCCAGCTCCAGGTACGAGTCGTAGGCCGGGCCGTCGTAGTCCAGGAACGGCGTGGGCACGAACAGCCCGGCCGCGTTGACCAGCAGGCCGGTGTCGGCGTGCTCGTCGGCCAGCTGCCGGCGAACCCGCTCCACCTGGCCCCGGTCGGACAGGTCGGCGGTGATGCCGGCCGCCGGGCCGTCCTTGGCCAGGGCCTGGACCGCGTCGTCGACCTTGGCCTCGTCCTGGCCGATGATGACCACGCTGCCGCCCGCCGCCACCACGTCGGCGGCGGTCTGGCGGCCCATCCCGCTGCTGCCCCCGACCACCACCAGCTTCTGCCCGGCGAAGACCGGGCTGGCCATCGGCTGTCCGGCGCCGTCCGCGGGCCGCATGCCCTCGAGCCAGTTCATGCTCATCGTTGCCACGTTCCTTTCGCCAGGTCGGCGGCTGGGAAGCCGCTCGCTCACTGACGAGCCTGGCGGGCGCGGGGGCGGCCGCGCATCGTCAAGGCGGACAACAAACCGGGACCGGGCCCGGCCCCGGATCCCCGGCCGGATCAGGCGCCGTCCGCCCGCTGTTCGAGCACGATCCGGGTGAGCTCGACCCGGGAGGCGATGCCGAGCTTGCGGAAGGCCTGGCGCAGGTGATGGGCCACGGTGTGCGGGCTGATGTACATCCGGCCCGCGACCTGGCCGTTGTTCAGTCCCTCGGCGACCAGGGCCGCCACCGCCTGCTCGGTGGCGGTCAGGCTGGGCCACCCGGTGACCGGCCGGGCCGGGGGTGTGCTCCAGTGGCGGCCGCGGACCCCGAGCCGCCGCAGCCGGCGCCGGATGCGGGCCTGGTCGCGGCGGGCGCCGGTCTGGGTGTAACCGCCGAGCGCCTCCTTCAGCCGGCCGATGGCATCGTCACGGCGGCCCTGGCGGCCCTGCAGCACGCCGAGGTCCTCCGCCGCCGAGGCCCGCGCCCACGGGTCCGGGTGCTGCGCGGCCGCCTCGGCCAGGGCGGCCGGATCACGGCGGGCCAGGCCCTGGCCGTGCGCCGCGGCCGCGGCCAGCCCCGGGTACCCGGGGTTCGTGTCGGCCAGG
The DNA here is from genome assembly GCA_036521155.1 of Streptosporangiaceae bacterium. Taxonomy (GTDB): domain Bacteria; phylum Actinomycetota; class Actinomycetes; order Streptosporangiales; family Streptosporangiaceae; genus Bog-532. The sequence continues at coordinate 4,252 of DATDIH010000387.1, forward strand.
GCCCGGGCCACGCGGGCGGCCCGGGCGGCCAGCCCCACCTGCCCGGCGGCCAGGGCCGTCCGGGTCAGCCAGGCCGTCAGCCCGGGGTCGCCGAGCAGGAGCCCGGGCCGGTCGGCCAGGCCCGCGACCACCGGCTGGAGCAGGTCCAGGGCGGCGCCGGGCCCGTCGCGTGCCTCGGCCACCACGGCCTCGGCCAGCGCAGCCTCCGGCCGCACGTAGATGTCCGCGAACTGCGGGCCGGTCACCGGGCGGGCGGCCAGGTGCCGGGCCGCGGCGTCGAGGTCGCCGCCGCGCAACTCGACCAGGCTGAGCACGTGGTGCGCGGCCGCGCGGTACCCGTGCGCGCCGAGCTGGCCGGCCAGCGCCAGCGCGGCCTGACCCTCGGTGGCGGCCTCGGCCAGACGGCCCCCGGCCAGCAGCCGGCGGGCCTGCAGCAGGGACAGCGCGGCCCGGGCCGGGCCGCCGGGCAGCCCGCACCGTTCCACGGTGCGCAGAATGCCGGTGGCCGCGCCCAGCTCGCGCAGGTCGATCAGGGCGGCGGCCAGCGCCAGCAGCGGCTGGGGCTGCCGGGTGTCGGGCGAGACCCCGGGGCCGGTCCGGGCCGCGTCGCGCAGCAGGTCCAGGCCGTCGCCGACCCGGCCGTGGTCCCAGGCCAGGACGGACCGGCCGATCCGGGCGGCCGCGACCACCGGCCCGTCGCCGGGGCCGGACGCGGCCAGGGCCCGGTCGGCGGCCGGCCCGAGGGCCGGGTCGCGCTGGCCGGTCAGGGCCTGCAGGCACGCGGTCAGCGCCTGGTCCCGCCGCCCGGGCGGCTGGGCCCGGGCCAGCACCTGCTCGGCCTCGGCCC
>DATDIH010000388.1:0-9728 GCA_036521155.1 Streptosporangiaceae bacterium
CGAACAGGGACAGCAGCCCGGTCAGCCCGGCACCGCCGCCGATGACACCCCAGAACAGTGGCCAGAAGTCAGCGTGAAGGAAAAGCATCGGAACCTCCCGACAGAGAACTTGCACATCCATGTGCAAATATACTTACCTGCACATCGATGTGCAAATAAGGAGGTCAGGGGTCAGGAGTTTCGAGCTCAGCGGGCGGGACCTGGCGGGGGGCCAGCGGGCCGCCTTGCGTACCGGGGCAATGTGGACATCGCACCGGCCAGGACCGGGGCAATGTCCACATTGCCCCGGTTGACAGCTGCGGCGAGGCGGCCTGCGGGGCCGGCCGGGGCGCTACGGTGGCGGGAAGCCGGACGGCGGGGAGCTATCGATGACGACTGAGCGCGCGGCCGCGGGGCAGCCGCGGCGGAGTCATGCGCGGTCCAACCGGGTCCGGTTGCTGGCGGCGGCGCGGGAGGAACTGGGGCGCGACCCGGACGCCAGCCTGGACGAGATCGCACGGGCGGCCGGGGTCGTGCGGCGCACCCTGTACGGGCACTTCCCCAGCCGGGAGGCGCTGATCGACGCGCTGGCCACCGAGGCCGAGGAACGCCTGGAGGATGCGTTCACGGCCGCCCGGCGCCCCGGCGCCGAGCCGCCGGCCGCGCTGGCCGGGCTGGTTCTGGCCTCGTGGGAGGTGGGCGACCACTACCGGATGCTGATCTCGCTGGCCCGGCGGCGGCTGGGCGAGGAGCGGCTCCGGGCCATCCTGGCCCCGGCCCGGGCTGAGGCGGCGGCGATCCTGGACCGCGGCCAGCAGGACGGGTCGTTCGGCACGCATCTGCCCGCGCCGGTCCTGGCCCTGGCCACCGAGTCCGTGGTGCTGGCCCTGCTGGAGAGCCAGCCGTCACCCCAGCGGTCAGCACAGTGGAGCGATCCCACCGGCGCGGCCGCGGCCACGGCCGTGCTGGTCACGGCGGGGGTGGCCCCGGCGGCGGCCCGGATCTACGTCCAGGCGGCGCTCAGGACGGGCCGCTGAAGTCGACCTTGGCCGTCTCGGCGGTGCCCGCGGTGCGGCCCGGCGCGCCGGTGAAGCTCCAGTACAGGTTGGTGTGCGCGACGACCTGGTCCACCGGGGGCGCACCCCACTGGGACTTGTCGCCCGCGGTGTGCGCGTCGCTGACCAGGGTGGCGTCGTAACCACGGGCGAACGCGCCGTGCAGCGTGCAGCGGATGCAGGCGTCGGTCTCGGCCCCGGCCACCACCAGGCGCCCGACCCCCAGGCCGGCCAGCACGTCCTCCAGGTCGGTGGCCTCGAACGAGTCGCCGTAGCGCTTCCCGATCACCGGCTCGCTGTCCTCCGGGGCCAGTTCGGGCACTATCTGCCAGTCCTCGTGGCCCGGAATCAGCTCTTCGTCGGCCGAGTGCTGGACCCAGACCACCGGCACCTGCTCCTGCCGGGCCCGGGCCACCAGACGGCCGATGTTGGCCACCACCGCGTCGCGCTGGTACGCCTCCCCCACCACTCCGTTTTGAACGTCGACAACGAGTAGGGCGGTGTTGGGCCGATCCTGCAGCGTGGTCATGGAGCCACGGTAACCGGGACCACCGACAAAACCGGGACCGGCGCTAGCCAGCCGGCGCTAGCCAACCGGTGCTAGCCAACCGGTGCTAGCCAACCCAAGGGCCGACCCCGCCGACCCGGGTGACCTGGTAACGGATGATCCAGCCAGGTCCCCGGGGGGCGGGGAATTCCGCGTCCGGGGCCATGTAGACCTTGGCCAGCCGGTTGAGCAGGTCCCAGGTCTGGTCGCTGGGCTCGATGGCGGCCCGGGCGGTCAGCACGGCGTAGGGGTTCAGGACCACGCCCGGCTGGCGAGGCGCGTCGAACGACAGCACGACCCGCGGGTCACGGTCGATGTTGCGCAGCTTGGCGTACCAGTTCAAATGGCCGCTGACCACGTCGTCGCCGTCCAGCCCGATCCAGATCACGCTGACCTGAGGGGTCCCGTCGGCGTTGATCGTGGCCAGATGGGCCAGCGGCCCGGCTTCGATCAGCTCGCGCAGCTCACGGGGCAGGGCGGTCACGGGCTCACCGTATCAATACTGATCACCCCCTTGACGCGACCACGCCTGCTTCGAATAAGGTGTGGCTGGCCTTACTTAGGTAAGGCTTACCTACAGATCAGACAGGAGGGCTGGCGTCAAGTGCTGCCAACGTTCGTGATCGGACTCCGGGAGGGGCTGGAGGCGGCGCTGATCGTCGGCATCGTCGCCGCGTTCCTCGGTCAGCAGGGCCGCCGGGACGCCCTCCGGCAGGTCTGGCTGGGGACCGCCGTCGCCGTCCTGATCTGCATCGCCATCGCCATCGCCCTCCAGGTGATCTCGCACGACCTGCCGCAGCGGCAGCAGGAAGGCCTGGAGACCGTGGTCGGCGCGCTGGCCGTGATCATGGTCACCTACATGATCATGTTCATGCGCAAGCACGCCCGCGGCATGAAGAAGGAGCTGGAAGGAGCGGCCGCCTCGGCGCTGGCCAGCGGGTCGAGCCGGGCCCTGGTGATCATGGCGTTCCTGGCCGTGCTGCGCGAGGGCTTCGAGACCGCCGTGTTCCTGCTGGCCACCTTCAACGCGTCCGGGGACGCCACCACCTCCTGGCTCGGTGCGGTGATCGGCGTCCTGCTGGCCGCGGCGATCGGTTACGGGATCTACAAGGGCGGAGTCCGGCTGAACCTGGCCCGGTTCTTCAAGATCACCGGACTGGTCCTGGTGGTGGTGGCGGCCGGGCTGGTCATGACCGCGTTCATGACCGCCAACGAGGCGGGCTGGCTGAACTTCGGCCAGGCTCAGGCCTTCGACCTGTCCTGGCTGGTGCGGCCGGGCACGCCCCTGTCCTCCCTGCTCACCGGCGTGCTGGGCATCCAGCCGTTCCCCAGCTGGATCATGGTCATCGCCTGGCTGGTCTACCTGGTGCCGATGGTGCTGATCGTGGCCTGGCCCGCCCGCCGCCGGACCCCGCCGCGAGCAGTAACCCCGGCCCCCGACCTTTCACAAAAAATAGAAGGAGTCACCCCTCGTGAGGCTTGACGGCAACCGGCGACCCATGCGCGGCAGGACATCCCGCCTTACCGCCGTGATCGCCCTGATCACCGGCGCCGTCGTGGTCGCCGCGGGCTGCTCCAGTTCGGCTTCCAAGTCCAAGACCACCGCTGATTCGGGCAAGACGGCCACGGTCAGCATCAGCCTCACCCCGCAGGGTTGCGCGGCCAAGCCGGCCAAGGTGGCCACCGGTGACGTGCAGTTCAACGTGACCAACAAGAACGCCAGCGCGGTGAGCGAAGCCGAGTTGCGCACGTCGAACGGAAGCAAGATCCTGGGCGAGCAGGAGAACCTGACGCCGGGCCTGTCCGGCGGGTTCGAGCTGACCCTGGCCCCGGGCTCCTACGAGCTCAACTGCCCGGGCGCGTCCCAGGAACACTGGAAGTTCACCGTGACCGGCAAGAGCACCGGGGCGTCCTGGCAGTCCAACCCCCAGCTGGCCTCGGCGGTCAAGGGCTACACCACCTACATTGACGAGCAGACCACGGACCTGGTCTCCTCCAGCCAGACGTTCTGCCAGGCGGTCAACGCCGGGAACCTGAACCAGGCCAAGATCCTGTACCCCAAGACCCGCGTCTACTACGAGCGGATCGAGCCGGTGGCCGAGATCTGGGGCACCCTGGACACCGAGATCGACGGCCGGTGGGAGAACCCGGTCACCGTGGCCTCCCAGTTCATCGGGTTCCACCGGCTCGAGCAGCTGATGTGGTCGGACAACACCCTCAAGGGCGCGCCCGCGCTGTGCTCCGGGCTGGTCAAGCACGAGCAGCAACTGCTGACCCTGGTCAAGAGCGCTCAGTACAACCCGCTGGAGCTGGCCAGCGGCGCCACCGACCTGGTCAACGAGGCCGCGACCAGCAAGATCAGCGGCGAGGAGGAGCGGTACTCCAACACCGACCTCCCGGTGTTCAAGGCCAACGTCGACGGGGCCATGGAAGTCGTCACCCTGCTCACGCCCTACCTGCAGAAGAAGGACCCCAGCCTGCTGGCCCAGATCAAGCAGCGGGACGCGGCCGTGCTGACCGCGCTGAGCAAGTACCAGGCCAGCCCGGGCTACGACGACACCGGCTACGTCGAGTACTCGACCGTGCTGGACACCCAGCGCCGCACGCTGTCGTCCTCGGTGAACGCGCTGGCCGAAACCCTGTCCAAGGTCTCCACCCAGGTGGGCACCGCTTAGATGACGGACGAACTCACCAACGGCCAGGACAACCAGGACGACCCGTCGGCCGGGCCGTCACGGCGAGGGCTGCTGGCCGGGGCCGGCCTGTTCGGCGCGGGCGCGGTGGCGGGCGGCCTGGGCGGCTACTTCGGCCACTCAGGCGGCGGCAGCGCCGCGGCCAACACCAGCGACGTGGTCGGCGACAGCGACCAGACCGTCTCGTTCTACGGGACCCACCAGGCAGGCATCGCCACCCCGGCCCAGGACCGGCTGGCCTTCGGCACCATGAACGTGGTGTCCGGGACCAGCCGATCCGACCTGCGGGACCTGCTCAAGGACTGGACGACGGCGGCGGCCCGGATGACCGCCGGGCAACTGGTGGGGCAGGACAACCAGCCGTACGCGCCGCCGCTGGACACCGGCGAGGCAGTCGGCTCCCCGGTGTCCCGGCTGACCATCACCGTCGGCTACGGGCCCTCACTGTTCGACAAGCGGTTCGGGCTGGCGGGCAAGAAGCCGTCCGCGCTGACCCAGCTGCCACCCCTGCCCAACGAGAACCTGGACCCGGACTACACCGACGGCGATCTCTGCATCCAGGCCTGCTCGGACGACCCGCTGGTGGCGTTCCACGCGGTCCGGAACCTGGCCCGGATCGGCATGGGCGTGGTCGAGCACAACTGGATGGAGCTCGGGTTCGGGCGGACCTCCACCACCTCCACGGCCGAGGCCACCCCGCGCAACCTGCTCGGGTTCAAGGACGGCACCCGCAACATCAAGGCCGAGCAGACCGAGCTGATGAACCAGTACGTCTGGACCGGGCCGGAGTCCGGGCAGGCATGGTTCCACGGGGGCAGCTACCTGGTGGCGCGGAAGATCCGGATTTTCGTCGAAAACTGGGACCGGGACTACCTGCAGGACCAGGAGCACGTGATCGGCCGGTCCAAGGTGGCCGGGGCACCGCTGTCGGGCGGAACCGAGTTCACCGAGCCGAACTTCGCCAAGAAGTCGTCCACCGGGCTGGGTCCCGCGATCCCGATGGACGCGCACATGCGGCTGGCCAGCCACGAGCACAACGGCGGGACCCGCATCCTGCGCCGCGGCTACTCGTTCACCGACGGTATCGACCCCCAGCGGGGCACGCTGCTGGGCGGATTGTTCTTCATCGCCTTCATGCAGAACCCGTCCCAGTTCATCAAGCTGCAGAACTCGCTGGCGGCAGACGCGCTGAACGAGTACATCCAGCACACCGGGAGCGCGGTGTTCGCCTGCCCGCCCGGCCTGAAGAAGGGCCAGTCCTGGGGCGACACGCTGTTCGCCTAGCGGCGGCCTGGGCGGGGCGCGCGGCGGCTGAGATCATGGCCAGGTGACGGAGGAACAAGTCGAGGTCCGGCTGGCCTACGGCGACGACGGCCTCAGCGTCCGGTTCCCGGCCCGCCGGACCACCGTGGTCGAGCCGGACTTCCGCCCCGGAGTCCCCGATCCCGGCGCCGGGCTGCGGCGGGCGCTGCGGCAGCCGGTGGCCGGGCCGCCGCTGCGGGCCCGGGTCAAGCCGGGGCAGACCGTGGCCATCGCCATCTGCGACGCGACCCGGCCGCAGCCCCGCCAGCCGATGATCGAGGCCGTGCTGGGTGAGCTGGACGGAATCACCGCCCTGGACGACATCGTGATCCTGGTGGCCACCGGCACGCATCGGGGTAACACGGCCGGCGAGATCCGGGCCATGCTCGGCGACGAGATCCCGGGCCGGGTCCGGGTGGTCAACCACGACGCCCGCGACCGGGGCTCGCTGACCTGGTGCGGCCGGTTCGGGGCCGGTGTCCCGGTCTGGCTGAACACCGAATGGGTCCAGGCCGACATCCGCATCACCACCGGCTTCGTTGAGCCGCACTTCTTCGCCGGCTTCTCGGGCGGCCCCAAGCTGGCCGCGCCCGGCCTGGCCGCCCTGGACACCGTGCTGGAGCTGCACAACGCCGCGCGCATCGGCCATCGGCTGGCCCGGTGGGGCGTGTGCGAAGGGAATCCCGTCCACGACGACGTCCGGGCCATCGCGGCCGGCACCGGGGTGGATTTCTGCTTCGACGTCATCCTCAACCGCGACCAGGCCATCGTCGCGGCGTTCGGCGGTGACCTGCTGGCCACGCACGCGCAGGCCCGGGAGCTGTCCCGGTCCTTGAGCATGCGCCCGGTCCCGGAGCTGTTCGACGTGGTGGTCACGACGAACTCCGGTTACCCGCTGGACCAGAACCTGTACCAGGCGGTCAAGGGCATGTCGGCGGCGGCCCAGGTGGTCAAGCCGGGTGGCGCCATCATCTGCGCCGCCGAGTGCCGCGACGGCTTCCCCGACCACGGCTCCTACCGGTCGGAACTGGCGGCGGCGGACTCCCCCGAAGCGCTGCTGGCCAGTATCGAGTCGCGGACGGTGACCATCCCGGACCAGTGGCAGATCCAGGTCCAGGCGGGGATTCAGGCGCGGGCCCGGGTCGGCGTGCACACGTCGTTCCTGAGCGAGGGTGACCTCCGGTCGGCCCACTTCCAGCCGGTCGGGGACATCGCCGACGCGGTCGCGCGCCAGCTGGCCGAGGCCGGGCCGGCGGCGCGGGTCTGCGTGCTGCCCGAGGGACCGCAGACGATCCCGTACGTGGAAGCTCCGGTGCTGGCGGGCTGAGCCCGTTCGCCCAGCGCCAAGCGGCTGTCGCTCCGGCGCCCCGGGCGGTTAGTGTTTGGTCCGTGTCGGGCATGACTCGGCCGGCGCGGTACGACGGGCACGCCGACTGGTACGAGGACTGGAACCAGCCGCACGCCGAGCGGTACGCGGCCGAGATCCTGGAACTGCTCGGGTCCGGTGACGGCCTCTGCCTGGACCTGGGCTGCGGCGCCGGCCACTACTTCGGCGCGCTCGCCGCCACCGGGCGGACCGTGGTCGGGCTGGACTACTCGGCCGACCAGTTGCGCTTCGCGCGGTGCCGGTCCCGCGCGATCGTCCGGGGCGACGCGGCTGCGCTGCCGTTCGGTGACGGCATGTTCGGCACCGTGGCCACCATCTGGCTCTCGACCGACGTGGACGACTTCGGGGCCGTGGTGGCCGAGGCGGCCCGGGTGCTCCGGCCCGGGGGCCTGCTCGGCTGCTTTCTCGCGCACCCGTGCTTCAACGGGCCGCACATTGAGTGGCTGGACGACGGTGGGGTCCGCGCCCATCCCACCTACCGGCAGGCCGGCTGGCAGTCACCCGCCCCGTGGTGGGGCCGATTCGTCCGGGTCAGGGTGGGCATGCGGCAGTATCCCCTGGCTGACCTGCTGAACGCGTTCATCCGGGCCGGGCTGGCCATCGAGCACGTCGCGGAAACCGGTGACCGTGCGGTGCCGACCATCCTGGCCATGCGGGCCCGGAAGGCGGCGTGATGGCGGCCGAGCCGGGGGCGACCGGGAAGGCGCCGGTGTTCGTACTGGTGCACAGTCCGTCGGCGGGGCCGTTGACGTGGCAGCCGGCGGCCGAGCGGTTGCGGGCACTGGGGCACGAGGCGGTGGTGCCGGATCTGCTGGGTGTCGCGGACGCAGCGCCGCCGTTCTGGGCCGCGGTGGTGGACGCGGTGAACGGGGCGCTGGCCGGGCTGCACCGGGACCAGCCGACGGTGCTGGTGGCCCACAGCAACGCCGGGCTGTTCATGCCGCTGCTGGCCGCGCAGGCCGCGCACCCGGTGCGGACTTGCCTGTTCGTGGACGCGGCGATCCCGGCCGTGACCGGGGAGAGCCCGATGGTGCCTCCGGAGATGACGGGCTTCCTGCGCGGCCAGCTGGACGGCGATCGGCTGCGGCCCTGGCTGAGCTGGTGGGACGAGGCCGACGTGGCCGCGATGTTCGCGGGCGCCCCGGATGTTCCTGGGCGCGCGGCCATCGAAGCTGAGCTGCCGCGGCTGCCGCTGACCTATTTTGAACAGCCGGTCCCAGTGCCGGACGGGTGGTCCGCTGAAGTGGGGTGCGGGTACCTGGTGTTCGGCCCGCCCTACGACCGGGAGGCGGACGAGGCTCGGTCCCGGGGCTGGCTGGTGCGCGAACTGCCCGGGCAGCACCTGCATCAGCTCGTCGACCCACCCGGGACCGCCGGTCAGCTGGTGGCCATGGCTCGGGCGCTCACGGCGATGCCACCAGGTAGCACAGGGTGCTACAATTAAGTTATGGGTAGCCAGCCTGAGATCACGCAGCGCGACCTGCGAACCAAGTCACGGGAAATCATGGATGCCGTCGAGCACGGCCAGTCCTTCACGGTCACGAGAGACGGGCACCGGATCGGCGAACTGATTCCACTGCGCGCGCGGCGGCAGTTCGTGCCAAAGGCGGAGTTCGTCGCCATGTCGCACAGTGCTGCTGCGGTCGACCTCGACAGGTTCCGGGCCGACCAGGAGGCGGCCGCAGACCACGACGCAACCAGTGCCTACGACCGGTAAGCAGCCCCGTCAGGGGTTGCTGGACACCAACATCATCATCCTTCGCAAGTGGATCCAGGCGGAAGAATTGCCGGATGAAGTGGCGATCAGCGCCATCAGCCTGGCCGAGTTGTCCGCGGGCCCGCACGAGGTCCACTCCCTACCGGGGTACCCCGCAGGCGAGGAACACGCCGAGCGCGCCCGACGGCTCGACATCCTGCAGCGCGCTGAGAGCGAGTTCGACCCGATTCCATTCGACGCCGAGGCCGCCAGGATCTACGGCCGGGTGACAGCGGCCGTCGTCGCTGCGGGGCGCAAGCCACGACGCCGGGCCAGCGATTTGATGATCGCTTCGACGGCCATAGCGGCTGGGCTGCCCTTGTTCACCACCAATCCCGATGACTTCCGCGGCCTTGACGAACTGGTCGCAGTAGTCGCAGTGACCAGGCCCGCGGTCCCGCACGAGCGCTGAGCGCTCAGCAGGGCGGGCGGAGTTTGATGGTCTCGGCGAACGCCTGCCACGTGGCGGCCGGGAACAGCAGGGCTGGGCCGTCGGGGTGTTTGGAGTCTTTGACGGCCATGCCGCCCCCGGGCAGCCGGGCGCAGGTGATGCACGCGCCGTTGGCGTATGACTTGCTGCTCTTGAACCAGGTGAGCTGGGATAGTTCAGCACTGTTCATCGGTCACGGGCCTTCTATCAGTGGGGGAACGCAGGTGTCGGGGAGGCCCCAGGGGTTTCGGTCCTCGGGAGCCCAGGACTCGCGGTGGCGTTCGTGGTCGGACTGGCTGGAGACGCCGCCGGCCATGGGGAGGGCGCCAGGGGTGTTGTGGCTGGCCTGGGCGGGGGCCGCGGCCAGGGCGGCCGGGGACGGGGGGCCGGTGGCGGGCTGGAGCGGGAGCGCGCCGCCGGACAGGCCGCTGTCCTGGTCGACGGGGCGGGGATCGGCGGGCTGCTTGACCCGGGGGGGGCGGGCGGTGGCGCTGGAGATCAGCGGGGCCGGGGCTCCGGCGGCGCCCGCGGGCGAGGGGGCCGGGTCGGCGGCGGCTTCGGGGGCCGTTCGGGCGGGCT
>DATDIH010000389.1:0-16106 GCA_036521155.1 Streptosporangiaceae bacterium
CACCTCATCGAACATTTTGTTGAATGACACGCCACACGGTTCCAGCCAACGTGGGGCCAGCCAATGAGGCGGGCGATGCGTGTCAGCCAGATTGAGCAGCCAGACCGGGAGGAGCCGATCGTGGGCCAGAAGACCGTCCGATTCAGCGACCTGAGCGGACAGCTCATCACCGAGGAAGACACGCTCACACGGGTGGTCGTGCTCGAGCACCCCGAGCTGGGAGACAGCCCGGTCGAGTTCGAGGCGCTGCTCGACGAGACCCAGACCATCGAGAAATCAGCACTGGCTGTCGCCGTGCTCGAGCTGCACCTGCCCGGCGAGGACGAGCCGCGCCGGGTCACGGTGGACCTGGAAGCGTTCGACGCGATGGCCACCGACACCGCCATGAGCGAGCTGCTCATCACCGCGCGGCCGGCCCGGAAGTCGTCCCGGACCGCGTCCGCGACCAGCAGCCGCGGCAGCCGGGCCAGCACCGGCAGCGGCACCAGCAAGGTCAACTACGCCACGCTCGAGCACGCGGGCGAGCCGCACAAGGGCAAGATCACCGACACCGAGAAGCAACTGGTCCAGGAGCACCTGGACGAGATCAACGACCGGCTGGTCAGCCAGGGACTGCGCACGATCAGCCTGGCCGACCCCGAGCATGTGGAGCGGTACGGCCTGGCCCGCGAACAGCTCGGCGAGCAGGACCCCCTGCCGATCAAGGAACTGACCAGCGAGCGCGACGAGGACTTCGCGGCCGACGAGGACGAGGTCCTGGCCAGCTGAGAGCCACGGCCGCCCGAGCTACGCGGGGCTGTGCCCGACGGGACCTGGCACAGCCTCGCGTTTTGCGTTCTCGGCCGTCGCGAGTGGGACAGCTCACAGCCTCCCCGAATGCGGTTCGGTTAGTATGTTACTCTTGAGTAACAAGCCAGGCCGATAAAACAGGCCGATGAGCGGAGGAATCGTGGGCATACCCTCCACCACCCTGGACCAGGTCCAGCCGGCCGCGCTGACCGCGGCCCTGGACGGCCGCTGGGCCGACCTGCGGCGGGAAGTGCGGACTCAGCTGGCCGGGGCCGACGTGCGGGACCGGTCGGACCTCAGCACCGAGGAGTACCGGCGGCAGATCCTGGAAGACCTGCGCCTGCTGGCCAAGACCGGCCATTCGCGGCTGGGCTTTGCGCGCGAGTACGGCGGCCAGGACGACCCGGCCGGGTCGGTGGTCGCGCACGAGATGCTCGGCTTCGGCGACCTGTCGCTGATGGTCAAGGCGGGCGTGCAGTGGGGGCTGTTCGGCGGCGCCGTCCAGCTGCTCGGCACCGAACGCCACCACCAGAAGTACCTGCGCGACATCATCGACCTGTCGCTGCCCGGGTGCTTCGCCATGACCGAGACCGGGCACGGCTCGGACGTCCAGCACCTGCGCACCACCGCGACCTACGACCCGGCCGCCGGGGAGTTCGTGGTCAGCACCCCGGACCCGGGGGCGCGCAAGGACTACATCGGCAACGCGGCCCGGGATGGCCGGATGGCGGTGGTGTTCGCCCAGCTGATCGTGGACGGGACCGGCCACGGGGTGCACGCCCTGCTGGTGCCGATCCGGGACGCGGACGGGCAGCCCCGCCCCGGCGTGACGATCGGGGACTGCGGGCGCAAGGGCGGCCTGAACGGAGTCGACAACGGGCGGCTGACCTTCGACGACGTGCGGGTGCCGCGAGAGGCGCTGCTCAACCGGTTCGGCGACGTGGACGCGGACGGGCACTACACCAGCCCGATCGAGAGCGACGGCCGCCGGTTCTTCACCATGATCGGCACGCTGATCCGGGGCCGGATCTCGGTGGCGGGCACGGCCGGCAGCGCGGCCAAGCGGGCGCTGGCCATCGCGGTCGCCTACGGCAACCAGCGCAAGCAGTTCGAGCTGCCGGACGGCTCGGGTGAGGTCACCCTGCTCGACTACCGGACCCACCAGCGCAAGCTGCTGCCCGCCCTGGCCATCACGTACGCGCTCAGCTTCGCTCAGTACGAGCTGGCCGGGGCGCTGGACGAGGTCAGCCGGCCGGCCCCGAACGTCGAGCCGGACGAGCGGCGGCAGCGGGAGCTGGAGTCCCGCGCGGCCGGGCTCAAGGCCGTCTCCACCTGGCACACCACCGCCACCGTGCAGGCCTGCCGGGAGGCCTGCGGCGGGGCCGGCTACCTGGCCGGCAACCAGCTGATGACGCTCAAGGCCGACACCGACGTGTTCACCACGTTCGAAGGCGACAACACCGTGCTGCTCCAGCTGGTGGCCAAGGGCCTGCTGACCAACTACCAGAGCGACTTCGCCGACCTGGGCCCGCTGGCCACCGCCCGGTTCGTGGCCGAGAAGTTTGCGGGCGCGCTGATCGAGCGGACCGCGGCCCGCGGGGTGATCGAGCGGCTGACCGCGGCCGCGCCGGGCCGGGACGACGAGACCGTGCTGTTCGACCGGGCCTGGCAGGTGCGCGCGTTCGAGGACCGGGAGCAGCACACGGTCGACGGGCTGGCCCGCCGGCTGCGCCGCGCGGCCGTGGCCGCGTCCGGCGAGGGGGCCAATGGTGAGCAGGGTGCGGCTGCGTTCGCGGTGTTCAACGACGCCCAGGACCACCTGCTGCGGGCGGCCCGGGCGCACGTGGACCGGGTCGTGCTGGAGGCGTTCCTGGCCGGTCTGGAGCGCTGCCCCGACCCGGCCGCCCACGCCCTGCTGAGCCGGGTGTGCGACCTGTACGTGCTGGCCACCATCGAGGCCGACCTGGCCTGGTTCCAGGCTCACGGCCGGCTCACCCCGACCCGGGCCAAGTCGGTGACCAGCGCGGTCAACACCCTGTGCGAGCAGCTACGCCCGCACGCCCAGACGCTGGCCGACGGCTTCGCGATCCCGCCCCAGTGCCTCGACGCCGAAATGCTCCGCCCAGCCTGAGGCGGCCGGACGCCGAGGCCGCCGGGCGGCCGCTACTCGATGGCGGCCAGATCTTCGGGGGTGACCGGGCGGGCCTCGGCTTCGGAGACGGTGCGGACGACGGCGAAGGACTCGGGGGGGAGCTCCAGGACCGGGCCGGCGTGGTTGACCTTGGCCGAAGCCAGCAGGACGACGTCAACGGGGCGGTCCAGGCGGATGTTGTCGACCTCGGCGGCCAGGTTGCAGACGACGCGGAGGCTGCCGCGGTGCAGCACCAGCCAGCGCTCCCCCGGGCCGGTGCGCACGGTGAACTGATCCAGGCGCGGGTCGGCCAGTTCGGGGTGCGTGTGACGCAAGGTGATCAGGTCCCGGTACAACTCCAGCAACCCACGGTGCTGACCTTCGGTGATCTCCGACCACTTCAGGGTGGAGTTCTCGACGGTGGCGGGGGACATGGGATCGGGGATCTCCTCCGAACCCCAGCCGTGGGCGGCGAACTCGGCGCGGCGGCCGTTGCGGACGGCTTCGGCCAGGCCAGGGTCGGGGAACGAGGCGAAGAACTGCCACGGGGTGCTGGCTGCCCACTCCTCGCCCATGAAGATCATCGGCGTGTAGGGCGAGCCCAGGACGATGGCGGCGCCGCAGGCCAGCAGGCCCGGTGAGACCTTGGCCGACAGCCGGTCCCCCTGGGCCCGGTTACCGATCTGGTCGTGGTCCTGCAGGTAGGCCAGGAAGCGGTAGCCGGGGATGCGGCGCAGGTCGACCGGGCGGCCGTGGGTCCGCTGCCGGAACGAGGACCAGGTGCCGGCGTGGAAGTAGGCCCGGCGCAAGGTGGTGGCCAGGGCGTCGGGGGCGGCGAAGTCGGCGTAGTAGCCCTGGGTCTCGCCGGTCAGCTTCACGTGCAGGGCGTGGTGGATGTCGTCGCACCACTGGGCGGTCAGGCCGTAGCCGCCGGCCTCGCGCGGGGTGACCAGCTTGGGGTCGTTCAGGTCGGACTCGGCGATCAGGCTCAGCGGCCGGCCGATCCCGGCGGACAGGGCGTCCACGGCGGTCGCCAGCTCTTCCAGCAGGCCCAGGGCCCGGCGGTCGGCGATCGCGTGCACCGCGTCCAGCCGGAGCCCGTCCACGTGGAAGTCCCGCAGCCAGCTCAGGGCGTTGTCGATGACGTAGCGGCGCACCTCGTCGGAGCCGGGGCCGTCCACGTTGAGGGCGGAGCCCCACTGGTTCTGGCCCGCGAAGTAGGGGGCGTACCGGTCCAGGTAGTTACCGGAGGGGCCGATGTGGTTGTAGACCACGTCAAGGACCACGCCCAGGCCGCGGGCGTGGCAGGCGTCCACGAACCGCTTGAACCCGTCCGGGCCGCCGTACGGCTCGTGCACCGCGCCCCACAGCACGCCGTCGTAGCCCCAGCCCGCGGTGCCGTCGAAGGCGTTGACCGGCATCACCTCGACCAGGTCGATGCCCAGGTCGGCCACGTAGTCCAGGCGCTCGATGGCCGAGTCGAACGTACCGCCGGGGGTGAAGGTGCCGATGTGCAGCTCGTAGATGACCGCGCCGGGAAGGGCCCGCCCAGTCCAGGCCCGGTCGGTCCAGGCGTAGGCGGTGTGGTCGTAGACCCGGGACGGCCCGTGCACGCCGTCCGGCTGCCAGCGCGAGCGCGGGTCCGGGAGCGGGGTGTCATCGTCGTCGAGCAGGAAGGCGTAGTCGGTCCCGGGCTGGAGCGGGTCGGGCCCGTGCCACCAGCCGCGGTCGTCCTTGGTCAGCTCGACGTCACGCTGCTCAGCGCGGAGCCGGACCCGGGTGCGGTCGGGCGCCCAGACGGAGGGACGCCAGACGGAGGGGCGGACGGACGTCACTGGTCACCTCGCACGAGAAGGGCCACCGGGTACCGGGACAGCAGGGCCTCGAGCGGGATGGCCCCGCCGCCCATGGCCCGCCCGGTGAGCAGGTCGGTCCAGGCCACCCCGGCCGGGCCGGGCAGGGTCAGGGTGGTGCCGGGCCAGCCGCCGGAGCGTTCCAGGGTCAGTGGCCGCCGGGTGGCCACGGTCACCAGCTGGCGGTCGCCCCGCTCGAATGCGATCAGGTGCCCGGCGGCCGGGCCGTCGGCGGCCAGCGGCCGGTAGCCCTCGAACAGCTCGGGCCGGTCCCGGCGCAGCCGCAGGGCCGTGGTCACGACCAGCAGCTTGGCCGCGCCGGAGGTGTCGACGGCGGGCCGCCAGCCCGCGTCGATCCGGGCCAGCAGCTCGCGCCGGTGCCCGAAGTCGACCGGGCGGCGGTTGTCCGGGTCGACCAGGGACAGGTCCCAAAGCTCGCTGCCCTGGTACAGGTCGGGCACGCCGGGCATGGTCAGCTGGACCAGCTTCTGGCCGAGCGCGTTGGCCCAGCCCGCCGGCTGGATCCAGCGGACGAAGCCTTCCACGTCGGCGATCAGGCCGCCGTCGGCCAGCACGGTCTGGGGCCAGGCCGCCACGGCCTGGTCGAACTCGGCGTTCGGCTCGGTCCAGCTGGTGGCCAGCTTGGCCTCGCGGGAGGCCTTCTCCAGGTAGCCGCGCAGCCGGTCGGGGCTGATCGGCCAGGCGCCGACCAGCGACTGCCAGGCCAGCAGGTTCAGGGTCGGCTCGGGCAGCCGGGCCCGGGCCGACCAGCGCTGGACGGCCTCGGTGAACTCGCCCGGGACCTCGGACAGCACCGCCAGCCGGGCCCGGACGTCTTCCGAGCGCTTGGTGTCGTGGGTGGACAGCGCGGTCATGGTGGCCCGGTGCGGACCGTCGGCCAGGGCGGCGGCCCGCCGGTGGAACTCCTCCGGCGGGACCCCGAACCGGCCCGGGTCCCCGCCCACCTCGTTGAGGGCGACGAACCGGTTGTAGCGGTAGAACGTGGTGTCCTCGACACCCTTGGCCATCACCATGGCCGCGGTCTGCTGGACCCGTTCGGCCAGCTCGCCACCGGGGTCGCCGGTCATCCGGGTCACCAGCGCGGCGATCGCGCCGGCCAGGTCGGGGGCGCGGCCGGTGGCCTCGGCGGCGGCGTCGCGCAGCGGGCCGTCCTCGCCGTCGGCCAGGTAGGACCGGTACACCGCGAACGACGCCAGCAGCTCGATGACGGCGGGTTCGAGGTCGTCCCGGCCGCTGCCGAACGGCAGGTCGCGGGCTGCCACGGCGGCGATCCGGCGGACCTCGGCGCGCAGGATGTGCTCGGCGATCCAGCGCTTGGCGTCGTGCTCCATCGCGCGCAGGTCCTGCGGGCCGTACTCGGCGGTGGCCAGCTCGGTCAGCGGCCCCGCCCCGGCCGGGTCCACGAACAGCCCGCACACCAGCCGCAGCGTGTCGTACCCGGTGGTGCCGGCCACCGGCCAGCGCCCGGGCGGCGGCATCGCCTCGTCGGGACCGAGGATCTTCTCCACCACCCGCCAGGCCGACGGGGCCGCGCTGGCCAGCCGGCGCAGGTAGCGGCCGGGGTCGGCCAGGCCGTCCGGGTGGTCCACCCGCAGGCCGGTGACCAGGCCCTCCCGCACCCAGCGCAGGATCAGGGCGTGGGTGGCGTCGAACACCTCCAGGTCCTCGACCCGGACCGCGGCCAGGGTGGTGATGTCGAAGAAGCGCCGGTAGTTCAGCTCGGTGCTGGCCCGGCGCCAGTCGACCAGCCGGTAGTGCTGCCGCTCGTGCACCTGCTGCGGGGTGCCGTCCCCGGTGCCGGGCGCGATCGGGAACCGCTGGTCGTAGTACGCCAGCTGCCCGTCGACGATCTTGATGTCCGCGACCGCGGCGTCGTCGGCCAGCACCGGGACCATGATCGGCGGCCGGGTCCAGTCGATGTCGAAGAAACGCGCGTAAGAGGAATCCGCCCCGTGCTCCAGCACATCCCACCAGGCCGGATTGGCCTGCGGGACGGCGATGCCCTCGTGGTTGGGCACGATGTCCAGCACCAGCCCGAGCCCGGCCTGCCGCAGCCGTTCGGACAGCCGTGCGAACCCCTGCTCGCCGCCCAGGGGCCCGCTGGCCCGGGTCGGGTCGACCACGTCGTAGCCGTGGGTGGAGCCGGGCGCGGCGGCCAGCGCCGGCGACGCGTAGAGCGCGCCGATCCCCAGGTCGGCCAGGTAGCCGGTCAGGTCGGCGGCGGCGCCGAAGTCCAGGCCCGGGCCGAGCTGGACCCGGTAGGTCGAGCTGGGCGTGGTCACCCGGCCGGGTGTGGTCACTCGTTCGGCTCGCTGCGCTGCAGGACGACCAGGGACCGCCCGGCCACCTTGAGCGTGGCCTTGGCCTCCACCACCCGGGCTCCCTCCATCAGGTCGTAGCTGCTGCCGGCCGCGACCGCGCCCAGCGGCGGGCCCAGGCTGCCCAGCGGCCCGAGGCTGGTGACCCCGCCCAGCGCGCCCAGCGCGGCCGGAACCTCGCCGGCCGCGGTGTCCAGCACGACCGCCCAGCGCTCCCCGTACGCGGAGCCGGGCAGCATCATGCTGACATCTTCGGCGTCGGCGTTGAAAGCGAGCAGGAATGAACTGTCGATGACCGGTTCGCCGCGGGCGTCCAGGTCGGGGATGCCGTTGCCGTTCAGGAACATCATCACCGAGCGGCCGACCGGGGCACCCCAGTCCTCGTCGGTCATCTCGGTGCCGGTGGTGCTGAACCACACGATGTCGCGGAGCCGGTCGCCCTCGGCCGGGCGGCCGGCGAAGAACCGGCGGCGCCGGAACACCGGGTGGACCCGGCGGAACTCCGACACCGCGCCGGTGAACGCGGCCAGCTCGGTGAACTGCTCGGCCCGCTTCCAGTCCACCCAGGAGATCGGGTCGTCCTGGCAGTAGGCGTTGTTGTTGCCGTCCTGGGTGCGGCCGATCTCGTCCCCGCCCAGCAGCATCGGCACGCCCTGGGACAGCAGCAGCGTGCTGATAAAGTTGCGCCGCTGGCGGGCCCGCAGTTCGCTGATGGCCGGGTCGTCGGTCGGGCCCTCGGCCCCGCAGTTCCAGGAGCGGTTGTCGTCGGCGCCGTCCCGGTTGTCCTCACCGTTGGCCTCGTTGTGCTTCTGGTTGTAGGAGACCAGGTCGTTGAGGGTGAAGCCGTCGTGGGCGGTGATGAAGTTGATCGACGCGGCCGGGCGCCGGCCGTCGTGCTGGTACAGGTCGGACGACCCGGTGATCCGGGACGCGAACTCGCCCAGGGAGCCCGCCTCGCCGCGCCAGAAGTCGCGCACGGTGTCGCGGTACTTGCCGTTCCACTCGGTCCACAACGGCGGGAACTGGCCGACCTGGTAGCCGCCGGGGCCGACGTCCCACGGCTCGGCGATCAGCTTGGACTGGCTGATCACCGGGTCCTGCTGGACCACGTCGAAGAACGCGGCCAGCCGGTCGACGTCGTAGAACTCACGGGCCAGCGTGGCGGCCAGGTCGAACCGGAACCCGTCGACGCGCATCTCGGTGGCCCAGTAGCGGAGCGAGTCCATGATCAGCTGGAGCGAGTGCGGGTGCCGGACGTTCAGCGAGTTGCCGGTGCCGGTGTAGTCCATGTAGTACTGCGGATCGTCATCGACCAGCCGGTAGTAGGCCGCGTTGTCGATGCCCCGGAACGACAGCGTGGGCCCGAGGTGGTTGCCCTCGGCGGTGTGGTTGTACACCACGTCCAGGATGACCTCGATGCTGGCCTCGTGCAGGGCCCGCACCATGGCCTTGAACTCCTGCACCTGGTTGCCGCCGCCGGCCGCGGAGTATCCGGCGTGCGGGGCGAAGAAGCCGATCGTGTTGTAGCCCCAGTAGTTGCGCAGGCCCCGGTCCTGCAGCACCTTGTCGGTGAGGAACTGATGGACCGGCATCAGCTCGATCGCGTTCACGCCCAGCCGGGTCAGGTGCTCGATGATGGCCGGGTGGGCGATGCCGGCGTAGGTGCCGCGCAGTTCGTCGGGGATGGCCGGGTGCTGGTAGGTCAGGCCCTTGACGTGGGCCTCGTAGATGACCGTCTCGTTGTAGGGGATGTGCGGGGGCCGGTCGTTGACCCAGTCGAAGAACGGGTTGATGACCACGCCCTTGCACATGTGCGGGGCGGAGTCCTCATCGTTGCGCTGGTCCGGGTCGCCGAACCGGTAGCCGAACAGCGACTCGTCCCAGTCGACCTCGCCGGTGACCGCCTTGGCGTAGGGGTCGAGGAGCAGCTTGTTCGGGTTGCAGCGCAGCCCCCGGGCCGGGTCGTTCGGTCCGTGGACGCGGTAACCGTACTGCTGGCCGGGCACCACGTTGGGCAGGTAGCAGTGGTGAACGAACCCGTCCATCTCGGTGAGCCGGATCCGCTCTTCGTGGCCGTCGTCGTTGAACAGGCACAGTTCGACCTTCTCGGCCACCTCGGAGAACAGGGCGAAGTTGGTTCCCGCGCCGTCGTAGGTGGCACCGAGCGGGTAGGGGTTGCCTGGCCACGGCGGCATAAAGAAACTCCTCGATGGTCGGGCCGCCCCGGCGGCCGGCACTCAGGGCAGCATAGGACGGCCGCGACATTTTCGTGCTTGGTGACACAAGCCCGCGCGCCCACTGTGGTCCGGGTTACTAACACACCGATCAGCGCGTCAGGACGGCACCGTCGGCTGCTCGGCCACCACGGCGGGGGCCGGGACCACGTCAACGCCAGCGGGCAGGGCCGACCCGAAGGCCGGCGTGATGGGTCCGCCCCGGTTCGGCAGGCCCGGCAGGCTCCCGGCCTGCACGGCATCCCGCACCAACCCGATCAGGCGGCTGGCGGGCACGGACAGCACCAGAACGGCCAAACCCACCCAGAACAACGGCCAGGCCTCGTCCAGGACGGCGAACGCACCTCCGACGAAGGCCACCACGATCACGGCCACCAGCAGCACGGATGCGGGCTTGCCGGACCGGTGGGAGCATCCCCCGATCGGCTCCTGATCGCCCGGGGCGGTGGCGTCGTCGCCAAGCCCATGGGTGTGAAGGTCCATAGCCCTCCGTCTGCCCTTTTCCGTTGCGCTCAATCCTGTCACTGCAGTTGGCTCCTGACCAGCCTGCGCTTCGCCTGGAATCTACCCGATGGGCAGAGCGGCCCGGATTTTCGCCGCGTACTCCTCGGCCGGGTGCTCGGCATCGTAGGGGTGCCGGGGCCCGAGCCAGAAGCGCAGGCCGTCCTTTTTCCGGCGCGGGATCACGTGCAGGTGCAGATGCGGTACGGACTGGCTGACCACGTTGTTGATGAGGATCATCGACCCGTCGGCGTCCAGCCCGTCCTCCACCGCCCGCTCCAGCCGCTGGGCTTCGGTGAAGAACTCCCCCACCCGGTCCGCGGGCAGGTCGCTGAGCAGCCGGACGTGGATCTTCGGCACGAGCAGGGTGTGCCCGCGGAACAGCGGCCGGTGGTCCAGGAACGCGATCCAGTGCTCGCCCTCGTCGATGACGTCGGCTTTCACCTCACCGTTGATGATCGCGCAGAACACGCACGGCTTGGCCTTGGTCTCCTTGGCCTTGGTCTCCTTGGCCTTGGTCTCCTTGGCTTTGGTCTCCTTGGCCTTGGTCTGGGCCCCGTCGCTCATCGGGCCATGCTAGCGAGCGGTAGGGTAGCCACGTGCTGAGCCGCAGTGACCTCGAGGCGATGTCCTCCCCTGAGCTTCACGACCTAGCCATGCGCCGTGCCCTGCACCACGCGGACGTCGGCTTCCTGTGGCAACTGCTGCGCGAGATCCCGGCCGCCGAGGCGGCCGAGGGCAACCCGGGCCGGACCGGGGCCGACCTGTACCGGATCTCGGCCCTGATCTCGGACGCGCTGGGCTCGGGTGAGGGTGAGACGGCCGAGGCGCTCCGCCCGCTCTACCTGGATTACCTGGAAAAGCACAGCGACGACATCCCACCCGAGAAGCCGGCCGCCCCGGGTACCCCCAGCGCGAACTAGACGCTGACGTCCATGCTGGGGTCGAAGCGGTAGCCGACCCGGTGCTCGGTAGTCAGGCACTGGCCGAAGACCGGGCCGAGCTTGCGGCGCAGGCGGCTCACGTGCACGTCCACGGTGCGGGTGTGATGGCGTGAGTTCTCCCGCTGACCCCAGACCTGCTGCAGCAGGTCGGCCCGGCTGAACACCTGGGCCGGGTTCGCGCTCAGGAACGCCAGCAGCTCGAACTCCTGGTAGGTGAGCTGGACCTCCCGCCCGCTCAGCCACACGCAGCGGCGGGCGTGGTCCACGACCAGGCCGCCGTCGGCCTGCCGCGGCGCCTGCACCCGGTCCCGGGCCACACCGGCCGGGACCGTGTAGCCGACGATGGCCAGTGAGCTGTCGGTGCCGGGGATCGGGACCACGGCCAGCAGCGTGCCGCCCGAGCCGGGCTCGTCCGGGCTGGTCAGCCCGCCCAGCTCGGCGGGCAGGGCCTCGGCCAGGCCGGGCGGCAGGTCGGCGGGCAGGCCGGGCTCGGGGCGCAGCGTCCCTTCGGGCAGGACCGCGCCGAGGGCGCGGGCCGCGGCCGGGATCACGGTCCTGGCCGCGTTCCTGGCCGGGGTGCCGGCCGCGTTCCTGGCCGGGGCCTTGGTTGCGTCGGCGGGGAGCTGGGCTTGGGCTCGGGCCTGGGTCACGGCGCGCTCCGGGGTGGCCTGCGGGGCCGCGGCACTGGAGAACGGCGTCGGCGGGACCGGGCCCGGGTGGCTGGTGGCGGTATCGGGGGTGGCAGTCGGCTGGTCCGGCCCGGGGATCTGGAACACTCGGGCGGCGAGCAGGTCGGTCGGCATTGGTGACTCCTTCACGTACATGGCGGGCGGGCCCTCTTTCCGGTACGCGACAGCCGGTCCGGCGGATGGCGGATCGGTCAGCGCGGCCCCGGACACTGGGCGCTGGCCACCCGGACGAAGTCCACGTGGCCGCGCCGTACCAGCCGCAAAGCAGTAGTCACCCTGCATATCCTACTTACTAGGTGGGTTTAATCAAGATTGAAGGTCGAAATCTGCGTCAGCACTCGCCCTGAGCTGCCGTTTTACCTGGCGGTTAGGGTGCCGGTGTGAAGGTGTACATCAGCGCAGACATGGAGGGCGTCAGCGGCGTGGTCGATGCCGGCGACGTGCAGCCGGGCGGCATCGACTACGAGCGGGGCCGGATGCTGATGACCGAGGACGTCAACAGCGCCATCCGCGGGGCGCGGGCGGCCGACCCGGCCACCGTGGTCACGGTGAACGACGCGCACGGCCCGATGCGCAACATCCTGCCCCAGCAGCTGGATCCGGAGACCCGGCTGGTGCGGGGGCGGCCCAAGCTGATGGGCATGCTGGAAGGCCTGGACGGCGGCTACGACGCGATGGTGTGCATCGGCTACCACGCTCGGGCCGGGACCCTCGGTGTGCTCAGTCACTCGTTCATGGGCCACGAGATCGAGGACATGTGGCTGGACGGGCGCCCGGCCGGGGAGATCGGCCTGGCCCAGGCCACCGCGGCCGCGCTCGGGGTGCCGCTGGCCGTCCTGTCCGGCGACGACGCCGCCTGCGCCGAGATGACGGCCTGGGCCGGGGGCGCGACCACCGTGCCGGTGAAGTACGTCCGGGACCGGTTCGCGGCCGAACTCCGGCCGGTGCCGGAGGCTCAGGCCGCGATCGAAGCCGGGGTGGCCCGCGGTCTGGCCCAGCTCCCGGCCATCGGCCCGGTCAACCCCGAGGCCACCCTGGCCGTCCGCTGGCAGTCGACGTCGGTGGCCAGCCAGCTGACCGCCATCCCGGGCACCCGGGCCCGGGACAGCCGGACCGTGGAGGTCAGCGGGCCACTCCCCCAGCTCTACCGGCTGTTCGGGGTGTTCATGCGGGTGGCCACCGCCCTCACCAGCCAGCCCCCGTACTGCTAGCACCGTACTGCTAGCCCCGTACTGCTAACGGAGCCAGGCGCTGTCGCCGTCGGGAAGCTCGCCGCCGTACCAGGACTCGATGATGCGGCGGGCGATGGAGACTGCGGGCGGCAGGGCCAGTTCCCCGGCGTTCAGGGCCCGCAGCAGTTCGTCGCGCGAGTACCAGTTGGCCTCGGTGATCTCCTCCGCGTCCACGTGGAAGGTGAGGTCACCGACGGCCCGGGCCCGGAAGCCGAGCATGAGGCTGCGTGGCAGCGGCCACGGCTGGCTGCCCAGGTAGGTCACCTGGTCCACGGCGATGCCGACTTCTTCGTGCACCTCGCGGGCCACGGCGTGCTCGGCCGACTCCCCGGGGTCGACGAACCCGGCCAGGATCGACACCCGGTGCTCCGGCCAGGCCTTGTTGCGGGCCAGCAGGCAGCGGTCCTCGGGGTCGCTGACCAGCATGATCACGGCCGGGTCGGTGCGCGGGAAGTGCTCGGTGCCGTCGGCCGGGCAGGTGGTCGAGTGGCCGCCCGGGTTGACCACGGTCGGGGTGCCGTCGATCGGGCAGTGGGTGTGCGTGTCGTGCCAGTTGGCCAGGGCCACGGCGTGGGTCATCAGGCCGGCGTCCCGGTCGCCCAGCAGCGACCCGGCCTCGCGCAATGACAGCGGCCGCGGGGTGCTGTCCCGGGCCGGGGCCTTGCGGCCCGGGCCGGTGCCGCGCGCCTCGGGCGGGTCGTCGGGCGCGCCCTCGATCGGGCCGGAGACCCCGTAGTAGACGACCTCGCCGGCGTCGGTGGTCTCCACGCCGAGCAGGAAGCGGACCCCCTCCGGCGCCTCGCGCGGGGAGACGAAGATCAGTTCGGCCCGGCCGTCCACCAAGCGGACCAGGGCCCGGCCGCGGTGCACCACCAGCACCCGGGTGTCCGCGCTGGCCCAGGTCGAGTCGAGCCAGGCCTGGTCGAAACGCCTTTCGGTGGCCCGGTCGACGGTCTCCCGGGCCAGGACCAGTTCACCGAGCGGGCCCGCCGGGGCGTCGGCGGTCACGAATGGGACCCGGACCGGCCGGAGGCCAGGTCCTGCCAGAGGTACGCGGCCGCCTCGGCCCCCTTGAGCAGCAGGTCCATGTCCACCTTTTCGTTCGGGGCGTGGATGCGGTCGCCATCCAGGCCGACCGCGACGAACACCAGCGGGGCGCCCAGGACCTCGGCCAGGTCGGCTTCTGGGCCGCTGCCGCCCTCCCGGGTGAACAGCACCTCGCGGCCGAAGGCCCGGCCCATGGCCCGCCGGGCGGCCTGCACGGCCGGGGAGTCCACCGGTGAGTGCGACGGGCGCACGCCGGGGCCGGGCAGCACCACCCGGGCCTCGACCCCGGGCGGGGTGTGGTCGGCCACGTACTCCTGCAGCCCGGCCAGCACGTCGGCCGGGTCCTGGTCCGCGACCAGCCGGAACGACAGCTTGGCGTGAGCTTCGCGGGGGATGATGGTCTTGGTGCCGGGCCCGGTGTGCCCGCCCCACATGCCGTTGATCTCGGCGGTGGGCCGGGCCCAGATGCGCTCCAGGGTGCTGAAGCCCGCCTCGCCGGTGGCGGCCCGGCTGTCGCCGGCCTCGGCCAGCCAGGCCTTCTCGTCGAACGGGAGCTTGGCGAACATCTCGCGTTCTTCGTTGCTGAGCGGCAGTACCCGGTCGTAGAAGCGGGGCAGCGTCACCCGGCCTTCGGCGTCGTGCAGGCCGGCCAGCAACTGGGCCAGGGCCTGCAGCGGGTTGGGCACCGCCCCGCCGAACGACCCCGAGTGCAGGTCACGGGAGGGCCCGGTCACGTCGATCTGGGCCTCGGCCAGGCCGCGCATGCCGGTGCACATGGACGGCACATCCCGGGACCACATGGTGGTGTCGGAGACGACGATCAGGTCGCAGCCGAGCCGGTCCCGCTGCCGGTGCAGCAGGCCGGGAAAGTGCGGGGAGCCGGATTCCTCCTCGCCCTCGATCAGTAGCTTGAGGGTGACCGGCGGGGCGTCCTGGCCGGACGCGGCCAGGACGGCGCTCACCCCCAGCGCGTGGAACAGCACCTGGCCCTTGTCGTCGGAGGCGCCGCGGGCCAGGATCTGGCCGTCCTGCTCGATGGGATCGAACGGCGGGCTGTGCCATTCGTCCAGCGGATCGATGGGCTGCACGTCGTGGTGGCCGTAGATCAGCACGGTGGGCGCGTCCGGGTCAGCGGCCTTCCACTCGGCGAACACCGCGGGCTGGCCGGGAGCATCGGGGTCCCCGGTCTCCCAGATCTCGGCGACCGGGAAGCCGGTCGTGCGCAGCCGGTCGGCGAGCCATTCGGCGGACCGGCGTACGTCGTCGCGGCGGGCCGGATCCGCGGAGATCGACGGAATGGCGAGCCACTCCTTCAGATCCACGAAAAAGGCGCTGGCGTTCTCCGCTACGTACGTACGGGGGTCCATGGGGCAACTCTAACCAGGCCGGGCAGGCCGCCCACTGGCGCGCCCGGCGGGCGAGGCGGTCAGGGATTGGGTGCGGTATGCGCGGTGTGCGCGGTGGCGGACGGGCAGTCGGGCAGCAGCACCGAACGGCACTGGCTGGCCGGGACCGGGTTGGCGCCCGAGGTGTCGACGCGGCCGAGCGCGGAGAAGATCGCGACGATCGCGCCCAGCGCGCACACGGTCATGATCACCGGCAGGATCGCGGCGAAGCGGGCCGGCCAGCGGCGCGGTGCGGGGCCGGAGTGCTCGCTGGCCCGGTCACCGGGCCGGTCACTGGGCAGGCGGCTGGGGCGCGGGCTGAGGTTGAAGAGGTGGCCCGGGTGCGGCTGCGCACCCGAGCCGGGCCGGGTGGCCGGACCGGGTGGCGGCGTGAGGCGCGTGCCGCGGGACGGGACCGGCGGGAAGAGCCGCCAGCGGGCGGTCCAGACCCCGGCGCGGGCCGACAGCCGCCGCAGCCGGCCGGGGGCGGTCACCAGTTCGCGCTGGGGCATGGCCTCGGACCGGGTGAGGCGGTTGAACATGGCCAGCTTGGCGGCCAGCTTTGGATCAGAACGGCGAAGTTCCTCCTCGATCCGGGACAGCGCGCGTTCTTCATCCGCCGCCAGGGCCATGGCGGCCTCCTCGGGGCTACTCGTCGGTCCGCTTGAGAATCTGCTATCCGGTGTACGGCGTTTCTACCGTTTTGGTTCGGAAAAATTCGCCCGGGAGGGGGTGCGTACCGCTGTGACCCGAACCGGTGAGGCGGGTGTGACTCGAGCGGCGGGCGGGACGCGGGGAGGGCGCGGCTCCGGCTGCGGCGGCGGGCCGACCAGCCGGGGTTTGTGGGCGGAAACTGTCGCTGGAGCAGCAGTCGCTGGAGCAGCAGAAATCGCCCACACTCCGGTGTTCACGCTGGCCGGGCGGAGGGGCCCAGCCAGGCAGGCCGGGGAACGGCTACCGGT
>DATDIH010000390.1:0-12188 GCA_036521155.1 Streptosporangiaceae bacterium
CGAAGCTCTGGTTGCCCGCCTCATGCACCTTGGGCGAGCCGTCCTTGATGGCGTCCCTGATGTCCAGCACCGGCGGCAGCGGGTCGTAGTCGATCTCGATCGCGTTCAGCGCGTCCGCGGCGGCGTACCGGTCCCGGGCCACCACGCAGGCCACGGCCTCGCCCACGTAACGCACCTCGTCGGTGGCCATCGGCGGATGGTCGGGGATGATGATGTCCGGGGTGACCGGCCAGGCGCAGGGCAGGCTGCCTTGCTCGGCCGCGAAGTCCGCGCCCGAGTAGGCGGCGATCACGCCGGGCTCGTCCCGCGCCGCGCTGACGTCCACGGACCTGATCCGTGCGTGCGCGAACGGGCTGCGCAGGAAGGCCACGTGCAGCATGCCGGGCAGCTTGATGTTGTCGGTCCAGTTGGTCTGGCCGGTGATCAGCCGCGCGTCCTCCTTGCGCAGCCGGGCCCGGCCCAGCTCGGCGACGGGCGCATCCTCGATCGCGGTCACTGGTTCACCCCCGTCTCCGCGGCGCTCCGCACGGCGCGGACGATGTTCTCGTAACCGGTGCAGCGGCACAGGTTGCCTTCTATGCCCTCCCGGATCTCGGCCTCGGTCGGATGCGGGTTCTCCCGCAGCAGATCGGCCGCGGCCATGATCATGCCGGGTGTGCAGTAGCCGCACTGCAGGGCGTGCTGCTCGTGGAACGCCTGCTGCAGGGGATGAAGGTTGCCGCCCTCAGCCATGCCTTCGATCGTGGTGATCTGGGCGCCGTCAGCCTGAACGGCCAGCACCGCGCAGCTCTTGACCGATTCCCCGTCCAGCAGCACCGTGCATGCGCCGCAGTTGGAGGTGTCGCATCCGATAGGGGTGCCGGTCTTACCGACGACTTCCCTCAGGTAGTGCACGAGCAGCAGCCGCGGCTCGACGTTGTCGACATATTTGATCCCATCTACGGTGACGGTGACCTCTGGCATGCGTGATCCTCCCCAGAACTTTGGGCCTGGGAGTCAATTTAGGGCCGGCGACCGCGTTATACCAGTACCGATCTGAGACACGCGTCGAGGAAACGAACCGTGGCCGCGGCTGTTTCGGACCGCCAGAGCAGCAGAGTGCGGTCAAATCCGGTGGCGAAGGGAATCCGGTCGTTCAAGGCCTTCGCGATCGGGACCAGCAGGGTGCGCTGGGCCAGCAGCAGGTCGCGCGGGTCGCCACCGGAGCGATCCAGCAACGCCAGCTTGACCAGCAGTTCGGACCGGATGTCGCGCGTGTGCTGGACCGGCTCGTGCTGCCACACCGTGGCCGCCGCCTGGCCGGCGTGGGTGGCCTCGACCAGCAGCCGGACCGGGCCCCGCTGCGAGCGCTCCTCCCCCGCCGGGCGGATCAGGCCGAGGTCGGTGAGCCGCTCCAGCGAGCGGTAGACCACCCCGCGCTGGACCTGCCAGATCCGGCCCAGCTCGCCCGACCTGGCCACCTCGCGGCTGACCGCGTTGCCGTGCGTGGGCCCTTCGCAGACCAGGCTCAGCACGATCCATTCCGACAGCGACAGTGCTGGCGGCGATGGTGCTGGCAGCGATGATGCTGGCGCTTCAGCCGGAGGGACCATCAGCCGGTCTGGTGCCGCAGCGCCCGTTCGGTGAGCACCCGGGCCAGGTGCTGCCGGTACTCCCGGTCGGCGTGGATGTCCTCGCCCGGCTCGGTGCCTTCGGCCGCCAGCTGGGCCGCGTCGGTCACCGAAGCCCCGGACGCCAGGGCCTGTTCCACCGCCGAAGCCCGCAGCGGACGGGCGCCCATGTTGGCCAGGGCCACCCGGCCACCGGTCGCGGCCACCCCGACGATGGCCCAGTCGTTGGCCCGGCGGGTGAACTTCTGGTAGCCCCAGGGCTCCCCCGGTCGCCGCGGGATCCGGACCGCGGTGAGCAGCTCGTCCGGCTCCATCGCGGTCTCGAAGTACCCGACGAAGAAGTCATCGGCCCCGACGGTCCGGGTCCCGCTGGGCCCCGAGATTTCCATCGAGCCGCCCAGCGCGGTCAGGGCCATGGGCAGGTCGGCGGCCGGGTCCGAGTGGGCCAGCGAGCCGCCGATCGTGCCCCGGTGCCGGATCTGCGGGTCCCCGACCTGGGCCGCGGACCAGGCCAGCAGGGGCGCCTCGGTCCGGACCAGGTCCGAGCCGGCCACGTCGGCGTGCCGGGTGGTGGCCCCGATGACCAGGTCGTCACCGTCGATCGCGATGCCGGCCAGCTCGTCCACCACGCCGATGTCGACCAGGACCGAGGGCACCGCCAGCCGCAGCTTCATCATCGGCAGCAGCGAGTGCCCGCCTGCCAGCAGCTTGGCCTCGTCGCCGTGCTCGGCCAGCAGGTCCAGCGCGTGGCCGGCCGAGGTGGCTCGCACGTAGTCGAACGGCGCCGGGATCACTTGGCCACCTCACTGTCCATCGAATCGGGGCTGCTCATCGAGTCGGCGGCGGCCAGCACGGCCCGGACGATGTTGTGGTAGCCGGTGCAGCGGCAGAAGTTGCCTTCCAGGCCGGACCGGACCTCGGCCTCGGTGGGATGCGGGTTCTCGGCCAGCAGGCCGGCCGTCGCCATCACCATGCCCGGGGTGCAGAACCCGCACTGCAGGCCGTGCTCCTGCTGGAACGCCCGCTGTACCGGGTGCAGTTCGCCGTCCCGGACCAGGCCCTCGGCGGTGGTCACGTCCTGCCCGTCGGCCTGCACGGTCAGCACCGTGCAGGACTTGACCGACGCGCCGTTCAGCAGCACCGTGCACGCCCCGCACGAGGTCGTGTCGCAGCCGACGTTGGCCGCCCGCAGCCCGAGCACCTGGCGCAGGTAGTGCACGAGCAGCAGCCGCGGCTCGACATCATCGGACCGCTCTTCGCCGTTGACCGTGAGCTGAACCTTCACCGTGCCTCCTGCGCCGCGGATCGCTGTGTCGCCTGAATAGCCCGCCAGACCCGCTGCGGCGAGGTGGGCATGTCGATGTGCCGGACCCCCAGGTGGCTGACCGCGTCGACCACCGCGTTCTGCACCGCCGGGGTGGCCCCGATCGTGCCGGCCTCGCCAATGCCCTTGGCGCCCAGCGGATTGTAGGTGGTGGGCGTGGCCATGTCGGCCAGCTCGAAGCTCGGCACCTCGGTCGCGGTCAGGAACGGGTAGTCGGCGAACGTCGCGGTCAGCAGGTTGCCGTCCGCGTCGTAGACCACTTCCTCCAGGAATGCCTGGGCCGCCCCCTGGGCGATGCCGCCGTGCCGCTGACCTTCGGCCAGCAGCGGGTTGACCACCACGCCGGCGTCGTCCACGGTGATCACCTGGCGCAGCCGCACCTTGCCGGTGGCGGTGTCCACCTCGACCACGGCCACGTGCGAGCCGAACGGGAAGGTCGGCCCGGGCGCGCTGAACACCGATCGCACGAACAGCCGCTCGGTCTCGGCCAGCCCGGCCAGCGGCACCGCGGCGTCCGGGTCACCAGCCACCTCGAACTGGCTGCTGGCCACGTCGAATCGCAGGTCGTTCGCGCTCACCTCGAGCCGGTCGGCGGCCCGCTGGCGGGCCACCTCGATCAGCTCGATCGAGGCCTGCCGGACCGCGGCGCCGCCCTGCTGCAGGCTGCGGGAGCCACCGGTGCCGCCACCCTCCGGGATCAGGTCGGTGTCGCCCCACAGCACGGTGATCTTGTCGATGGGGATGCCCAGTTCCTCGCTGGCCAGCATGGCCCACACGGTCTCGTGGCCCTGGCCGTGCGGGGAGGTCCCGGTCAAGATGGTGGCGGTGCCGTCCGGGTGGACTTCCACGGTGCCGTTCTCGTGTGGCTCGCCGGACTCCGAGCCGCCGCCGGTGATCTCCACGTAGCAGGACACGCCCACGCCGAGCTGGACGGTGTCCCCGGCCGCGCGTCGCTTGGCCTGCTCCTCGCGCAGGCGGGCGTAGTCGGCCGCGGCCAGCACCTTGTCCAGGGCGGCCTCGTAGTCGCCGGTGTCGTACACCGCGCCGAACGCGGTCTTGTGCGGCTCGGTGAACGGGGGCAGCAGGTTCTTGCGCCGGACCTCGGCCGGGTCCACGCCGATCTCGGCCGCGAACAGGTCGATGGCCCGCTCGACCGCGGCGGTGGCCTCGGGCCGGCCCGCGCCGCGATAGGCGCCGATCGGGACGGTGTTGGTCACCACCGCGACCGCGGCCGCCTCGGCCTTGCCGAACGCGTACGGCCCCGGCGTCATCAAGATCGTCAGCGACGGCAGAATCGTGCCGATCTTGGGGTAAGCGCCGCAGTCCTGAATGACCTCCAGCCGGTAGGCCTGCACGGTCCCGTCCCGGGACCCGCCGATGGTCACCGTCTGCCGCTGGGCCCGGCCGTGGGTCATGCCGGCCAGGTTCTCATTGCGGGTCTCGGCCCAGCGGGCCGGGCGGCCCAGCTTCCGGGCCACCAGGCAGACCAGCCCGTGCTCGGGGTCGGCCCCGAACTTGGCGCCGAATCCACCGCCCACCGCCGGGGTGATGATCCGCACGTCGGCCTGATCCATGCCGAGCATGCCGGCCAGCGAGCCGCGTGTGCCCTGGGCGCCCTGGTTGGGGATCCAGGCCGTGACCCGGCCGTCGTCGCCCCAGACCGCGGCGGCGGCCCGGGTCTCCATCGGAGCCGGAGCCACCCGCTGGTTCTCGATGGTCCGGGAGACCACGACCTCGCAGCCGTCGAACAGGCCGGGGTCGAACTTGGCCGGGTCGCCGAAGGTGGCGGCCACGTTGCCGCCGGCCGCCGGGAACAGCGGCTGCGCGTCATCCTGACCGGCCTCGGACATGTCCACCACGACCGGCAGCGGGTCGTAGTCCGCGTCCACCAGTTCGGCCGCGTCCTCCCCCTGGTAGGCCTGCTCGGTGACGATGACCGCCACCGGCTCGCCCGCGTACCGCACCACGTCCCGGGCCAGCAGGGGCTGGGTCATGTCCTGGTTGATGATCGACATCATCGGCGCCAGGTCGGGCACTCCGTCGAGCAGGTCGGCGGCGGCGAAGGCACCGATCACGCCGGGGGCCTGCAGGGCCGCGCTCACGTCGACGGAGTTGATGCGGGCGTGGGCCAGCGGGGACCGGACGAAGAACACGTGGCAGGCGCCGGTCAGCCGCTCGTCCTGGACGTCGTCGGTATAGACGGCGCCGCGGGTCAGGAAGGCCGGGTCCTCCACTCGCCGCACCCGGGTTCCGAGAATGCTCACACAAGCTCCTTCCAGGCAATTAGTTCCAGCCTAACGGAGACCACGAGCTATCCGGAGGGGGCTCCGCTCCGGCCGGGCCGCCCTTATTCCGGGTTCCTTATCCTGGGCTGGTGAACGAGGT
The DNA here is from genome assembly GCA_036521155.1 of Streptosporangiaceae bacterium. Taxonomy (GTDB): domain Bacteria; phylum Actinomycetota; class Actinomycetes; order Streptosporangiales; family Streptosporangiaceae; genus Bog-532. The sequence continues at coordinate 5,320 of DATDIH010000390.1, forward strand.
GGTGCGGACGGTCGCGGACGCGATGCTCACCGTACCCGTGCGCCATCCGCTGTCGGCCACCGTCGGTGATCTGCGGGCCTTCTTCCACGACGACCATGTCCACGCCGCCCTCATCGTCAGCCCGGCCGGGTACCTGCAGGCCGTCATCGAACGCGATGACCTCGCCGAGGGCCAGGCTCCCGGTACCGTCGCGGCGCCCCTGGGACGGCTCACCGGGCGCACGGTACCGGCGGGGGCCAGCCTGGCCGACGTCCACCAGGCCATGACCAGCACGGGGCGGCGGCGGACCGCCGTCACCAGCGCCGACGGCCGGCTCCTGGGCCTGCTCTGCCTGAAGGCGAGCCAGACCGGCTTCTGCTCGGGCCCGGACGTCCAGGCCCGGGCTCTGGATCAGGCCAGCGGCGGCCGCTGACGGCTCATTTGGAGACCGCCGGGGTGGCACGCTGGGAATATGCTCTGCGTAGCGACCGGTTGCCGCTAGAGGCGGCGACAGCAAAGGTGACTTAACGTGCGTGACATCCTGGACCGGATCGCCAAGTGGTGGGAGGCCGGCGAGAGCTTCGGCCTGGCCACGGTCACGCGTACCTACCGCAGCGCGCCCCGGGACCCGGGCGCGGCCCTGGCCGTGCACGCCGCCGATGATCACGAGGTCGTGGGCAGTGTGTCCGGTGGCTGCGTGGAGGGTGCCGTCTACGAGCTGTCGCTGGAGGTCTGCACCACGGGTACGCCCGTCTTCGAGACCTACGGGGTCAGTGACGACGACGCGTTCGCGGTCGGGCTGACCTGCGGCGGGATCATCGACATCTTCGTCGAGCGGATCGACCAGGAAAGCTTCCCCGAGCTGGGCGAGATCGCCGCCGCCGTCGAACGCGGCGAGCCGGTCGCGGTCGCGACCGTGATCGACGGACCGGGCCGGATCGGGGCCCGCCGCGTCATCTGGGCCGACGACACCGGCCGCGGCGGCCTTGGCCAGCGTCCCAGCGCGTCCGGGACGCTCGGCCCGGTCCGGCTGGACGCCGCGATTGACGACGACGCCCGCGGCATGCTGGCCCAGGGCCTGACCGGCATCCGGCGCTACGGCGCCGGCGGCGAGCGGCTCGGCGACGAGCTCAGCGTGTTCGTCAACTCGTTCGCGCCCGCGCCCCGGATGCTGGTGTTCGGCGCGATCGACTTCGCGGCCAGCGTGGCCCGGGTCGGCAAGTTCCTCGGCTACCACGTCACCGTGTGCGACGCCCGCAAGGTCTTCGCGACCTCATCCCGGTTCCCCGACGCCGACGAGGTCGTCGTCGACTGGCCGCACCGGTTCCTGGCCGGGACCGACGTCGACGCCAGGACCGTGATCTGCGTGCTCACCCACGACCCGAAGTTCGACGTGCCGTTGCTGGAGGTGGCGCTGCGCACCCCGGCCGCCTACATCGGCGCCATGGGCAGCCGCCGCACCCACCAGGACCGGCTGGCCCGCCTGCGCGAGATCGGCCTGACCGGCGAAGAACTGAGCCGCCTGCGGTCGCCGATCGGCCTGGACCTGGGCGCCCGCACCCCGGAAGAGACCGCGGTATCGATCGCCGCCGAGCTGATCCGCCTCCGCTGGGGCGGCACCGGCCAGGCCCTGACCAATACCGCGGGCCGGATCCACCATCCGCTGCCGATCAGCTAGCCAGCTGAAACGAATAAGCTGTGCCCCGGTGTCGGGGGGTTGAGACCGGGGCACAGGAGACGATGGGGGAAAACTGGCCGCCCGCCCACCGCCTTGACATGGGATGCTACCCGGCTTCAGCCGGGTGCCGACAGTCAACAGTTATGAATCCCTAGTTATGAATCTCTGGCTAGGCGGTCTGCTGCTCCCGGACGTAGCTGTCCAGGCGCTGGAGTTCGTCCTCGTAGATGGCCCGCATGGCCCGGGGCGCGAAGGTCCGCTCGAAAAAGCCGCCGACGCCGCCGGCCCCCTGCCAGGTGGTCGAGATCCGCACCAGTGCGGAACCGCTGACCGCGGGGTCCACGATGAACTTGGTGATCAGGCTGGAGTTCTGATCGGACTCCCGCAGGACCCGGCCAGGCTCGGGCTCGTCCACGGTCATGTGGTACTCACGGGTGCGGCCACCCGCGGTGACCTTGAACCGGGTCACCGAGCCGGTCCCGACCCCGCCGGATTCGATGTGGAAGTCCGAGAACGCGGGCGGCAGGAACTTGGGATGGGTGTGCATGTCCCGGATGTAGCCGTACACCGTCTCGGCGGGGGCGTTCACCATGCGCTCGGCCGTGACCTCAATAACTCCCATGCACGCATGCCTATCACGCCGCCGGGAGCCCCATCACGTCGCCTGGAGCCAGGCACGGTAGGCCGCCGCCAGCGCGATCCGCTGCTCCGGGCGGGCCAGCAGTTCCACGTCGCCGCACCACTGCTCAATCGACCCCACCTCGGCGGGCAGGCGGGCCAGGTCCGGGTCCTTGATCCCGGCCCGCAGCCCGCGGATCACCGCCGGGTTGACGTGCGGGTACGGCCGGTCCCAGAACTGATTGAACGCGGGCCGGGGGACCGGCAACCCCCGGTCGCGCTGCACATCCAGGATGACCTCGGCCGCCCCGGCCATGGCTTCCTCCCGGCCACTCCGGTCCGGCGCGCTGGTCGCGGCGGTCAGGAAGCCGGCCAGCGCTGGTCCGTCCGGCAGCCCGCGCACCGCCGTGCCGAGCCACTTCTCATACGGTGCCCAGCGCCGGTGCACCAGCAGGGCCAGCCGCAGCAGGCTCCCGGTGATCGCCCCGGCGATGACCCGGGCCCCCGCCTCATCGCCCCGGTCGGCGGCCCGGCCGTGCATGGGCAGCCGGGAGCTGACCAGCAGCCAGCCCGCGGCCAGCAGGTACCGGTCCGCGTCGGCCGGGTACCAGCGCAGCGTCTCCCGGATCTGGCTCAGCTCCGTGGTCCGGTCGGTGAACACCGGCCCGGCCGTGACCTCCAGCACGCCCTGGCCGGTCAGCATCAGCCAGTCCACCGCGGTCAGCCCGGCCAGCGGATCAGCCGCCAGCCGGCTCCGGGCGAAATCGCGCACCGTGGCCACCTCGACCCGGTGTACTTCCGAGCTGTCCCAGGTGGTGGCGAACCGGACCGGCCGGCCCCGCCACGAATCCGGTAGCTGAGCCGTCAGCCGGTCCCGCACAGCCGGCACCGTGGCTGCGTCGGCCTGGTCCATCAGCAGCGTCAGCCGGCAGCCCCAGTCGTGGTCCCGGCTCATCGCGTCGTCCAGCCCGAGCATGTCCGAGCCGGACCCGAGCCGCCCGGCCGCGTAGCGCAGCCGGGGGAACTCCCCGGCCAGGATCGGCGCGACCGCCTCGGTGTGGAAGAGCCGGGCGACGTCGCCCCCAGAGGCCCCGGTCAGCCCGGCGTCCTCGGTCACCCAGCGTCCCTGGCTGCGGTATCCGGTGGGGCCGGTTCTTTCTGGTCTTCGGCGTCCACGGCCGGGGCCCCGGTCAGGAACAGCCAGGCATTGATTACCCCGCCGCCCAGGGCCAGCAGCACCGCGGCCGCCAGCCAGTAGAGGCCGTTGCCGCCCGCGAGCTGGAGACAGCCGGCGATGAGGACGCACAGCATCGAGAACAGGTTGGGGCTGACCACGTCCAGCAGCCGGTACAGCTGGTCCTCGGCGCTCAGGTCGGTAAGTCTCGGGCGGCGCTCGCCGTCGACCGCTTTCGGCCGCCCGCGTTCTCTCCGGTCGGAGTCGGGCTTGGTCCGCGACAGCAGGCTGAGCGTCACGCCCGAGAAGATCGCCACCGCGACCAGCACGATGCCCAGGGTCCGCGCCGACATCCCCGGGATCACCAGCAGCACCGCCAGCAGCAGCGCGAGGATGAACAGCGTCAGGGTCTGCGCGGCCTCGGCGCGCAGTCCCGGGTGCCCCACGATCCGGTCCCGGTTCAGCGACACCGCCACGAACAGCAGCCCGGTCAGCGCCCCGGCCGCGCTCCCGGTGATGACCGCGAAGTTCGCCCAGTCCTCCAGCACGGTCGGCTCGCCTCAGTCCCTGGCTGTCCGACCGGCCGCGGAGTCCCTGGCGGCCGTCACCCCGCACCCGTCCAGCCAGATCGTCCACGGCCGGATCTCACCGATCTCCAGGATGCCCATGGCCCCCCACGGGTCGTCGGCGAGCCGGGCCCTGACCTCGGTCTGGCCGGCCGCTTCGACCACGACCATGACCTGGTTGCCGTCCCCGATCGGCCCGCCCAGCACCGCGAACCCAGCGTCGGTCAGCCCGTCCATGAACGCCGCGTGCTCATCCCACCCGTCCTGTTCCCGCCGGGCCCGCACGGGGTCGTACCGCGGCCCGTTGACCATCGTCAGGACAAAGAACGCCATGCCGGGAGCGTAGCGTGCACCCCCGACAGCGGTCCCGTGGCCAACCTGCGGAGGCCGCTGGGACCGTTCGGGAGAATCGCCTCAGCTGGCGTAGATCTGCAACTCCGACAGCTGGCCAGCCGGCCAGCCGGAGTTGGCGGTGAAGGTCAGCCGGACGTAACGCACCGGCGCGGCGGTGAACGTCGCGGTCGCGGTGTTGCCGCTGGCCGGGTCGAAGCCGTAGCCCTTCGACCCGTCCAGCGTCGTGAACGACGAGCCGTCGGTACTGCCCTCGATGGTCAGGGTCTGGGTCCGGGCGCCCCAGGCCGACGATGGCGGCAGGTCCATCACGACCCGGCCGACGCTGGCCGCCGCGCCCAGGTCAACCTGAAACCACTGCGGGAAGGCGTTGTCAGTGCTCTCCCAGTACGTGCTGGTGTTCCCGTCGACCGCATTGGACGGCTGGTAGTTCTGGGTGTAGCCGCTCGCCGAGGCGGGCCGGCCCGCGGCCAGGTTGGAACTGGACGACGTGGTCAGCACCGGGGCCGTGGGGCGGGTCGCGGTCAGCGCGATCTGGCCCTTGAGCATCTTGCCGCCGTCGGCGGTGAGCCGGAGGTAGTAGTCCGAGGAGCAGGCCGTCCCGTCCTCGTTCAGGGCCAGCAGGCCGGAATTGGACGGCAGCGTCGAGGAGTCCGGCGTGGTCTCGGCGATCTGGTTGCCCTCGCCGTACTCGTCGAACATCGAGATGTAGATGCCCTGGGCCCCGACCCGGACCATGTTGTAGAACTGCCGCCACATGAAGTCGCCGTGGGCCCGCTGGTTGGCCGACAGGTCGCCGGGCAGCACGCAGGGCTGGTAGTCGATGCCGTTGGCATTGCAGTCGGCCTGGTCGCCGACGTTCGCATTGGTGTAGAAGCTGTCGGAGTCGGCCGCGGTGCCGATCCGGCCCACCATCCACGGGGAGATCATGTTGAACGCGTGGTAGACGTCCAGGTAGCCGGCCCGCGAGTCGCTGACCCCGGTCCGCCACCAGGTCGGCACGCCGCCCATCACGTAACAGCCCTGGCTCTTGAACCAGTTGATGACGTCCAGGCAGGCGTCCGCGCTCCACGGGTGGTTGTCGTCGTTGAAGCCGAACCCCCAGATGCCGACGACCGGCTTCCCGTTCTGCATCGCGTAGGCCGGGGACGCGGTCAGCGCCGACATGGTGGACGTCCAGTCGGCGGTGATCTCGGTCTGCATGTTCGTCCAGCCGCTGACGTCGTACATGATGTAGAACTTCCGGCCGTACGCCTCGGCGGCCGTGCGGACCTTGGTCGCCATCGCGTTCCGGGTCGGGCCCTCGGAACTGTTCGGGTTGAACCGCTGCAGCGCGGCGGTGTCGCAGCCGTTGGCCTGCATCCACTGGAAGTGGGTGTTCACGGTCTGCTGGTCGAACGACGAGAACAAGGTCGCGGGCTGCCCGTTGTTCAGGTTGGCGTAGGCGGTCTGATAACCCTTGGCGTAGCCGCTCATGTCCGGCCACGCCTTGATGGCGTTGTTGCTGGGCGACGGCGGCTGGGACCAGTTGTTGCTCCAGTGCCACCAGCCGTCGATCGGGGCGCCGTCGCCGATGCACGCGAACCAGCCCTGGTAGCCGACGGTGATCTTGCCGACCACGTCCCCGGCCGGGCTGGCGTCGGCGGTTAGCCGGGCCTTCAGCGCGGGGTGGTCAGCGTGGCTGAGATGAATGCCCTCGGCCGCTGCGGCGGCGGCGAGGACGGAACCCGGCACGACAGAGGTCAGGAACCTCCGGCGGGAGACGGCCATGATCCGCTTCCTTCCTTATCCGGCGTCGGTGCGCTGCCCCGCGCCCGCCGGACGAGGTGGGGGCCGCTGGCCCCCCAGAGCGTTACCGCGACGTTATCGTTTCTGAACAATTGAGCGCAAGATCCCGACCGTTCTTTCATAATTTTTGCCAAACGATAAAGTTATTGCCGTATCTCTGTCGAATTAGCTACGGTCGCGGTGCGGTCGGACCGCGGCCGGGCGTCCCGCCGGGCGCGGGCGCTGCTCGCCGGGACGGAGGACGAGATGCCTGGCCTGCTCGAAACCGCCGGCCACCCCAGCCACCCGGATCAGCCCGGTGACGACGCCCCGCCCATGGTCGAGGCCCGCGGCCTGGTCAAGCGCTACCGCGGTCGGCCTGGTCCGCTCCCCGTGGGCGCTGCTGGCCGTGCCGGGCGCGCTGCTCATCGGGTTCGCGTTCGCCTGCGCCGGCCTGCTGACCACCACCTACCTGCGCAGCTGGGCCGACTTCCAGCTGATCCAGCTGGTCATGCTGCCGATGTTCCTGTTCGCGACCACGTTCTACCCGCTGCGGGTCTACCCCCGGCCCATCCAGGCCATCGTGTCCGCCCTGCCCCTCTACCACTCCATCAACCTGGTCCGGGGCCCGGTCCTGGGCGAGACCGGCCCGCGGCTGCTGATCCCGGCCGTCTACCTGGCGGTCATGGGCGGCCTGACCCTGGCCCTGGCCGTCCGCCGCCTGACCCGCATCCTG
>DATDIH010000391.1:0-10661 GCA_036521155.1 Streptosporangiaceae bacterium
CGACGAATTTCCTGGCCACCAACCCCGCGGCCCTGAAGCGGGCGTTCGACACCGGTGGCACCAGCCTCATCGCCGGGGCCCGCAACTTCGTCGACGACCTGGTGCACAACCACGGCCGGCCCCGGCAGGTCGACACACGGCCCTTCACGCTCGGCGACAACATGGCCGCCACGCCCGGGAAGGTCGTGTTCTCCAATGACCTGATGGAGCTGATCCAGTACGCCCCGCAGACCCCCGAGGTACACGCCATCCCGATGCTGGCCAGCCCGCCCTGGATCAACAAGTACTACATCATGGACCTGGCGCCCGGCCGCAGCTTCATCGAGTGGGCGATCCGCAACGGGCACACCATGTTCGCGATCTCTTACCGCAACCCCGACGAGAGCATGCGCAGGGTCACGCTGGACGACTACCTCATCGCGGGGCCCAAGACCGCACTGGACGTGATTTCCGACATCACCGGCGCGGACAAGATCGACATTACCGGCCTGTGCCTGGGCGGCGCGCTCACCGCGATGCTCGCGGCTTACCTGGCCGGCACCCGGGACCAGCGGATCGGCTCGGTCACCCTGCTGAACACCATGCTCGACTACAGCGAGCCGGGCGTACTCGGGGTGTTCACCGACGAGCCGGCCGTGGCCCGGCTCGAGCGCCAGATGGCCAAGCAGGGCTTCCTGGAAGGCAGCCAGATGGCCGGCACCTTCGACATGCTCCGGGCCAACGACCTGATCTTCGGCTACGTGGTGTCCAGCTGGCTGATGGGCAAGCCCCCGCCCGCCTTCGACATCCTGGCCTGGAATGCGGACAGCACCCGGATGCCCGCGACGATGCACTCCTTCTACCTGCGCTCCCTCTATATCCGCAACGAACTCGCCCGCGGCGAACTGGAACTCGCCGGACAGCGCCTCTCGCTCAGTGAGATCAAGAGCGACAGCTATGTGGTCGGGGCGGTCAACGACCACATCGTGCCGTGGACGACCTCCTACCAGGCGACCCGGCTGCTCGGCGGCAGCGTCCGCTACGTGCTGTCCAACGGGGGGCACGTCGCCGGGATCGTCAATCCGCCCGGGCCCAAGGCCTGGTACACGGTCAGCCCCGGCCCGGCGGCCTACCCGGCCGGCCCCACCGGGGCGGAGCAATGGCGGGCCGCGGCGCAGACCCGCGACGGGTCCTGGTGGCAGGACTGGGCCGACTGGGCCGGACCGCGGGCGGGCGGGCTGGTCACCCCGCCCCGGCTGGGCAGCCGCCGTTACCCGGCCCTCGGCGACGCGCCCGGCCAGTACATCTACGGCTGACCGTGCCAGGCTGAGCCGGCTCGGCTGCGAACCAGGCCTGTGTGAGCTACCTAACATCGGTTTGCTTGGTAAACCGCGCAGATGCGCGGTATAGTAAGCACGTACGAGGGAAGCCCCGCCCCGGGCTTCACCGCCACTCAGACTTAGGAGAACGCTATGGCCGACATCCGTACCACCAGCCAGGAAGTCCAGACCGAAATCCTGGACACCGTCCGCAAGAGCCAGGATGCCGTGGTGGACGCGATCAAGCGCTGGGCCGACACGGTCCAGTCGATCACCCCGTCCATCCCCGTCCCCAGCCTGCCCTACACCGACAAGCTGCCCAGGCCCGAGGAACTGGTGGCCAGCGCGTACGACTTCGCCGAGAAGCTGCTCGCCAGCCAGCGCACGTTCGCCGAGAGCGTGCTCCAGGCCACCAGGCCGCTGACCTCAGGCAAGAACGGTACGACGCCCCCGAAGGCCAGCACTTCAGCCAAGTAACATGATCACCCGACCCGCGCGGTGGACCTGGATACCCGGGGCCACCGCGCGGACGTTTGCGTACTATAGTTTGCAACAGTAACCAGCGGGCACGGTTTGCGCACCGGCTTTTGCCGCACCAAAGTTTGCCGCACCGAGCAGCCCGGGCCAGCCGGGCCGGCCCGACCGTCTCAGGCACTGGAGGTCCTGATGCCAGAACCCTGGGACACCCAGCGGGAAGCCCTGGGCGCCTTCATCCGCACCCAGCGGAAGCTGGCCAATCTGTCCTTGCGCCAGCTCGCGGAGATGACCAGCCTCTCCAACCCCTATCTGAGCCAGGTGGAGCGCGGTCTGCACCAGCCATCGGTCCGGGTGCTTAAGCTCATTTCCGACGCGCTGAACGTGTCGGCGGAAACCCTGCTCGCGCAGGCCGGCCTGCTGGACGGCGACCGGGCCGACCCCGCGGCGGCCGCGGGCCAGGCCAGCGCCGCAGCGCCCGCGGCTGACGCCGAAGCGGCCATCCTCGCTGATCAGCGCCTCACCGATGAGCAGAAGAACGCCCTGATCACCGTGTACCGGAGTATGCTTCGCTCGGAATAGGTGCTTCGGGCCGCGCCCGCCGGGAGTGACATCAAATTCAGCGCTTTGTCGCTTTTAAGGCTGTCAGCGTAACCAAGAAGTTACCTATATCTTGCTCTCCTGCTAGCACGGGGAGCCGATCATGTCTATAATTCCTACATGGTAACAGGGGAATCTCGCTTGCCTATGCTACTGCCGCGCCCGGAAGAGTCAGAGCTTGCCATCGGCCCCCCCGGCGCCGGTCCCGGATACTGGGCCGGTGCCTCCAGCGCGGTAATGGGAGACGACGGGATCTACCTCGCCTACCGGCTGCGCCGTCCGGTCGGCCGCGGCCGCGGCTACGGCACCAGCGTGGCCCGCTCCGAGGATGGCGTTCATTTCGAGCCGCTGCTGACCATTGGCCGCGAGATTATCGGCACCGAGTCGCTGGAGCGCCCCTCCCTGGTGCGCACCGAAACGGGTGCCTGGCGGCTCTACCTGAGTTGCGCCACGCCGGGCACCAAGCACTGGCGGGTGGAACTGGTCGAGGCCGCCCACCCGGCCGAGTTCGACGCCCTGACCAGCCAGATTGTGCTGCCCGGGGACACCAAGACCGGCGTGAAGGACCCGGTGATCGTGCACCACGACGGTCTGTGGCAGCTATGGGCCTCGTGTCACCCGCTGGCCGATCCTGACGAAGCCGACCAGATGGTCACGGACTACGCCACCAGCGTGGATGGCAAGGCGTGGACCTGGCACGGGACGGCGCTGAACGGCCGGCCAGGCTACTGGGACTCGCGCGGCGCCCGGGTGACCGCGGTGATGCACACCGGGACCGAGATCGTGGCGTACTACGACGGCCGGGCCAGCGCCGCCGAGAACTACGAGGAGCGCACCGGCATCGCCACCGGGATCGAGCCCACGGCGCTGACCCCCATCGGGGACGCGCCGTCCGCGGAATCGCCCTACGGCGGCGGAGGCCTGCGCTATCTGGACATCCTGCCGCTCGGCCACGGCAGCTACCGGCTGTACTACGAGATGACCCGGCCCGACGGCTCACATGAGCTGCGCACCGAACTCCGGCCCGGGCTGGACGGCTAGCCGCTGCCGGGCTGGCCGTTGCGGGTTAGCCGCTGCCGGGTTAGTCGTTGTTGCGGGGCTGGCCGTTGCGGGCCTGGCGCTGCCCGACCGGGCGGTCGCCGACCAGCCCGCCGGACCTCTCCCGCGGCTGCAGCCAGTCGCTGAAGTCCGACTCGGTGATCTTCTCCAGCAACCGGATATCGGACTCGAAGTACGGCAGCACCGCCTGCCGCTGCTCCCAGGTCAGCGGCTGGCGGGGCCGGGCATTGCGCTGCAGCATCCGCTCCAGCGGGCTGGTCAGCGCCGTCCCTGTCGTTCCCGGCAGGTGCCGGCTGGCCGCTGCGGCGGCCCGGATCACCGAGCCCACGGCCCGGTGCCCGACCGAGCCTGCCGGATGCGCGGTCACGTTCTCCCTGGGCACCTCGGTGACGACGCCCTGCTCCACCCCCAGGAACCCGCAGATCTGGTCCAGCGTCTGCACCGGAGCGTCGACCAGGTCACGGTAGCGCAGGACGAGCACCTGCTCCTTCGGGAACACCTGGTACAGGTGCTCGAGCTGCTCGCCGTACCGGCCCAGCCTCGTGTAGTGCCAGAACTGCGCCCAGCCCGCCGCCGCCCGGCGGTCCTCGTCCGCACAGGCCTGGACGAAGTCGCCGATCGGGTCGAGGCCGGCCGACCAGAGGTGGGCCCAGTTTGAGTGGGCCCGCTCCACCGGGTCACGCAGCATCGCGATCATCTTGACGTCCGGCATCTGGTCCCGGATCCGGCGCTGCGCCGCGGCGTCATACAGGTAGAACGGGGTGGACTCGGCCCGCAGCTGGCCCGCCGGGGCCGCCTCGAACAGCGCCTCGTAGTCCTCCCGGCGCCAGACGTGCTCACGCCAGGTCGAGATGTCACCGGGGCCGCCGCCCCGGGCGGGAGGCGGCCGCCCGTCGGTCAGGAAGTACTTGGGCTCCTTGACCGGCGACATGTAGAGCACGGGGTGCGTGGCCAGGGCCGCGTGCAGGGCCGTGGTGCCAGCCTTGGGGGCACCGATGATCAGGAAGTCCGGCAGAGGCATGGGGCCTCCTTCGCGTGAAAGAGCTCCTGCGCGCATCCTCGGGCGACCAGAGCGAGGGGGAATTATCCCGATCAATTTAGTAGAGTATGGGACGCGCGGTTTCCGGTCAATGCCAAAGTCACTGACGCTCCCCGACCCTGCCGCGTAGTCCCGGTCATCTGGCCAGGCGCTCCCCGGCCCCGTTGCGCGGGGAGCGCACGGCCACCACCCTGCCCGCCCGGGAGCGGATTACACATCCGACCTGGCACCTGGTGGAGCACGTCCGAATAGCGAACCACAACCGTCCCAATAACCGCTCGGCATTGACGCTCGGGAAGGATTGCGCTGGAACTCACACCGGCTGGAGCATGCAGACTATCCGACGGAATTGGGCGGCCTTACTCGACGAAGAGGAGAAGCACATGAATGCCTGGGACGCGATCTCCTAACAAAGTAAAGAGACCCCGGGTGGTCCGGGAAGAAGCAGCTTCGACGCCTTCGTTGACTGCTCTCCGGGAGGGCGCTATCCGGTTTCATCCGCGTCGTACTCACCCGGCGGGTGTCCCGTCGGGAGCCGGTGCTTGGCCACCCGCGCCGTGGGCGTGCGCGGCAACCCGTCGATGAACTGCCAGTAGCGGGGCACCTTGAAGGCGGCCAGCCGGGCGGCGGTGTGCGCACGCAGGTCGGCGAAGTCAGGCCGGCGGCCCGGCGCCGGCACCACGAACGCCTTCACCTCCTCCTCGGACAGCTCCGAGGGCACCCCGACCACCGCGCATTCGAGCACGTCAGGGTGAGCCTCAAGGACCTCCTCGACCTCGGCCGGCGACAGGTTCTCGCCGCGCCGGCGGAGCACCTCCTTCTTGCGCGCCACGAACGTGTACAGCCCGCCGGGATCGACGGTGACCAGATCGCCGGTGTGCAGCCAACCGTCCTCGGTGAACGCCTGGGCCGTCTCGGTGGGCATGCCGTAGTAGCCGCGGGTGAGCACCGGATTGCGGAGCAGCAACTCGCCCCGGCCGCCCGGGCCGACCTCCCGGCCCGCGTCGTCGACCACCTTGGCGTGGTTGATCACGCCGAGCACCGGGTGCTGGCGGACCGCGCCCAGGGTGCCGAACGGCCGGGTGCCGCGCGGCCAGATCAACCCGTACGGGCTCTCCGACATCGCGTACCCGACCACGATGCGCAAGCCGAGCCGCCGCTCCATCTCCTCTTGCCGTTCCCGGGGCGGCGCCGGGCCGGTGTAGCACAGTCGCAGCGGCGTGTCCGCGTCACCGGGCCGCGACGGCTGGCGCATCAGGATCTCCAGCATCGCCCCGATCGCGTTGAACTCCGTCGCGCCGTGCCGTCGCGCGGCGTCCAGGAAGCCGCTCGCCGAGAACCGCGGCAGCAGGATCAGCCCCGCACCGCAGGCCAGCGAGCCCATCACCGAGTAGGCCGGGGCGTTAATGTGAAATAGCGGCAGCGAGGTCATCAGCCGGTCCTGGGCGGTCAGATCCATCCAGTACGGGAAGCCCTCGCCCGCCAGCACGTAGGCCCGGTGGGTCTGCATGACCAGCTTGGACCGGCCGGTCGTGCCGGACGTCGGGATGAGTACCGCGAGGTCGTCGGGGCTCACCGCGCCGCCCAGCAGATCACTGGCCCACCCGCCACCGGCCCGCTCCCCGCCAGCCCGGTAGCCACCGGCCCGCTCACCACCGGCCCGCTCCCCCGTGACCGGGCCCTGGGAGCTGGCGTGAGCCCAGTCACCGGCCAGTTCCCCGGCGTCCAGGACGCCCAGTCGGAGCAGCCCGGCCACGCTTGCCTGGCTGATCAGCGCGGCCAGGCCCGCGTCCGTGATCAGCGCGCGCGGCCGGGTCTGCTCGGCCAGGCCGGCCAGTTCGGCCGGAGCGCTGCGCGGGTTGACCGACACCACCACCGCGCCCAGCGTGGTCAGCGCCAGCCAGCAGATCAGGTACTCCGGCGTGGTCCGGGCGGTGACCATGACCAGGTCTCCGTGCCCGACCCCCGCATCACGCAGCCGTTGCGCGGCCGCCACCACCCGGCCCAGGGCCCCGGCGAAACTGAGGGTCCCCTCGTCGCTGCGGACCCACACCCCGGCCGGGTCTCGGGCCGCCGCGTCGGCCAGGACCTGCGGGATGGTCCGGCTGGGCACCGTCCCGGCCCCGGTCACGGTCAGGATGGCCTGGGGTCCACGTGATCGCGCCACGAGTGCTGCGGAGTGAAACCCAGCGCCGCTCGGGCCCGGTCGATGGCCAGCAGGGTGCCGAACTCCCCCACGTCGCGGGTCAGCGTAACCCCCGGGTACACCTCGGCCAGCAGTTCTGCGGACGGCCGGTCCATCACGGTGTCCGCGGCGGCGATGACGTAGCTGGCCGAACCCTTGGCCGGCGCCTCCAGCGCCAGCCGGCAGGCCATGGCCGCGTCACGCTCATCAATGTAGCCCCACAGATTCCATCGGCGCGCGACCGCGTCCGGCCAGTGCTCCGGGAACTTCTGATAGTCATCGGGGCCGAGGATGTTGGAGAAACGCAGCCCGATGAACGGAATCTGGGACCACTCGGCGATGTGCCCGGCCACGGTCTCGCTGGCCACCTTGGAGAGCGCGTAGGTGCTTGTCGGGACGGGATAGTGGTCCTCGTCTACCGGGGCGTACCGGGGCGGCTCGTCGAACGGCAGGCCCAGTGTGGTCTCGCTGGACGCCCAGACCACCCGCTCCAGCTTGGCCTGGGCCGCGGCCGTGAAGACGTTGAAGTTCATGGTCATGTTCTGGTTGAACGTGGTGGCCGGCGTGTGGATCTCCGGGGCCGGGATGTTGGCCAGGTGCACCACCGCGTCCACGCCCTGGAGTACCTCGGTGGCCTGGCCGTAGTCGGTCAGGTCGGCCAGCAGCGGCCGGACCCCCAGGTCCTCGGCGGCCATGACCCGGTCGGTGGCCACCACCTGGTACCCGTGGGCCAGCAGTTCCCGCACGGTGACCCGTCCCGCGCGCCCGCTGGCGCCGGTTACGCAGATTCGCTTCGTCATGACGCCAGGATTTCACGCTGCTTAACCGAGCCTCAGCTCTTGGCCGTGGCCGGCCGCTTCGTGGTCCACGTCCCGGCGTGTTCTGGGTCCTGGCCGTCCGTGAACGGCGGTCTGGTGCCCGGGGACGTGGCGGTCATGGTGTGGGGGTCCTGCCCGCGCCGCTGCTGCCCGTGCTCGGCGTGGGCGACGGCACGGTCGAGGGTGAGGACGACGTACCGGAGGAACCCGGGGTCGGCGTCCCCGAGGTCGGTGTCGGCGTCCCCGAGGTCGGTGACGCCGAGGACGTCGGGCTGGCCGACGTAGACCCGGTCGGCGTGGCCGGCGGCGTGCTGGACGGATGCGTGACCGGCTGCTGCCGGGAGGTGTGGCCGCTGGCCGGGCTGCTCAGCGGCGGCCTGCCCACTGCGAGCTGGACCACGACGATGCCCGCGATGACGATGATGAAGATCCCCGCGGCGATGCCGCCGTAGGTCAGCCACTGGCGACGGGTCAGGCCGCTGAAGAAGCTGGTGATCGCGGACCACACGCTCCCGTGGCCACCTGCGTCGCCGTCCGCCCCTTCCGGGGTGATACTCCCGTGAGCGTGCTGGCCGGCGCTGTTACCGGAGCCGTCCCAGCCGTTTGACGACCCGCCGTTCGGTGAGCCGCCGTTGGTGGCCCCGCCGTTCGTCGCGCCGGCCCACTCAGTACCGAAGCCCGGGATCATCTGAGTGTCGTGGGGATCCCGCGGGGTGCCGTACTGCCGACGGTCCCAGACGGCCGTTTCCTGGTTCGCCGGGTCCTGGCCGGCCACATTGCGATCCCCCAGGTGCCGGGCCGCACTTTGCTGACCCGCCGAACCCTGGTGGGCGGCGTGCTGGCCGCTGGAAGCCGCTCCCGCCTGGGCCCCGGTGTCGCCGGTCTTGGTCCGGGCGGCTGACTGGTACAGCACCTGCCCCGCGGACTTGAGACGTTCCTCGGAACGCTGGAGGTAGTGCTTGTAGATCTCAGTGCCCATGGTGCTAACCACGCTGCCCAGGGCCGCACCGAGGAGGGTGCCAGCCACCCCCAGGAAGGAGGCGGCGAACGCGGCGCTCAGGGTGGCCAGGACGCTGGCGATGACTTGGGCGGCGCTCAGATTGAGTCCGCGCCTCCCGCTCATTAACCGTCCCCCTTGCCTTGTGAGTCCCCCGCTCAGCCAGCGCGGAATTCACGGCAGGGGGGCTGCGGACGTACTTCCCGACCCGACCGAGCTTATGCGCGCGACCCGGTGCAGCATGTCCGCTCGCGGCACTTCGCCGCAGATCGCGGGCCTGCCGCTTCCCGGAATGGGGGTCCCTGGGCCGTTCAACGGGCTCTGGCCGCTCCGCTCGTAGCCGGTTCCCCGGCCGACCCCAGTCCCCCTAGCCCCCCGCACATGACCAGCGCGCTTTGCCGGGACGTGACAGTTCAGCCACAGTCGGCGCCGGCTGCCTGCAACCATGGCCGCCGGCGGCCCGGACCATCCGGTGAGTCTTTTCTTACGAGCGTCTCGATAGTTGAGATGCGCTACGCGCTTATCTCTGCTCCGCAACCGGCGCGGCCGCATCCACGTCACCGCCGCCGACTCGAGGGAGATGCACCGGGCGCCGCTCGCCACCGCCCGGGACCCGCAGCCGTCATACGTCCCTGACCGGCAGCCGTTGCCGCCTGACCGGCAGCGTTGCCATCACCCAGCCCTGCCGCCGCCACCCGTCGGCGGCCAGGTTGTACAGGATCCCGCGTTTCGCCTAGTTCCGAAGATCACCACGAAAAGATCTTGAGAAGCTCGTATATGTGTTCGACATTCAGGCCCACTTTTTGTCGGCGGTCGCTTGTACTGTCGAAATGTACGGAACGGCCGGATGGCACAGCACCGGATGGCACAGCACCAGATGGCACAGGAGGGGAGGAGGTCACACTGCCCGATAATCCTGAATCCCACGACCACTCCCGTGAGGGCGACTACTCACGTGAGGGCGGTGCCGCCCGCCAGGCGGGTTTCGCGTCCGGTGCGCAGGGCGACTCGCTCCCGCCCGGGCCGCGGCTGGCGACTCTGGCCGACGAGGCCTGGCAAGCCGGGCTGGACGGGCTAAGTGACGATGAGCTGATCGGGTTGCTGCGTGCGGCCCGGCGGCTGGCCTCACGGGCCGCCGCCCTGGAACTGGCCGTGGTCGCTGATCTCGCCGGGCGCCGGCGGGCCCACCCGGACCGCCGCGACGGACTAGACCCTGGGGAGCACGTCGACGCGGAGGTAGCTGCGGCGTTAACCCTGACCCCCTGCGCCGCCGCCAGGCTGCACGACCTGGCGCTAGGCCTGGTCCGGCTGCCCAGTGTCCAGAAGGCGCTGGCCGCGGGCCGTATCGACCAGGCGAAGGCGGCGGTGATCGTCGCCGAGACCAGCGCGCTGGACGACAGGGCCGCGGCAGCCGTGGCCACTGTGATTATCCGGGCCGCGGCCGCCAGTACGACGGGCCAGTTGCGGGCGCAATTGCGGCAGCTCGTGATCTTCCTGGATCCGGCCGCCGCGCTGCGGCGCAAGGAGGCAGCCGAGAAGCACGCCCGGGTGGAGATGTGGCGCGAGGACGCCGGAACCTGCGCTCTCAGCGGCCGTGACCTGCCCCCTGGTCTGGCCCTGGCCGCCGACAAGCACGTGACCGCCGCCGCCGAGTTCCTCAGAACCCAGGGGGCCGAGGGCACACTGAGCCAGTTGCGGGCCCGGGCTTATCTGGGGTTGCTGTGCGGCCTGCGCGCCGAGTCTCTGCTGCCCGCCGTCGGCCGTGACCAGAACAATGGCCAGCCCTCCGAGGGGCAGCAGAGCACCGGCCAGCCGAATGCCGCCCGGCAGGGCACCAGCCAGCCTGGCGAAGGGTGGCAGAGTCCCGGCCAGCAAGGCGGCGGCCAGCAAGGCGGCACTGGATCCGGCGCTAACGGCCCGGCGGGCCGGCCGGAGACGAGGTGGCCGGCGCTGACCGGGTCGGTGAACCTCACCCTGCCGATGTCTACGTGGCTGGGCTGGTCGCAGTCGCCCGGGGACGTCCCGGGGTTCGGCCCCCTGGACGCCGCCGACTCCCGGGACCTGGCAGACGCACTCGCCGGCCACCCCGACACCCAGTGGTGCCTGACCCTCCTCGATGACGACGGCCGTCCGGTCGCCCACGGCTGCGCGGGCGGGAAGCGGCCCCCACCGGCAGGCCACCCGGGCCCAG
>DATDIH010000392.1:0-14587 GCA_036521155.1 Streptosporangiaceae bacterium
CCGGGAGCATTACTGGCTGGATTGACGGCCGCACGCCTGGATGGCCTGCGTGGCTTCAACGATCCGGCCGTACATCTCCTGATTCCTGCCTCGCGTCACGTCCGGAGCGGACGTGCCTTGTTGCCAGTCGTCCTGCACCGGTCACGTCGGCTGGATGGACGGGACGTGCATCCAGCCCGGCGTCCACCGCGCACGCGTATGGCCCGCTCGCTGGTTGACGCGGCGGTATGGGCCGCCACTGACGACCGCGCCCGCGCCGTGCTGGCGGCTGGGGTCCAGCAGCGTCTCGTGCGTCCTGCTCACCTCATGGCGGTGACAGCCCGGCGAGGACACGTGAAGCGTCGCCAGCTGATCACGAGCACCCTGCTCGACGTCGCGGGCGGCGCCGAGGCCCTGTCGGAGCTGGACCTTACTGCGCTAATCCGGCGGTACCGGATTCCCGAGCCGGATCGGCAGGTCAGCCGCCGGGACCGGCACGGAAGACGGCGCTGGCTGGACACGGTATGGGAATCGGCCCGGCTGATCGTGGAGGTCGACGGGTTCTGGCACACCGAAGCCGCTGTCTGGTGGGCGGACATGCGGCGCGACAACGAGTTCACGGTCAGCGGGTACCGGGTGCTCCGCTTCCCCGCGTTCGCGATCCGCACCGAGCCGGACCGGGTGGCACAGCAGATCCTGGCCGCGTTGCGGCTCGGCGCCATCGCCGCCTCCGCGCCGTCAGCGCGGGCCGGTAAGCTGGCCGCGCCATGAGTGACGAGTCGCCGAAGCCCGCCGGTGCGGCCGCGGCTGGGGCGGGGCCCCAGCCACCGGCCGCTGACACCACCGTTGTGCACCTGCTCCGGCACGGTGAGGTGGAGAACCCGAAGGGCGTGATCTACGGGCGGATCCCCGGCTTCGGTCTGTCCGAGGACGGCCGGATGATGGCCAAGGCCGCAGCCGACTATCTGGCCGAGCGGGACGTGGTGGCCATCTTCACGTCCCCGCTGGAGCGGGCCCGGGAGACCGCCGAGCCGCTGTCCGAGCGGTTCCGCCTGGATCCGATCGTGGACGATCGCCTGATCGAGCCCTGGAATCATTTCGAGGGGCTGGTTTTCGGCGTCGGCGACGGCTCGCTCAAGCGCCTCGAGCACTGGTGGTATCTGCGGAACCCGTTCAGGCCGTCCTGGGGGGAGCAGTACCGGCTGATCGCGGCGCGGATGCTGGCCGCCATGGGGGACGCGCGGGACGCCGCCCGCGGGCACGAGGCCGTCTGCGTCAGCCACCAACTGCCGATCTGGGTGACCCGCCGGAGCGTGGAAGGCAAGCGCCTGTGGCATCACCCCAGCAACCGCGAATGCGCGCTGGCCAGCGTGACCAGCTTTACGTTCACCGGTGACACCATCACCGACGTGAAATACTCCGAGCCGGCCCGCCGCCTGACCAGTCACGGTGGTACTGCACAATAGGTGGCGGTACTACAAATTGTAGGAGTTTCCGGAACCGGGAGAATTCACCGCTGTTCCCCTCGCTGTCCCCCCTTCGCCGCGTCGTTGGTCTCACCACGATCGCGCTGACCGCCGTGCTCGGCGCGGCCGCCTGCGGAGGGCAGATCGCCGACAACACCCCGGCCAGCAACGGCAGCGACTTCGTGGCCGGCGACGGCACCGCCACGTACTACCAGCCGGGTCACCGGACGGCCGCGCCCGCGGTGTCCGGCACCACGCTGTCCGGCAGCAAGCTCAGCCTCAGTTCGTACCGCGGCCACGTGGTCGTGCTGAACTTCTGGGGCTCCTGGTGTTCGCCGTGCCGCAAGGAGGCCCCGACGCTGGCCGTGCTGTCCGAGAAGTACCAGAGCAAGGGCGTCCGGTTCGTCGGCATCGATATCCGCGACCAGGCGTCGGCCGCTCAGGCCTTCGTGCAGAATTTCAGCATCAGCTATCCGAGCCTCAACGATCCCAGCGATCAGATCGCGCTCGACTTCCGCGGCACCGTGTCACCCGCCGCGATTCCGAGCACGCTGGTGATCGACCAGCGCGACCACATCGCCGGGCGGGTCATCGGTACCGCCAGCTACGGCAGCCTCGACAGCATTCTCTCCAAAGTCACAGCGGGAACCTGATCCGATGACCGACGTCCACACGCCCCAGGCCGACCCGGCCGGAACCGAGGCTGACCCGGCGGGGACCGGGGCTGGCCCGGCCGGGACCGAGGACGGCCCGGCCCTGGACGCGGTCCTCGGCGAGCGGGACGCGGCCGACGCGCCGGTCGAGCGCCCGGCCGCGGTGGCCGGTCACTTCGGCGCGGTGGCCTGGGCCCGCTGGGCCTGGCGGCAGCTCACCTCGATGCGGGTGGCGCTGGTTCTGCTGTTCCTGCTGGCCCTGGGCAGCGTGCCCGGCTCCCTGCTGCCCCAGCAGGGCATCGACCCGGCCGCGGTGCAGCAGTACTACAACGCGCACAAGACGCTGGCCCCGATCCTCAACGACTTCGGCCTGTTCAACGTGTTCGCGGCGCCCTGGTTCGCCGCGATCTACCTGCTGCTGTTCATCTCGCTGGCCGGCTGCGTGCTGCCCCGTGCCTACCGGCTGGCCCGCTCGGCCCGGGCGCTGCCCCCGCGGGCGCCCCGCAACCTGACCCGGCTGCCGAACTCGGAGAGCTACCCGACCACGCTGAGCGCCGGCGAGGCGTCAGCGGCCGCGGCCACGTTCCTGGCCGGCCGGCACTTCCGGCTGAACCGGGGCGACGGCTGGCTGTCGGCCGAGAAGGGCTACCGGCGCGAGGTCGGCAACCTGCTGTTCCACGTGGCGCTGATGGGCGTGCTGGTTTCGATCAGCCTCGGCGGCCTGTTCGGGTACAAGGCCGACCGGCTGATGGTGGAGGGCAGCAGCTTCGCCGACACCGTCACGGACCTGGACGCGTTCCACCCCGGGCACTTCGTCACCGCGGGCGACCTGGCCCCGTTCAGTCTCACCCTGGACAAGTTCGACGCCAGCTATGTCATGTCGGGGCCGGACCGGGGCCAGCCATCGGTGTTCGACGCCCGCATCAGCTACACCGCCCAGCCCGGCGGGGCCACCCGGCACTACAGCCTCCAGGTCAACCACCCGCTGAACGTGGACGCGACCAAGGTGTACCTGATCGGCCACGGGTACGCGCCAGAGTTCAAGGTCACCGACGGCCGGGGCAAGGTCGTCTACGACCAGGCCACCCCGTTCCTGCCCGCGGACCAGGCGACCTACCTGTCCGAGGGCGTGGTCAAGGCGCCGGACGCCAAGCCCGATCAGCTGGGGTTCGCTGGTGTGTTCCTGCCGACCGCGGTGGACCTGAGCGGCCAGCTGGAGTCGGCCTTCCCGGCCGCGCTCGAGCCGGCCGTCAGCATGATCGCCTACCGGGGGAACCTCGGAGAGAACTCAGGCGTTTCGCAGTCTGTGTACCAGCTGAACACCACCGGCATGCAGCGGGTGGGCACGGCCCAGGAGGTACTGACCCCCGGCCAGACCATGAAGCTGCCCAACGGAGAGGGCAGGCTCACCTTCGTCGGCTACAAGCAGTGGATCAGCATCCAGGTGACCCACGACCCGGGCCAGGTGCCCGCGCTGATCTCCGGGGTGGTGGCGCTGGCCGGGCTGGTGCTGTCGTTCCTGGTCCGGCGGCGCCGGATCTTTGTGCGGGCGTACGGTGATGAATCGGGCCGCACCACCGTGGAGGTGGCCGGCCTGGCCCGTTCCGACGTGGGCGGCGGCTTCGAGGGCGAATTCGCCGAGCTGTCCCGCGACCTCCGTGAGCAACTCACGGCGAGCAGTAAAGAGCAACTCACGGCGAGCAGTAAAGAGACGGAGTAACGATGTCCGTGAACACCGGCTTGTCCGCGGTGAGCGACCACCTGCTGATGGTGGCGGTGGTCGTCTACTCACTCGCGCTGCTCGCCTACGCCGGTGACTTCGCCTACGGGCGCCGGGCCCGAGCCGCCGCCAAGCCGGTGGCCCGGCCCGTGTCTGAGCTGGCCGGAGTCGGGGCCCGGAGCGCGGATGAGCCGGCGGCGGCGGGGACGAGTGAGGCCGGCGACAGCCCGGCTGAGGCCGAAGCCGAGGAGACGCCGGTCAGCGGCGGGTCCGACGGGATCAGCCCGGGCGGCCTGGAGAAGGGACGGCAGGCGCGGGGACCGCTGATCCGCGCGGCCATCGGCCTCACCTTCCTGGGGGCGGCCCTGCACCTGACCGGCGTGATCACTCGCGGTATCGCGGTGGACCGGGTGCCGTGGGGCGACATGTACGAGTTCGTCACCGCGCTGACCTGCGTCACGGTGCTGTTCTTCATCGCGGTCATGCTCAAGTACCGGGCCTGGCACCTGGGACTGTTCGTGATGGCCGCCGTGGTCGTGGCCCTCGGCCTGGCCCAGACCGTCATCTACACCCCGGCCGGCCCGCTGGTGCCCGCGCTGAAGTCGTACTGGCTGGCCATTCACGTGGCCGCGATGACGCTGTCGACCGGGATCTTCTTCGTGGCCGCCGTGCTCGGTGTGGTCTACCTGTTCGCCGAACGCCACGGCCGGCTGGTGGCCGCCGGCCGGGAGCCCGCGGACCATGGCGTCTTCCGCCGGCTGCCGGGGCCGGAGGCCCTGGACCGGCTGTGCTACCGCACGGTGGTGTTCGGCTTCCCGATCTGGACGTTCGGCATCATCTGCGGTGCGATCTGGGCCGACCAGGCCTGGGGCCGGTACTGGGGCTGGGACCCGGTGGAGACCTGGGCGTTCATCACCTGGGTGGTGTACGCCTGCTTCCTGCACGCCCGGGCCACCGCCGGGTGGCGGGGCAAGCGGGCGGCCTGGATCCAGATCATCGGGTTTGCCTGCCTGCTGTTCAACGTGCTCGTGGTGCAGACCGACGTTACCGGCCTGCACTCCTACGCCGGCCTGAGCTGATCGCCGCCGCGACCCGGCCCGAGTCAGGCCACGGCCGGGCCGTCGCCGTGAACGGCCTGGTCCAGGGAGCGCAGGAACCCGGGGTCGTCGTCCGGGCCGCGGGGCGGTATCCCTCCCTCCGGACCAGGCGAGGGCCGGGCAGCGGTGCGCGCGCCCGCCTCGTCGGCGGGGCGCGGCCGCTCATTTCCCGGGTGACCCCCGTCCAGGTTTCCGGTGCCGCTCGGCCCGGGCGGGCCGGGTGCCGCGGTCGGCCGGGCCGGGCGGCGGACCGCGAGCCAGACCACCGCGCCAATGACGAAAGTCACGACCACAAAGGCGATCCAGGCCGATTTGGGCAGCCGCCGGA
Organism: Streptosporangiaceae bacterium; assembly: GCA_036521155.1. Taxonomy (GTDB): domain Bacteria; phylum Actinomycetota; class Actinomycetes; order Streptosporangiales; family Streptosporangiaceae; genus Bog-532. Next base: position 5,244 of record DATDIH010000392.1, read on the forward strand.
ATTCACCGCTGGGCGTGAGCGCCACATCCACAAGGCAATAGACCCAGAACCCCGAAATAAAGAGGGCAAAGAGGGCGCCAAGCAGCCACATGCTCGAAGCCTAACCGCGAGCTGGGAATTGCCGTATCCGGATTCATCAAGTGATGTATGCATATCGATGCCCCATGCGTCACCGTAGGTCACGGGGAAGTGACTTGTGCAGGGTTTCGTCGTACGCTGGCGCCCGGGTGCAAACAGGGAGGGCGAGACATGCGGCTACGGCTCTTCGAGCGCGTCCGCCGACTCGCCCATCCGCGTAGGGGCCGCTTCCGGCGTCGGCGCGACCGGGCCGGGGAGGCAGTGCGTCACGACCGGCCCTGGGAGGTCCGCCCGCCCGGTCGTCAGGGGGAGACCCGCGGCCAGGTCGTGACCGCGGGCCCGGAGACGACGGGCCGGCACCGGCGGGGTGGCGCCGACGTTCACCCTCCCGACAACTTCCCGCCCGGCCCCCGCGAGCCCGGCCCCCGCGAACCCGGACCGCCCTGGCTCGACCACGCCGGCCCGCCCGCTGCCCACCCTGGCCCGCCGGCCTATCCGGCCACCCCGGCCCGGCCCCCGGTGCCACCGCCCGCCCGCCAGCCCCAGGCCAGGCCCGCGGCTGGCGCGGGACACGCCGGCGCGGTGTCCGTGGGCGGCGCCCGGGCCCGGGTCCGCCCGGAGCCCAAGCCGTACGGCACCGCCCCGATCGCCCCGCCGGCCACAGCCGCGGCTCCGGCCACGGCAAAGGCCAAGGCCGTGGCCGGACGGCCCGTCCCGCGCGGTCAGGCCCGCCCCGGTCCGGACCAGCGGTCGCTGGAGGCCGGTTACCTGCCTGCTCAGCGGCCGCCCGCCAGCGTCCAGGCCCGGTTGCCGTTCGCCCACGCGCACGCGCCGTCCCAGGCCAATCAGGCCGATCTCCGGGACGGGCGCCGGAACACCGGGACGCTGGAAGCCGTGCTGTGGCGGCAGTGGGACACCGCCACCTACGTGCCGGACCAGGCCGTGCTGGCCGTCGACCGGCTGGCCGAGCTGCCCCAGCTGATCAAGGACAAGCTGGTGGCGGGCCTGGACGGCATCTTCGTCGGCCCGGGTGGCGTCCCCCAGCTGGACGACATGACCGCGCTGTCGGGGGTGCCGCTGCCGTCCGGCCGGGCCACCTGGGATGCGTGCGCGGGCGCCTACGGCGAGCGGAAGATCGTGGTCGGCACCCGCCCGTCACCCACCCCGGACGTGATGTGCCATGAGGTCGGGCACGCGCTCGACGACATCGACGCGCCGCCCGGTCAGTGGCAGTCCGACTCGGCTGAGTTCCGGATGCTTTACGATCAGTGCCAGCCGCACCTGGCCAGTGACTTCCACAAGCAGCGCGGTGGCCTGGGGCGCAAGGAGTTTTTCGCGGATGCGTTCGCGGCGATCGCGTCGCGGCAGCGGCCGGCGCTGGTGGACATGCTCGGCGGCGATACGCGGACCGCGCTAAACGTGATGCTCTACTTCAACCGTCGTTACGGCATGTAGGTGAGCGGGAGATGTTCGTCATACGGCTACCGAACGGGAACCTGCGGGTTCCGGAGAGCGCCATCGGGAACGAAGGGCGTGTCATCGGCAACGCCTACGTGGAGATCGGGCCCCAGGACGCGGACTACGACCGGCTGGCCGAGCAGGCCGTCACCGAGGACGAGGTAGCGCGGCGCCGGGCCCAGTGGCGCGACGGCGACGAGGCCCTGCAGCGGCAGTTCGCCGAGTTCGCCCGGCAGAGCTCCGAGTATCGCTGGTCCGACCCGGAAGCTGACTCAGACCCCGCGTAGGGCTCTGCACGCCCTACGCGGAGGCTGGTCACGGGTGCTTCAGCTACCGCCGCGAGCTATCGCCGCGGACGGGATCGGTGAGCAACACCGGATGAGAGCCCTGCGGCCGGCCACCTGACGCGGGACAGTCACGAAGCCGGCCGCGCGGGCGTCACAGACCTACTGACTGGCCGTCGGCCGACGGCTCTCCCTCACCACGAAGCAGGGCACGAACCTCAGACTCACGGAAACGCCGGTGCCCCCCAGGCGTCCGGATACTCGTGATGCGGCCAGATGCCGCCCATCGCGTCACGGTCTTGGGGTCGACTCGGAAGAGAGCCGCCACCTCTCCAGGCGTTAGAAGCCGCTCATTGCCATTGCCGTCCAACTTAGTCCCCTCCCAGTAATGTCCCGCAGGCTCTTGGATCCGAGCCTGACCTAAGTTTGGCGACTAACGAGTGCTTTCTGCCTAGATTTCGGAAAATTAGAGCGAGCTGATTATTCTGCGTGTCCGAGGCCTTACTGTGGCGACATGCGCCAAGTCGTATCCGATGCTGATATCAGGGAAGCCGCGGCGCGCCTGCACGGTGTCGCCGTTGGTACGACGCTTGTGCCCTTTCCCGGGTTGTCCGCATCCGGGCCCGGAAAGTTGTTGATCAAGCCCGAATGCCTGCAGCCGGTGGGTTCGTTCAAGCTGCGCGGGGCCTACAACGCGATCAGCGCGCGCCCGGCGGCCGACCGGTCACGCGGGGTGGTGGCCCACTCCAGCGGCAACCATGGGCTCGCGGTGGCCTACGCGGCCCGGCTGCTCGGCCTGCCGGCCGTGATCGTGGTGCCCGAAACCGCACCCCCGGTCAAGACCGACGCGATCCGGGCCTGCGGCGGCGAACTGGTCACGGTGGCCCCGACCATGGCCGCCCGCCTGCAGGGCGCTCAGGACGTGGTCGACCAGCGCGGCTACACGCTGATCCCGCCGTTCGACCACCCGGACGTGATCGCGGGCCAGGGCACCATCGGCCTGGAGATCATGGCCAGCCAGCCGGACACCGACCTGATCCTGGTCCCGGTCAGCGGCGGCGGGCTGATCTCCGGCATCGCCATCGCGGCCCGGTCGGTCAACCCCGACGTCACCGTGATCGGCGTCGAGCCCGAACTGGCCGCCGATGCCAGGGACTCGCTGGCCAAGGGGGAGCGGGTGGCCTGGCCCGCCCGCTCGGTGCAGCAGACCGTGGCCGACGCGCTGCGGGTCGAGCAGGTCGGTGAGCTGCCGTTTGCGCTGATGCAGGAGTACGTGGCGGGGGTGGTGACCGTGACCGACCCGCAGATCCTGGCCACCATGGGGCGGCTGGCCACCGAGGCGCGGCTGGTGGCCGAGCCCGGCGGTGCCGCCGCCGTGGCCGCCTGGCTGTTCGCCCGGGCCGAACTGCCCGCCGCGCAACGGCCGGTGGCCGTGCTGTCCGGCGGCAACGTGGACCCGGCCCTGCTGGCCCGGGTCATCGCCGATGGGCCCAATGATGAGCAGGGTCCGGACACACCGGAACCAGCCAGGCACTAACCTGGCAGTGTCATGCGTACCGCCCTGACTTACACCCTGTCCCGGCTGATCCTGTTCGTGGTCGTGCTGCTGCTGCTCGATCTGGCCGGCGCCCGCGGCATCCTGCTGATCGCGCTGGCCCTGCTGATCAGCGGGCTGCTCAGCTACGTGGTGCTGTCCCGCCAGCGGGACGCCATGGCCGGTTCTCTCCGCGGCCGCCTGAGCGGCCGGACTCGCCGGGCCGACAGCTTCCGCACCCGGCTGGCCGAGGGCACCCGGGCCGAGGACGCCGAGGACGCCGACGACGACGAGCAGGCCGCGCCGGCCACCCCCGCGAGCGCCCCGGACCAGCGTTAGCGCGAGGGACTGGCCAGCCAGCCGCCCTTGACCAGCAGCTCCATCACGGCTTCGGTGGCATCGGTCCGGCTCATGGCCGACGTGTCCAGCACCAGGTCGGCGTCCCGCGGCTCCTCGTAGGGGTCGGAGATCCCGGTGAAGTTGCTGATGATCCCGGCCCGGGCCTTGGCGTACAGGCCCTTACGGTCCCGCGCCTCGCAGACCTCCAGCGGGGTGGAAACGTGGATGAGCAGGAAGTCCCCGGCCGCGTCGGCCATCTCGCGGACCTGCTCCCGGGCCGAGGCGTAGGGCGCGATCGGGGCGCAGATGGCGATCCCGCCGTGCCGGGCCACCTCGGCCGCCACGTAGCCGATGCGGACGATGTTCAGGTCCCGGTCGGCGCGGGAGAACGTCAGCCCGGCCGACAGCAGCCGCCGGACCCGGTCCCCGTCGAGCAGGGACACCGTGCGGTCACCGCGTTCGGTCAGCGCGTCCCGCAGGTCCCGGGCCACGGTCGACTTGCCCGAGCCGGACAGCCCGGTGAAGAAGATGACCAGCCCCCGCCGCTCGCGCGGCGGCCGGGCCAGCTGGAGCTCGCGGGCCACGGCTTCCGGGGTGTACCAGGCCGGCAGGGGCTCGCCCCGGTCGAGCAGGTCGGTCAGCTCGTCGTGGGTCAGCTCGGTGCGCTCGGCGCCCGGCTCGATCAGCGACAGCGGCCGCCACACCTCCGAACGCGGGTCGTAGGCCCAGTCGCCGGCCGAGATGACCGGGATGGGCAGGCCGGGCAGCTGGAGCGGCCCGTTCCGGCCGTTGCCGGTGCGGCCGCTGAGCATGATGTCCGGTGCGTCGGCCGGGTCGATCAGCAAGTGGGTCGCGCCGTAGGCGGCGGCGACCAGGGCCCGGGCCCGCAGTTCGGCGCTGAGGCCGCCCTCCCGCGGAGCCAGCGGCACCGGTACCACCATCGTGCCGGCCGGCAGGTGCTGGGTGGCGGCCAGGACCGACCGGACCAGCGCGTCCGGCCGGACCACCACGTCGGCCGGCCCCGCCACCAGCGGCAGCAGCAGCAGCCGGGCCCGCATCTGGTCGGCCAGGTGCCGCAGCTGCCCGATCTGCCTGCGGTGCAGGGCGCCCCGGGTGGCCGCGGCCAGGATCGGGGTGTCGTCGCCCAGCTGGGCCAGTTCCGCCCGCACCTCGGCCGGGCGGCGCCGCAGCCGCCGGAACGGCCCGTGCTCGGGCTCGCGCAGCGCGGTCACCGGGCCGGCCAGCCGCCAGCCCGACAGGGCCTGCTCGCCGTAGCTGAACCCGCGGATCGGCAGCTGCTCGGTGATCTCCAGGACCGCCAGCGGGGTGCCTTCCTGATCCTGCAGGACCAGGTGGCTCGCGCCCGGGGGCACCACGTCCTCCGGAACCTCCAGCGTGACCGGGATCGGCCACGGCGTCCCGTCGGCGAGCGTGCCCCGTTCGGCCACCGCGGCCAGATCGGCCGAGGTCATGAAGCCGCGGAGCGGCTCGAAGGCCCCGATGGTCAGCAGCTCAAGGTCGGCCAGCTGTGCTTCACCGGGGGTCCAGGCGGGCCAGTCCGCCAGTTCACTGGGAAGTCCCGCCGCCACTTCCGCGCCCACGTCTGCCTCACTCCCGCCAGGTCCGCATGCGGTGGGCCACCCCCCCACACACCTTCGCCGTACCACCTTACGGAGCGCCGGGTCATGCCCGCAGCCGTAGCAAGGTCTCAGACCAGGCGGGCGAACCGGTCCTCCGGCTTACGGATCACGTACAGCAGCTCGTCATGCGCGTCGGTGCACCGGTCCCGGGTCAGCCCGGCCACCAGCTTGCGGGCGGCCCGGACGGCCGCGGACAGCCGCGCCGGGGCGGCCGGCACCGAGCGTCCCGCGTCCCGCCTGGCGATGACCAGGCCGTGGGCCGCCGCGTAGGCCTGCAGGCCGCGCGCTGAGGCCAGCGGCTCGTAGACGGCCGGGAACGGCCCGGGCTCGCCCGGGTGCAGCCGGGCCCAGAGCGCCCGGCGCAGCGGTTCGGGGGCCTTCCGGTCCAGCGCCGCCGCCGCGCAGTCGCGGTCCCGGACCCGCAGCAGGAGCAGACCGCCGGGCCGCAGCGCGGCCACGAAACGATCCAGGACCAGCGCGGCGTTCTGGATGTGCTCGAGCAGGAAGGCGCAGTAAACGATGTCGAACGACCGGGGTGGCAGCGAAACCGACCGCAGGTCGCCCAGCAGCACCGGCCCGGGCACCGCCAATGCAGCGGCGCTGGCGGCCGGAGCGGCGATGACGGCCCGGGTCAGCGGGGTGTCCTGGTCCACCGTGGTCAAGATCATCTGGTAGCCGCTGTCCCGCAGCCGGCCCAGGCCGAGTTCCCCGATGGGGGTCCGGGTTCCGGCCCGCAGCACGTTCAGCGGCCGGCCCAGCGCCTGGTACAGGTAGTCCTGGACCGGCTGGGCGAACAGTTCCCGCTCGCCCTGGGTGCGCCGGGCCCGGCTGGCCGCCGCCTGCCGGGCGGTGCTGGCCGCGTGCCGGGCCCGCTGCACGGCCTCCTGGGCGTTCCCGGCCGCGCCACCCGCCCTGGCCAGGTCCTCAGCTGACGACATGGGGAAATCGTAGTCGAGTAGTCACTGTGAGTATGTGAGGCGCGCGCGGCGACCGGCCCAACCTGCCAAGGCGGCGGACGAGCTGACCCGGCCGGGACGTAAAATGGAACAGTCGTGATACAGCATGACCCCCTGCCTCTCCCGAGTGCGGGAGTTTCACGCATGCCCGGGACACCGCCCGGACCTCCCCGCCGCCGTCTCCGGACACCCACCGTGCCGTCACGGCTCCGGGCCGCCACCAACCGTCCGCCTCACCAGGGACACCATGAGCCTTGCCGGAATTCTCAGCACCGTCGCCGACGACCCGCGGCTGAGCCGTGCCCTCGACATAGGCCGGGCTGAGACCCGCGCCGCCGGTGCCGGGGGCGACGCGCCGCGCGTCCTGCCGGGCGTGGACCTGGTCGCGCCGTCCTCGCTGCGGCCGGTGCTCACCGCGGCCATCGCCGCCGAGCTCGGGCAGTTCGTGCTGGCCGTCACGGCCACCGCGCGGGAGGCCGAGGACCTGACCGCGGCGCTCGGCTCGTTCCTGCCCGGGAACCGCGTGGTCTGCTTCCCGGGCTGGGAGACGCTTCCGCACGAGCGCCTGTCCCCGCGCTCGGACACCGTGGGGCAGCGGCTGGCCGTGCTGCGGCGGCTGGCGCACCCGGATCCGGACGACGAGGCCGCCGGGCCGCTGTCGGTGGTGGTGGCGCCGGTCCGCTGCCTGCTGCAGCCGATCGTCGGGGGCCTGGGCGACCTGGAGCCGGTCCGGCTGCGGGCCGGGGACACCTGCGACCCCGATGAGCTGCTGACCCGGCTGGTGGAGATCGGCTACGCCCGCGAGGACCTGGTCGGCCGGCGCGGCGACGTGGCCGTCCGCGGCGGCATCATCGACGTTTTCTCGCCCACCGACGAGCACCCGGTGCGGATCGAGTTCTTCGGCGACACGGTCGAGGAGATCCGCTACTTCAAGGTCGCCGACCAGCGCAGCCTGGGCGAGGCCCCGGCCGGCCTGTGGGCCCCGCCGTGCCGGGAACTGCTGCTCACCGCGGCGGTCCGGGACCGGGCCAAGCAACTGGCGGCCGAGTTCCCCGGCCTGTCCGAGGTGCTGGGCAAGCTGGCCGACGGCATCGCGGTCGAGGGCATGGAAGCGTTCGCGCCCGTGCTGGCCGAGCGGATGGACCTGCTGACCGACTACGTTCCGGCGGGCGGCCTGGTGATCGCCTGCGACCCCGAGCGCATCCGCACCCGGGCCGAGGAACTGGTCAGCACCAGCCGCGAGTTCCTGGACGCGTCCTGGGTCAACGCCGCGGCCGGCGGGGAGGCCCCGATCGACCTGGGCGCGGCCGCGTTCCAGCCCATCGCCAAGATCCGGGAGGCAGCCCGGGCCCGGTCGCTGCCGTGGTGGACGATCGAGCCGTTCGGCGCCGGAGTGGACGAGGAAGAGCCGATCGGCGCGGAGGGCCGCCCGGCGTTCACGATGGCGGCCACCGCGGCCGCGAGCTACCGCGGTGCCACCGACGGCATGATCGCCGACATGCGTGGCTGGCTGGCCGACGGCTGGCGCGTTGTTCTTATTACCGAAGGTCACGGGCCGGCGCAGCGGCTCACCGAGGTGCTCCGGGGTGAAGGGCTGGGGGCCCGGATGGCCGAGCTGGCCGACCCGCCCGAGCCGTCCGTGCCCTACGTCGCCACCGGGGTGCTGGAGCACGGGTTCACCTGGCCGGCGGTCAAGCTGGCCGTGCTGACCGAGAACGACCTGGCCGGGCAGCCGGGCAGCCGGACCAGCACCAAGGACATGCGCCGGATGCCGAGCCGGCGCCGCGGCGGTGTGGACCCGCTGCAGCTCACCGCGGGCGACTACGTGGTGCACGAGCAGCACGGCGTGGGCCGGTTCGTGGAGATGACCAGCCGGACCGCGGCCGGGGCCACCCGCGAATACCTGGTCATCGAGTACGCCCCGAGCAAGCGCGGCCAGCCGCCGGACCGGCTGTACGTGCCGACCGACCAGCTGGACGAGGTCACCAAGTACTCCGGCGGCGAGGCGCCGAGCCTGCACCGGCTGGGCGGGGCGGACTGGGCCAAGGCCAAGGGCCGGGCCCGCAAGGCGGTCCGCCAGATCGCGGCCGAGCTGATCCGGCTCTACTCGGCCCGGATCGCGTCCCCCGGGCACGCGTTCGGGCCGGACACGCCGTGGCAGCGCGAGCTGGAGGACGCGTTCCCCTACGTCGAGACCGGCGACCAGCTGGCCGCCATCGACGAGGTCAAGAGCGACATGGAGCGGTCGATCCCGATGGACCGGCTGATCTGCGGCGACGTCGGCTACGGCAAGACCGAGATCGCGGTCCGGGCGGCGTTCAAGGCGGTCCAGGACGGCCTGCAGGTCGCCGTGCTGGTGCCGACCACACTGCTGGTCCAGCAGCACTCCTCCACGTTCAGCGAGCGGTATGGGCCGTTCCCGGTCAAGGTCCGGGCGCTGTCCCGGTTCCAGAGCGCTGCCGAGACGACGGAGACCCTGCGCGAGCTCGCCGATGGCGAGATCGACGTGGTCATCGGCACCCACAAGCTGCTGTCGCCGGAGGTGCGGTTCAAGCGGCTGGGTTTGATCATCATCGACGAGGAACAGCGTTTCGGGGTCGAGCACAAGGAGTACCTGAAGCGGATGCGCACCGAGGTCGATGTGCTGTCCATGTCGGCCACTCCGATCCCGCGGACGCTGGAGATGGGGGTGGCGGGCATCCGGCAGATGTCCACCATCTTGACCCCGCCGGAGGAGCGGCACCCGGTGCTGACCTTCGTCGGGCCCTACGACGAGCGGCAGATCGCTGCGGCCGTGCGGCGCGAGATGCTCCGGGACGGCCAGGTGTTCTTCGTGCACAACCGGGTCGCCTCGATCGGCAAGGTGGCGGCGCGGGTCTCCGAGCTGGTGCCGGAGGCGCGGGTGGCGGTGGCTCACGGCCAGATGAACGAGCACCAGCTCGAGTCGATCATGGTCGACTTCTGGGACGGCAAGTTCGACGTGCTGGTGGCCACCACGATCGTCGAATCCGGCCTGGACATCCCCAACGCCAACACGCTGATCGTGGACCGGGCC
>DATDIH010000393.1:0-9145 GCA_036521155.1 Streptosporangiaceae bacterium
AGCAGTCTCCAGCCCGGGGCCCCCGGTGGCTTGAACAAAACGCGCAGGCTGGGCCGCCGCGACCTGGCTATGGTGAAGACGTGGACCCAGCGCACGCCTACGACGAGCGCCTCCCGCTGCCTGCCCTGGCCGCGCGGGTCCGCACGGTCTGGGTCCAGCGCACCGGCTCGGCCCCGGTGCTGCAGCGCAACCTGCCCACTGGGGGCGTCGAGCTCAAGTGCCCGATCGGCGCCACGCCCCGGCTGGTCGGCCCGCTCACGCAGGCCAAGGCCGAGCTGCTGCCGCCCGGCCTGACCATGGTGGGGGTCAGGTTCTGGCCGGGAGCGGCATCGCCGCTGCTGGGCCTGCCCGCGGACGAGCTGGTCGACCAGATCGTGCCGTTCGGCGACGTGTGGGACCCGGCGTCGGACCTGTCCGCTCAGCTGGCCGCTGCGCCCGGGCCGGACGTGGCCCTGCAGTTGCTGCAGCGTGACCTGGAACGCCGCCTGGCGCATACGCCGGCACCGGACCCACTGGTGGCGGCGGCGGTGCGGCGGCTGATGCCGTGGCGGCCGACGGGAATCGGCCCGCTGACCGAGGACCTGGCCATCTCGGAGAGTCAGCTGCGGCGCCGGTTCCTGGCCGAGGTCGGCATCGCGCCCAAGCCGCTGCAGCGCACGCTGCGCTTCCAGGGCTACCTGGCGCTGGCCCAGGCGGCCACGCACGACAGCCGGGTGGCCGACCTGGCCGCCGAGGTCGGGTACGCCGACCACGCGCACCTGGGCCGCGAGTGCCAGCGGCTGACCGGCCTGACCCCGCGGGAGCTGCTCGGTGGCGCGATCGACCGGTGCGGCTACGGGCACGATCACGCCGCGTCATACGAGCCGTTCCTGGCCGCCCGCCCCCGGGTCGCCCGGCCTGAGGACGCGCGTTCCGTTCAAGCCGGAAACCCCGCCTGGGCCTAGCGTCGATGCGTGCCTGAGCTGCATTGGTTGCGGAACGCTCTGGACGGGGAGCTGATCACCCCGGATTCGCCGGCCTACGACACCGCGCGCCGTCCCGCGCTGGCCCGGTACCACGGCGTGCGCCCGATGGCCGTGGTGCGCTGTGCTTCCATTCGGGACGTGCCGCGCACGCTGGCCTACGCCCGGCACAGCGGCACGCACATCGTCCCGCGCGGCGGCGGTCATTGCTTCGCGGGCCGATCGTCCACCGAGGGCCTGGTCCTCGACCTGAGCCGCCTGGACGCGGTCACCGTCGGCCCGGACGGGCGAGCCAGGATCGGCGCTGGGGCCCGGCTGGCCGAGGTCTACGACCGGCTGCATCGGTCCGGCCGGGCCATGGCGGCCGGCTGTGGTCCCACGGTCGGGATCGCCGGGCTCACCCTCGGCGGCGGGCTGGGCCTGCTGGGACGGCGGCACGGGCTGACCTGCGACGCCTTGCTGAGCGCCCGGGTCGTGCTGGCCGACGGGCGGGTCGTCGACTGCGACCTCGACCGGGAACCGGACCTGTTCTGGGCCCTGCGCGGGGCCGGCGGGGGCCAGTTCGGCGTGGTCACCTCCCTGGAGTTCGCCACGGTGGCGGAGCCGCGGGCCACGCGTTTCCAGTTGCGCTGGCCCGCCGCGGCGGTCGCGGACGTGGTGGCCGGGTGGCAGGACTGGGCCCCCGCCGCCCCGGACGACGTGACCGCCAACCTCAGCCTGGTCGCCGAGCCAGGCCAGCCGCTGGGGGTCGTGGTCTTCGGGGCCGCGCTGGGCCCGGCCCAGGCCGCCCTGGAGCTGGTGGCGGCCCTGACCGCCCGCGTCGGCGTCCGGCCCGGGATCCGCCACCAGGTCCTGGCCTGGCGTGATCTGAAGCGATCGCTGGCCGGGCCGGAGCCGTACGGCCCGATGCGGACGATCAGCCGGTCGGAGTTCTTTTCCCATCGAATGCCGGTCGCGGGGGTCACCTCCATGATCGATGAGCTCACGTCGGGGGCGGCCAGCCGGCGTGAGCTCAACTTCACCGCCCTGGGCGGTGCGTACCGGCGCGAACCGGCCGGCGGAACCGCGTTCGCCCACCGCGGCGAGCGGTTCCTGCTGGAGCACGTCGCCGACAATGGCGACCGCTGGCTCGACCGGTCCTGGGCGCTCGCACACCCCTACGCGTCCGGCCGCGTCTATCCGAACTTCCCCGACCCCGCCCTCCAGGACTGGGCGGCCGCCTACCACGGCACGAACGCCGAGCGGCTCCGGGCGGTCAAGCGCAGCTATGATCCCGGCCGGCTCTTCCGCTTCCCGCAGGCGATCTGACCCACCGGGACCGGCGGCGGGGCTCAGTCGGCCAGGGCGGCGGCGACGGCTTGCCGGACGTTCTCCACCTCGCGGACCTCGATGGCCCCGGTGAGGCTGCTGTCGGGGACTGCGGCCGACGGCCGGTCCCGGTCAGCGGAGCCGGTTGGCGCCGGACCGGGCAGGCCATGGGCGTTGGCCCCGGCCGGGACGATGGCCCGCCGGAAGCCCATCCGCTCGGCCTCGGCCAGCCGCCGGGCCACGCCGCTGACCCGCCGGACCTCACCGGCCAGGCCGACCTCACCGATGGCGATGACGCCGGCCGGGACGCTCAGGTTGGAGGTGGAGCTGGCCAGGGCCAGCGCCAGGGCCAGGTCCACCGATGGCTCGGTGAGCCGGACGCCGCCCACGGTGGCCGCGTAGACGTCCTGGCGGCCGAGCCGGATGTCGGCGTGCCGCTGGAGCACGGCCAGCACCATGCCGACCCGGGAGCCGTCCAGGCCCGAGGTGACCCGGCGCGGCATGTCCAGCACGGACGGGCCGACCAGGGTCTGCACCTCGGCCACCAGCGGCCGGCGCCCCTCCAGGGTGACGGTAACGCAGGTGCCGGGGACCGGCTCGCTGCGCTGGGACAGGAACAGCCCGCTCGGATCGGGCAGCCCGATCAGGCCGTACTCGCCGAGGTCGAAGCAGCCCACCTCGTCGGTGGGCCCGTACCGGTTCTTCACCGCGCGGACCATGCGCAGCTGGGAGTGCCGGTCGCCCTCGAAGTTCAGCACCACGTCGACCATGTGCTCCAGCGTGCGCGGGCCCGCGATCGACCCGTCCTTGGTCACGTGGCCGACCAGGATGGTGGCCAGCGAGCGCTCCTTGGCCGCGGCCATCAGCGCGGCCGACACCTCACGGACCTGGGTCACGCCGCCGGGCACGCCGTCCACGCCGCCCGCCGAGATCGTCTGCACCGAGTCGATGACCAGCAGGTCCGGCTGCACGCTCTGCACGTGGCCGAGCACCGCGGACAGGTCGGTCTCGGCAGCCAGGAACAGGTTGTCGCTGACCGCGCCGATCCGGTCGGCGCGCAGCCGCACCTGGGCCGCGGACTCCTCGCCGGTGACGTACAGCACCTTGCCCCAGCCGGCCACCAGCGCCGCCGCCTCCAGCAGCAGAGTGGACTTGCCCACCCCGGGCTCGCCGGCCAGCAGCACCACCGCCCCCGGCACCAGGCCGCCGCCGAGCACCCGGTCCAGCTCGTCCATGCCCGTGGGCCGGGCGCTGGCCGCGCGGGCGTCCACTTCGCCGATGGGCACGGCCGGCGTGCTCACCGGGCCCGGTCCCACCCCGCGGACCCCGGCCCGGACCAGCCGCGGGACCCCGGCCTCTTCGATCGTGCCCCACGCCTGGCACTCGCCGCAGCGCCCCACCCACTTGGGGGCCTGCCAGCCGCACTCCGCGCAGCGGTACGCGCTGCCCGCCGGTGACTTAGCCATGGCAGGCACATTAACGCTGGGGGGTGACAATACGGCGGGCGGCGCGGCCACCGCGCCGGATGGAGCAATCGGGCCCGGGGCCAAACTAAGCTTGCTCGACGGAGCACCATACGCGGGCCGTGGAGGGTAGGACATTGAGCGACGCAGAACGGGCGGCCCGGACGCCCGTCGTGCTGTCCACGTCGTCTGTCTACCCGGAGCGCACGCCCGACGCCTTCGAGACCGCGGCTCGGCTCGGCTACGACGGGCTCGAGGTCATGGTCTACACCGACCCGGTGAGCCAGGACGTCGACGTGATCCGCAGGCTCATCGACTACCACCAGCTCCCGGTGCTGGCCGTGCACGCCCCCAGCCTGCTGCTGACCCAGCGTGTGTGGGGCCGGGAACCGTGGGAGAAGATTCACCGGTCCCAGGTGCTGGCCGAGCAGCTCGGGGCCAAGATCGTGGTGGTGCACCCGCCGTTCCGCTGGCAGCGCGACTACGCGGTGGACTTCGAGACCGGCCTGGCCGCGATGGAGGCCGAGACCGACATCATCTTCGCGGTCGAGAACATGTTCCCGCTGCGGGCCCGGGGCCGGGAGATCGTGCCCTACGCGCCCAGCTGGGACCCGACCGCGATCAAATGCGCCAACGTGACCCTGGACCTGTCGCACGCCGCCGCGTCCGGCTCGGACGTGCTGGCCATGGCCGAGACGGTCGGTGACCGGCTGGCCCACGTGCACCTGGCCGACGGCACCGGTTCGCCGGTCGGCCCGTTCCCGGACGAGCACCTGGTCCCGGGCCGCGGCAGCCAGCCCTGCGCGGAGTTCCTGCAGCGGCTGGCGGCGACCGGCTACCCGGGCATGGTGGTGCTGGAGGTCAACACCCGCCGGGCCGTGAACCGGGACGAGCGCCTGGCCGACCTGGCCGAGTCGCTGGCCTTCGCCCGCGAGCACCTCAGCCAGGTCCCGGCCCACTAGCGCCAGCCGCCCAGGCCCCCACCCGGGCGCCTGCCGCCCGGGGTGCTTGGGCTTGCTGCTAGCCCGCCGCCGGGGTGCTTGCTGGCGCTAGCGGTGCGTTTGCAATAGCAAGCACTATCGCTGATACTGGAGGTATGCCTCAGGTATCGATGAACTCGATCGGGGAGTACATCCGCGAGCAGCGGGAGCAGGCGAAGATCTCGCTCCGTCAGCTCTCCCAGGCCGCGGGCGTCTCCAACCCCTACCTCAGCCAGATCGAGCGCGGGCTGCGCAAGCCGAGCGCCGAGATCCTGCAGCAGATCGCCAAGGGCCTGCGGATCTCCGCCGAGGCCCTGTACGTGCAGGCCGGCATTCTGGAAGACCAGCCCAGCGACTCCGGCGTGCGGTCCGCGCTGCTGGCCGACCCGGCCCTGTCCGAGCGGCAGAAGCAGGTGCTGATCGAGATCTACGAGTCGTTCCGCAAGGAGAACGGCGCCACCGTCGATGTCGACCAGGTGGCCAGCCTCTCGGTACTGCCCCGGGCGGTCGCGGCCGAGCCCGAGCCGGAGCCCGACCTCCCGCCCACCGAGCGCCCGGCCCGCTCGGCCCGAGCCAGCCGCCGCGACGGGACCTGGGCCGCGGTCACCGACGACACGACCGGCGACACGACCGAAAACACCTCCCGGGGCGGATCGGAACCGCCATCCGGCCGTAACGGATAGCGTGGGACCGTGCTGACAAATGCCATGACACCGCTGAACATCTTCTTCACGGTGCTGTCGATCGCGGCGTTCCTGTTCGAGGGGTTCGCCCTCGTGGACGCGCTGCGCAGGCCCGCGGCCGCGTTCCTGGCCGCGGGCAAGCAGACCCGGCCGATCTGGCTGATCATCCTCGGGGTGGCCACCGTGGTCGGCGCCGGGTACGCCTTCTACCTGCGCGGCGCCTCGGTGGTCTCGATCCTCCCGGTCGTCGCCTTCGTGGCCGCCGCGGTCTACATGGCCGACGTGCGCCCGAAGGTCAAGGAGTTCGGCACCGGCCGCTCGCGGTCGTCCTCGTCGGGCCCGTACGGGCCCTGGTAGACCGCCCCAGCTGACTGAACCCAACCGGGGCCACCGGGGCCAGCCCCAGCCCGGGCCAGCTCAGTTCGGCAGGACCATCAGGGCGATCGGCACGGCCACGATCAGTGTGGCCGCGCAGCACACCCCGCACCACCAGAGCACGGGCAGCTTCGGCCCCGGCGCCATGATGCGGGTCACCCGGGCCGTCATCTCGCCCTCGTGGGCGGCCCCGGCCACGGCCAGGGCGCCGTCCGGGGCGCTGTCGGCGCCTCCGCAGCCCACCGTGCCGAACCGGGCCAGCGCGCCGGCCAGGGCCCGCGCGGGCCGGGCCCGCAGGGCCCGGTCGTCGGCCAGCATCTCGATCAGCAGGGCCACCGCCTGGTGGGCCTCGGCGCAGGTCCGGGACCAGCCGAACGCCCGCCGCAGCGCGGTGAACGGCAGCACCACCAGGTCGTGCCGCTCGCGCAGGTGAGCCCGCTCGTGCGCGAGCACCGCGGCCAGTTCGGCCGGGCGCAGCAGATCCAGGGCGCCCACGCTGACCACGATCCGCGAGCGCAGCCCGGGCAGGCAGTACGCGGCCGCGGCCGGATGGTCGACGACCAGCGCGCCCGGGGCCTTGGGGTCACCGCGGCCCAGCAGCGCGAGCAGGGCCCGCTGGCGCCGCCGGGCCCGGACCACCGCGGTGGTCGACGCGATCAGCATCCCGATCAGCTGGGCCAGCAGGGCCAGCCCCAGGACCAGGCTGCCCAGCCGCAGCAGGACCGGCAGCACCGGATGGCCGGGCAGGAACAGATCCCCGTGCGCCGACACCCGGGCGACCCGCACGATGCCGTCGGCCACGCTGGCCGAGCCGGGGGGAACACCGACCTCGATCAGGGCCCCCACGGCGGCCAGACCCCCGGCCAGCCCCAGTGCCTGCCACAGCAGAATGGCAGCCCCCGGCGACCGCCGGGGCCACCGCGCCGCTCCCAGCGCGGCCGAACCTCGTACGCAACCAAAGGCCACAGCGGCGAGCAGGGCCGCGTCGGCCGGTCCAGTCATCAGCCCCCGCCGTCACCTTCGATCTCGTCCAGAGCACCGCGGAGCGCGATGGCTTCGGCCCCGGACACCGACTTGGCGAACCGGGCCAGCGCCGCCGACCGGTCCCCGGTCTGGTCCAGCGCGGTCAGCATCAGCTCGGTCACGTAGGCCTCCCGGGTCGCGGACGGCCGGTACCGCCAGGCGCGGCCGTCGCGCTCGCGCCGGGCGAAGCCCTTCTTGGCCAGCCGATCCAGTACGGTCATCACCGTGGTGTGAGCGAGGTCGCGTTCGGTGAGCTGTGCGCTGACTTCACGGACCGTGAGTGACTGGGGCGTCCCCCAGAGTACGTCCATGATCGCGCGTTCTAGGTCGCCTAGCCGGTTCACACTGGCCACTTTACCCACGGGAGTTGGCGGCGAATCGCCCATAGCGCGCAGAGCGCCCTCAGCCGCACAGGGCGCCTCAGAGCCGACTGCAGTCATGGGATTCCGTCCTGGGAATTCGTCGTCTCGCCACGTCGATGACGTTGGCCGCGGGGCCGAGAATACCCAGCTACCCGGGGCCGTGGCGATTATTGCCCCGAATTGAGATCCGGGTCGGCGAACCGGGCGAAGGCCTGCAGGTTGGCCAGGCTCTCACCGTTCTTGGCCCGCCAGGCCCACTCCCGCCGGATGGCCGACGCGAAGCCCAGCTCCAGGGCGGCGTCGAAGTTGTCGTCGGCGTAGCTGAGCACGCAGCCCAGGATGCGGTCGATCTCCTCGGCCGCGACCGCGGCCAGCGGCAGCCGGCCGACCAGGTACACGTCGCCCACCTGGTCAACGGCGAAGTGCACGCCGTAGGTGCGGCCGTTGCGCTCGAGCAGGAACCGGTAGAAACGGTCGTGGTTCTCATCCGGCCGCCGGCAGAAGAACGCCTCCACGTGCAGGCTGTGGCGGCCCGCGATCAGCCAGGTCATCGTGGCCAGCTTGTGCTGGCCGGCCAGCTTGACCAGGTAGGCGCCGGGGCTGGGGTTCTCGAACGGCAGGTCCAGCTCGCGCAGGGCCGCTTCGATGGCGGCCGACGCAGTGTCCTCGGCTGAGGCAGTGGTCTCCGTCATGCCTCCACCGTAGCCCGGGCCTCGCTCACCGCCCCCGCGTACACCCCCAGCAGCCGGTCCACCGCGGCCGTCCAGCCGAACGCCGACGCGTGCCGCAGGGCGCCCGCCGACATCCGGGCCAGGGCCGGCGGGGCCGCGACCAGGCGGCGCAGCACCCGCGCGTAGTCGGCCGGGTCGTGGCTGTCGACCAGCACCCCGGATTCACCGTCCCGGACCGCGGTGCGCAGGCCGCCCACGGCCGCCGCCACCACCGGGGTGCCGCACGCCTGGGCCTCCAGGGCGACCAGGCCGAAGGACTCGGAGTGGGACGGCACCGTGACCACGGTGGCGGCCCGGTACCAGTCGGCCAGCTCGGACTGGGGGCACGGCGGCTCGAGCCGGACCACGTCCGAGAGGCCGAGCCGGCCGGCCAGCTGGGTCACCATGTCCGGGTCGTTGCGGCCGAGCCCGCTCGGGCCGCCCACGAAGACCACGGACAGGCGCCGGGCCAGCTCCGGGTCGTCGCGGACCATCTGGGCCACCGCGTGCAGCAGGATGTCCGGTCCCTTGAGCGGCTGCATCCGGCCCGCGAACAGCAGCACGATCGCGCCGGCGGGCAGGCCCAGCCGCCGGCGGGCGGCCAGCTGGTCACCGGGGCAGAAGACGGACAGGTCGACCCCGGGGTGCACGGTCATGACCCGGGACCGGTCGGCGCCGTAGAGGTCGATCAGCTGCCGGGCCTCCTCGGCGGTGTTGGCCACCAGCCGGTCGGCCGCCGCCACCACCTCGTCCTCGCCGCGCAGCCGGAACTCCGGCTCGGCCGAATCGCCGGTGGCCAGGGCGGCGTTCTTGACCTTGCCCAGGGTGTGCATGGACTGGACCAGCGGCACCCCCCAGCGCTCCTTGGCCACCGCGCCCACCTGGCCGGACAGCCAGTAGTGGGCGTGCACCAGGTCGTACCGGCCGGGCGCGTAGGCGGCCTCGATGCGCAGCGTCTCGAAGGTGAAGTGGCAGATCTGGGCCGGGATGTCGGCCTTGTCGAGCTCCTCGAACGGCCCGGCGGTCACGTGCCGGACCAGCACGCCGGGGGCCAGCTCGGTCACGGCCGGGGCATCACGGGACACCGCCCGGGTGAAGATCTCGACCTCGGTGCCGCGGGCGGCCAGCCGCTTGGCCACCTCGACCACGTAGACGTTCAGGCCACCGGCATCGCCGGTTCCTGGCTGGTCGAGCGGTGACGTGTGAACGCTGATCGTCGCGATTCGCCTCGGGAAGCTTCGCGGCACGGGCAAGCACCTCCGACTCGACAACCCCGGCG
>DATDIH010000394.1:0-6519 GCA_036521155.1 Streptosporangiaceae bacterium
CGTCCCGCCCGCCACCTTTTCGATCTTCGGCTTGGCCGCGCCGTGCATCAGCTGCCCGGACAGTGTCCGTTCCAGTGCGGTCTCCACCGCGGTGACCAGGGCCTCCGAATCCTGGTCACCCCAGGGGGTGTGGCTGCCGAAGGAATCGCGGGACCAGCTCTTCGGGTCGGTCAGCCCCGACTTGTGGGTGAGCCGGCCGTGGTCGTCGTAGACCCAGTGCCGCGGGAACGGGCTGGCCCCGGTCATCGCGTACTCGGCCCGGCCGTCAGCGTGCAGGGTCAGCGACAGCGTGGTCCACACCAGCGGCGCCTGCCACTGCACGTACGGCGGCCGCGGCACGGTCCGCGGGGTGGGGATGGCGGTGCGGCCGCCCACGGTCTGGCTGAACCGTACCCAGCCCGGGCCCTCCTCCGGCGTCCGCTGCAGGTCGGGCAGCTTGGTCGGCTGGAACGCGCGGCTCAGGCCGCCGACCCGGACAGTGGTGGAGTTGACGAAGCCGCCGATGTGGCCGCCCCCGCCGTAGCCGTACCCGGTGATCGTGCCGTCCGGGCCGGTCTTGATCCAGGCTCGCAGCACGTTGGCGAACCGGAACCGGTCCGCGGCCTGCAGGGCCGGCACGTCGTCGATACGGTCCGGCGGTGGTGAGTCGTAGTGGAGGATCCCGGTGTCGAACGGCACCCGCATGCCCGCGGGCACGGCCTCGGACGGGATCCAGGACAGTGAGGTGACTGAGCTTTCGTAGCGCATGGGCTCAGCGTCTCCGGCCGGGCCGCACGCGGCCAGGGTGCTGCCTGGCCTCTGCTGGCCGGGATGCTCGCCTCCTGCCGTGGTGGTGCGACCACGACCACCGGGCCGGGTGGCCTGCTCACTGGCAGCTCAGCGCGGGATGTGCGACAACTGGGATCATGAACCGCACCGGGCCGCCGGACCTCGCCGGCGTCCAACACCTCGACCTGCACCCCATCATGGCCGAACGACCTGTCCCGCGGCTCCGCACCCAGCGCGCGGTGGCCGGGGTGCTCGTGCCCGCCGCCACGGTGGCGTTGCTGGTCATCGCGCTGCGCAGCCCGGTCCACCGGGGCGGCACCGGCCTGACCGCGGTGACCGCCGCGGTCATCGCCTGCTGGGCGCTGGCCGCGGTGACGTGCGCCTGGAGCAGCCGCCGGGCCAGCGGCTGGACTGCGGCCGCGGCCGCGCTGCTGGCCGCGGCCACGCTGGCCGCCGGGCGGCTGGCCGCCTCGTCGGCGGGAACCCCCCACACGACCGGGCACACCGTGGCCCGGGGCGCCGCCACCGTGGGGGTACCGCTGGTCATCGCGGCCGCGTTGCACCTGGTGCTGGCGTTCCCGGACGGCCGCCTGGCCGGGCGGCCCCGCCAGGTCACGGCGGCCGCCGCCTACCTGATCGCGGCCGTGGCCGGGCTGAGCCTGGCCGTGGCCGGCCACCCGTTCCCGGCCGCCGCGGCGGCCATCGGGGCCTCGGTGGCGGCCCTGGTCGCGCTGCCGGCCCTGCGGCTCCGCTACCTGCGCTCGGGCGGCCACGACCGGGAGGCGCTGCAGTGGGCGGGCCTGGGCGCGGTGACCGCCGCCGACATCGCGCTGGTCGCCGCGGTGCTGCACCTGCTGGTGGCCTGGCCCGGGCCCGCAGGGCTGGTGGCCGTGGGCGCTACCGTGGCGATCCCGCTCGGCGCGATGGCCGCGATCGCGCCCGTACTGGCCCGCCAGGGCAGCCGGGTCTTCGTCTACGTGCTGTCCGCCGCCGGGTTCAGCGTGGTCGTCGCCGTCATCTACCTCATCGTCATCCTCGGCTTCGGCCAGGCCCCGGACAGCTCTGCCGACCGCGAGGTGCTGGGCCTGTCCATGCTGGCCGCGGCGATCGCGGCCATTGGCTACCTGCCGGCCCGGGACCGGCTGGCCGCGGCGGCCACCCGGTTCGTGTACGGGGCCCGGCAGGCCCCGGACGAGGTGCTGCGGACGTTCGGCAGCCGGCTGACCCGCAACGTGACCATGGACGAGCTGCTGCTCCAGCTGGCCGAGTCGCTGCGCAAGACCATGGGCCTGACCAGCGCCGAGGTCTACACCGGCAGCAGCGACGTGCTGGAGCGCACGGTGTCGGTGCCGGACTCCGGGCCCCGGTCACTGGTGCTGACCGCCCGGGAACGCGAGGTGGTCAGCCGGGCCGGCGTGTCCGGCAACGCCTGGACCGCGATCTGGCTGCCCGCCCTGCTGGACGGCCGGCTGCGGGCCCAGCTGCGGGTGGCGCCGGTCAGCCACGGCGGCGAACTGCTCGGCCTGATCGTGGTCGAACGGCCCGCCGACGCCGACAGCTTCACCGAGGACGACGACCGGGTGCTCACCGAACTGGCCCGGCAGACCGGCCTGGCCTTCCACAACGTCCAGCTGGACGCCGCCCTGCACACCACCCTGGACGAACTGCGCAAGCAGGCCGAGGAACTGCGGGCCTCCCGTGCTCGCATCGTGGCCAGCGGTGACGCCGAACGCCGCCGGGTGGAACGGAACCTGCACGACGGGGCCCAGCAGCACCTGGTGGCGCTGGCCATCAACCTGCGGCTGGCCAAGGACATCGTGGCTGAGGACCCGGACGGCACCGCGCAGATCCTCGACCAGCTGGCCACCGACGTGCAGGACACGATCAAGGAGCTTCGCGAGCTGGCCCACGGCATCTACCCGCCGCTCCTGGCCGACCAGGGGCTCGGCGAGGCGCTGCGGGCCGCGGCCGGCCGGAGCCCGCTGGCGGTCGCGGTGTCCGTGGCCGACGACGTGGGCCGCTACTCGGCCGACCTGGAAGCGGCCGTCTACTTCTGCTGCCTGGAGGCCCTGCAGAACGCGGGCAAGCACGCGCCCGGGGCCACCGTCCAGCTCCGGGTGTGGACCGAGGCCGGCGGCCTGAACTTCGAGGTCAGCGACGACGGTCCCGGTTTCGACGCGGCCAGGGCCCGCGGCGGCCACGGGTTCGTCAACATGGCCGACCGGCTCGGCGCCATCGGCGGCGCCGTGCGCTGGGATTCCGTCCCCGGCCAGGGCGCCACCATCAGCGGATCGATCCCCCTGCCCTGACCGACAGGGTCCTAGCTGCTGTGTTCATCCCATAGCTGCTGCAGGGTGGCCGTCCCGAACTGTTCCTTGTTCACGTAGGCGCGGGCGCCGCTGGCGGCCGCGTCCCGGGGCAGGTCGGCACTGTCGTAGGTCGAGCACAGGAACACCACGACCTCGGGATGGGCGGCAGTGATCTGCCTCGTCGCTTCGATCCCGTTCATCTGCGGCATGTTGATGTCCATCAGCACCAGTTCCGGGTGCAGCTCGTCGACCAGCCGGATCGCTTCCACGCCGTCGGATGCCTCTCCGGCCAGCTCGAAGGTGGCCAGGCGGCGCAGCACGGCCTTGACCGCCATCCGGAACGGAGCCTGGTCGTCCACCACGAGCACGGAATGCGGGAAGTTCACTCCCTCAGCTTCCCACGCGGTTCACCAAGCCAGCAGGGTGCTGCCCTCCCGTCCGGGGTGCGGCCAGCCTCCTGCCCGCGGCCAGCCCCTAACCCTTCTGGCCGCGGCCGAGGAACAGCAGCACCGCCTTGACCCGGCGGTTGACGTCCTTCTCCTCGCTCAGCCCGAGCTTCATGAAGATCGAGTTGGTGTGCTTCTCCACCGCGCGCTCGGACACGGTCAGCGCGGCCGCGATGGCCGCGTTGTTCTTGCCCTGGGCCATCTCGGCCAGGATCTGCGACTCACGCGGGGTCAGCTCGTCCAGGCTGGACGCCTGCGGGTGCGACCGGGACCGCACCAGCTCGTCCACCACCTGCGGATCGATCACCGACCCGCCTTCGGCCACCGCCCGGATGGCGTTGGCCAGCTCGTCCACGCTGGCCACCCGCTCCTTGAGCAGGTAGGCCCGGCCCGCCGAGCCGTGCTCCAGCAGGGTCAGCGCGTACCCGGGGCTGGTGTACTGGCTGAGTACCACCACCCCGACCTTGGGCCGGTTCTCCCGCAGCCACGACGCGGCCTGCAGCCCCTCGTCCTGCCCGGTCGGCGGCATCCGGATGTCGGTCACCACCACGTCCGGATCCTGCTCCTCGATCAGGGCCAGCAGGCCGGGCAGATCCGAGGCCGTGCCGGCCAGCTCGAACTGCGGGTGCGCGGCGACCAGCCGCGAGATGCCCTCCCGCAGCAGCACGTTGTCCTCGGCCAGCGCCACCCTGATCATGGCAGGAATGGTAACGGTCAAGCCCTGATCAGCAGTAGTGCTAGGCACACCTGAGCCTCGCAAGTTACCACCCTGGTCAGACCGGCCCCCGATACCGCAAGCTGTAGGACACCAGAGGGGTGGGGGGACAGCATGCGGATGACCATGACCTGGCTGCGGCTCGAGTTGCCGCGGCGCTGGCGGTCACTGGCCCTGCTGGCCCTGCTGGTGGCGCTGGCCACCGCGACCGTACTGACCGCCACCGCGGGGGCGCGGCGGGGCCATACGGCCGTGGACCGGCTGTACGCGCCGACGCTGCCCGCCACCGTGACCGTGCTGCCCAACCAGCCCGGCTTCGACTGGAACAAGGTCCGGGCCCTGCCCCAGGTCGCCGCGCTGAGCCGGTTCGCGGTCGCCGACGGCGGCACCGTGAAAGGCGCCCCCGGCGCCGAAGCCCAGTTCCCGTTCCTGGACGCCACGATGACCCGGACCATCGAGCGGCCCGTGGTCCTGGCCGGCCGGCTCTACAACCCGGCCCGCGCCGACGAGGTCGTCGTCACCCCCGGCTTCGCGGCCGCGTTCCACAAGCATCCCGGGGACCGCCTGATCCTCGAGCTGGCCAGCGTGAAGCAGGCCAGCGCCAATTACGATGGCTCGGGCGGCCAGCCGGCCGGGCCGCAGGTACCGGTGCGCATCACGGGGGTGGTCCGGTCGCCCTGGATGACCGACAATCCAGGCACTCCGGGAGCACTGCTGGCCTCGCCCGCGCTGTGGGCCAAATATTCGGCCAACGTCTTCGGCACGCAGCACAGCGTCTTCATCAACGCCCTGGTCCGGCTGCGGGGCGGGCCCGCGGCCATCCCGGCCTTCCGGGCCGGGCTGGCCCGGGTCACCGGCCGCGACGACATCGACGTCTGGAACAACGAGATCAACTTCGGTGACCCGTTCCGGCGCCTGACCGGCTACGAGGCCGCCTGCCTGCTGGCCTTCGCCCTGGCCGCCCTGGTCACCGCGCTGTTCCTGGTCGGCCAGGCCATCGCCCGGTACGTGTCCGCCACCACCGCCGACCTGCAGGTCCTGCAGTCGGTGGGGCTGACCCGGCGGCAGGGCGCGGCGGCTGCGGCCGCCGGGCCGGTCCTGGCCGCGGTGGCCGGAGCCAGCGTCGGGGTGGCCGCGGCCATCGTGGCCTCGCAGTGGATGCCGATCGGGGCCGCTTCCCTCATCGAGCCCCACCCCGGCATCAACGTGGACTGGCCGGTGCTGGGCACCGGCTGGGTGCTGGTCCCGCTGCTGGTGCTGGGCGGGGCATTCGCCCTGGCCTTCCGGGCGCTGACCGCTGGCCGGTCCGGCGAGCCGGCCCGCCGGTCCGTGGCCGCGGCCGCCGCGTCCAGCGCGGGCCTGCCGGTGGCCGTGGTTATCGGCTCCCGGTTCGCGCTGGAGCCAGGCCGGGGCCGATCGTCGGTCCCGGTGCGCCCGGCCCTGATCGGCGCGGTCGTCGGCGTTCTCGGTGTGCTGGCCGCGTTCACGTTCGCGGCCGGGGTGACCGATGCCGCCACCCACCCCGAGCGGTACGGGCAGACCTGGCAGCTCGGGGCGTTCTTCGGCTTCAACGGCCAGGACGGCGGCCACACCGCCCGGGCGCTGCGGGCGGTCGCGGCCGATCCGGACGTGACCGGGGTCGATGACGCGAGGATCGCCGGCGCTCAGTCCGGTCAGTTCTCGGTCGAGAGCTACACCTACGCGCCGGTGGCCGGCAAGGCGGTGCCGACGATCATGGTCAGCGGGCGGATGCCCGCCCGCCGCGACGAGATCGTGCTGGCCCCGATCAGCGCCCGGCAGCTGCACGCGAAAACCGGCTCGGTGATCAAGCTAGCGGGCGGCGGCGCCCCGGTCACCGAGCGGGTCAGCGGGATCGGCTTCGTCCCCACCGGGCCGCACAATGACTACTCCGACGGTGGCTGGCTCACCCCGGCCGGCTACGGCCGGTTGTTCGCGGGTGCCCACTACGCGTTCAAGTATCACGCGGCCACGGTTACCGTACGCCCTGGGGCCAGCCTGGCCGCCGTGGCCAGCCGGCTGAGCAAGGCGGCCGCCAGGGCCGGAGAACCGCAAATGCAGTTTGGCCCGGTCGAGCCGGTCGACGAGCTCACGATCATCCGGGACCTGGAGGCTCTGCCGGTGGCCCTGGCCGCCTTCCTGGCCGTGCTGGCCGTGGCCGCCATCGGCTACGCGGTGACCGCCGCGGTCATTCGCCGCCGCCGCGACCTGGCCGTGCTGCAGGCCCTGGGCCTGACCCGCCGCCAGACCCGGCTGACCGTGG
>DATDIH010000395.1:0-14779 GCA_036521155.1 Streptosporangiaceae bacterium
AATGACGGAAACCCCGATCGACCTGGCCGCGTTCGAAGCCGAGCGGGCCCGGCTCCGTGACACCTACCAGGCCGGGAAGCGGCCGGTCAGCAGCGCCCGGGGCATCCACCACACCGCGCTGATCAGCTCGGATGTGGAGCGCACGATCCGCTTCTACCAGGGCATCCTGGAGTTCCCGCTGACCGAGGTGATCAAGAACCGGGACTACAAGGGGTCCACGCACTTCTTCTTCGACGTCGGCAACGGCAACCTGCTGGCCTTCTTCGACTTCCCCGGCCTGGACGTGGGCCCCTACGCGGAAGTGCTGGGCGGCCTGCACCACCTGGCCATCTCGGTCACCAAGGAATCCTGGGACCACCTGCGCAGCAAGCTCGACGCGGCCGGCGTGCCGTACCAGGTGGAAAGCGGCGCGTCGATCTACCTGCGGGACCCCGACGGCGCCCGGATCGAGCTACTCGCCGACCCCCTTGGCGAGATGTACGGCTCCCACGTCCTCTGACGCCGCTCTCTCCTGGGCCCGGACCGGGCGACGGCCCAGCAACAGCCAGCCCACGAACGCGATCACCAGTGCGACGACCACCCCCAGGTTGGCGAACGCCCAGGTGCCGGACTTGCCGCCCAGGCCGAACGGGCCGAGCAGGTAGCCCTGCCACTTGAGCCAGGACGCGTACGTGTTGACGACCAGGCCCCAGCCGACGACCGTGCCCACCACCATCAGCGCCACCGCGCTCCAGCGCACGTCGCCGTACCGGCCGGACGGGTCGTAGAGGTCGGCGTCGGCGTAGTCCCGCCGCCGCAGGGCCAGGTCAGCCAGCATGATCCCGCACCAGGCCGCGATCGGCACGCCCAGCGTGACCAGGAAGCCCTCGAACGGCCCGATGAAGTTGTTCGAGAAGAACACCACGTAGATGGTCCCGGCCACCATCAGCACGCCGTCGATCATGGCGGCCACGTACCGGGGCGCGCGCAGCCCGGCCGCCAGCAGCGTCAGCCCGGACGAGTAGATGTCCAGCACCGCGCCGCCGACCAGCCCGAGCACGGCCACGATGGCGAACGGGAACAGGTACCAGGTGGGCAGGATGGTGGTCAGCGCGCCGATCGGGTCGGCCGAGATCGCGCTGTTCAGCTTGGTCGACGACCCGGCCAGCAGCAGCCCGAACCCGAGCAGGAAGATCGGCGCGATCGCCGAGCCGAACGTCGTCCACCCCACCACGGCCCGGCTCGACGTGCTCCGGGGCAGGTAGCGCGAGTAGTCGGCCGCGGTGTTGACCCAGCCCAGGCCGAAGCCGGTGATCACGAAGATGATGGCCCCGACGAACTCGGCCGCCGACCCGGTCTTCAGCTGCGACACCGTGCTCCAGTGGATCTTGTCGGCGACCAGGATGAAGTAGATGACGGTCAGCACGGCGGTGATCACCGTGATGATCGTCTGCAGCCGCATGATCGTGGCGAACCCGAGCACGCCCCCGCCGACGATCAGCGCGGCGATGATCAGGAACGCGATGACCTTGGTCACGTCGCCGCCACCCCAGCCCAGCCGCTGGAACACGGTGGCGGTGGCCAGCGTGGCCAGCGCGGTGAGCACGATCTCCCAGCCCACACACAAGATCCAGGAGACCACCGACGGCAGCTTGTTGCCGCGGACGCCGAACGCGGCCCGGGACAGGATCAGCGTCGGCGCCGCGCCGCGCTTGCCCGCGATGGCGATGAACCCGCAGAGCAGGAACGACACCACGATCCCGATCAGGCCCGCCAGCGCCGCCTGCCAGAACGAGATGCCGAACCCCAGCACGAAGGCGCCGTAGCTCAGCCCCAGCACCGAGATGTTGGCCGCGAACCACGGCCAGAACAGTTGCCGCGGCTGCCCGCCGCGTTCGTCCTCGCGGATGACGTTGATGCCGTTGAGCTCGATGCCCCCGGCGTGTTCTTGCGTTGACGCGCTCACGGCCACGCTCCTTCCGGGCCGGATGGCCAGATTTGACAGCCCATGCCCACCGGCTGAAACATCGCGACTGATGATCAATCTTCCCCGCATCCCGGACGGTCAAGCCGGGCGGGCCCGGGGTGCGCTGTACGGGCTGGCCATCGGCGACGCGCTCGGCATGCCGACCCAGTTGCTGTCCCGCCCGGAGATCGTGGCTCGCTACGGCCCCCTGCTGACCGGCTTCGAGCCCGCCCCGGGCGATCACCCGATCGCCGCCGGCCACCAAGCCGGTGACGTCACCGACGACACTGAGCAGGCCGTCCTGCTGGCGCGCCTGCTCATCGCGGGCCAGGGCACGATCGAGCCCGGAGGCCTGGCCGCCGCCCTGGTGGCCTGGGAAGCGGACATGGCCGCCCGCGGCTCGCTGGACCTGCTCGGCCCGTCGACCCGCCGGGCCGTGGCCGCCGTGCAGGCCGGGACACCGCCCGAAGAGGCCGGCGTCTTCGGCGACAC
The DNA here is from genome assembly GCA_036521155.1 of Streptosporangiaceae bacterium. Classification (GTDB taxonomy): domain Bacteria; phylum Actinomycetota; class Actinomycetes; order Streptosporangiales; family Streptosporangiaceae; genus Bog-532. The sequence continues at coordinate 2,438 of DATDIH010000395.1, forward strand.
CAACGGCGCGGCCATGCGCATCACCCCCGTCGGCATCGCCGTCCCGCTCGACGATCCCGGCCCTCTGGTCGACCGGGTGGTGGCGGCCAGCTTCGTCACCCACGGCACCAGCCTGGCCCTGGCCGGGGCGGCCGCCGTCGCCGCCGCGGTCAGCGCCGGGGTCTCCGGCGCCACCGTCCCCGCGGCCACCGAAGCCGCCATCGCCGCGGCCCGGATGGCGGCCGAACGTGGCCGCTGGGCCGCCGGGGCCGACGTGGCCGCCCGCATCGAGTGGGCCACCCAGCTGGTGGCCGGCCGGCCCCGTGGCCAGGCCATGGACCTGATCTACCGGCTGGTCGGCACCGGGCTGGCCACCCAGGAGTCGGTGCCCGCCGCCTTCGCCGCGCTGGCCGTGACCGCCGACGATCCCTGGCTGACCTGCCGCTTCGCCGCTTCGCTGGGCGGGGACTGCGACACCATCGCGGCCATGGCGGGCGCGGTGGCGGGCGCCTGCCACGGCTTGGCCGCCTTCCCGGCCGAAGCCGTACGGACCATCGACCGGCACCAGCTGGACCTGCCCGGCCTGGCCGGTGAACTGCTCGCCCTGCGCGGCGCCCGATGACCCAGATCCGGCGGCTGCTGTTCGCGGGCGAGGCCATGGTGGACCTGCTGATGTGGGTGCCGTCGCTACCCGAACGCGGCGGTGACCTCCTCGCCACCTCATCCGGAGTCGCGGTCGGCGGCGGCTTCAACGTCATGGCCGCCGCGGCCCGGCAGGGCCTGCCGGTGCGGTACGCGGGCGGGCACGGCACCGGTCCGTGGGGCGACCTGGTCCGCTCCGCCCTGGCCCGCGAGAAGGTCGAGCTACTGCGTCCCCGTGATCCCCGCGCCGACACCGGTTTCGACGTCGCACTGGTCGAGCCAGCGGGGGAGCGGACGTTCGTGACCAGCCTGGGCGCCGAGTCACTGCCCGCGCCGGACGGGTGGGACGCGATCCCGGCCGTCCCCGCGGACGCGGTCTACGTGTCCGGCTACGGCCTGGCCGCGCCCGCGTCCGGCCCGGAACTGGGCCGGTGGGCGGCCCGCCTGCCTACCGGGGTGACGCTGTTCATCGACCCGGGCCCCCTGGTGGCGGACATTCCGCCGGGCATCCTCGACCCGGTCCTGGAGCGCGCCGACTGGTGGAGCTGCAACCAGCGCGAGGCCACCCTGCTCACCGGGACGGACCAGCCCGCCGAAGCCGCTCGTCAGCTCCGCACCCGCCTGCCGCGCGCCTCGATCATGGTCCGCACCGGGCCCGCCGGATGCGTCCTGGCTACCGGCGACGGCCCGCTGACCGAGGTCCCCGCGCCCCGGGTCACCGCGGTGGACACCACCGGCGCCGGTGACGCGCACGCCGGGGTGTTCCTGGCCGCGCTGGCCGACGGCTGGCCGCCTGCCGCGGCCGCGGCCCGGGCCAACGCCGCCGCCGCGCTGTCCACCACCCGCACCGGGCCCGCCACCGCACCGGGCCGCGACGAACTCGATCGCTTCCTGGCCGGGCCCGGCCCCTCCTGACCGTCCCGGCCGGTCATGACAGGATCGATCGGTGCCTACGATCCTGCTGCTTTCCACGGCTGACACCGAACTGCTGGCCGCCCGCGCCGCCGATGCGGGCTACCGGACGGCCAACCCGGCCCGGATCCCGGCCGACGATCCGGCCGCGTTCCGGACCCGGCTGACCAGCCTGACCGAAGGCGCTGACCTGGTCGTTCTCCGGCTGCTGGGCGGCCGTCAGGCCTGGCCGGAAGGGGTGGCCGCGCTCCGGGCCACCGGCCTGCCCCTGGTCGCGCTGGGCGGGGAGTCCACCCCCGACGCCGAGCTGATGGGGCTGTCCACCGTTCCGGCCGGCGTGGTCGCCGACGCCCTCGGTTACCTGCGCGAAGGCGGCCCGGACAACCTGCGCGAGCTGGCCGCGTTCCTGTCCGACACCGTGCTGCTCACCGGCGAAGGCTTCGCCCCGCCCCATTCGGCCCCCGCCTACGGCCTGCACCCCTGGCTCCCTGATAACAGCAAGACCTCAAAGGCCCCTACCCTCGCTGTGGTCTTCTACCGTGCTCACGAGCTCTCCGGTAACACCGGCTTCGTGGACACCTTGTGCCAGGCCATCGCCGATCAGGGCGCCACTCCGCTGCCGGTGTTCTGCGGTTCGCTGCGCTCGGCCGACCCGGGCCTGCTGGACCTGCTGCGCCCGGCTCAGGTCGTGATCACCACCGTCCTGGCCGCGGGCGGCTCGGCCGGCGCCGGCACCACGGCCGACGGCGACTGGGACGCCGGGGCCCTGGCCACCCTGGGTGTGCCCATCCTCCAGGGTCTCTGCCTGACCTCGTCCCGCGCCGAGTGGCAGGACGCGGGCGGTGGCCTCAGCCCGATCGACGCCGCCATGCAGGTCGCGATCCCCGAGTTCGACGGCCGGCTGATCACGGTGCCGTTCTCGTTCAAGGAGGAGGGCCCGGACGGTATCCCGGTCTACGTGGCCGACCCCGAGCGCGCCCGCCGCCTGGCCGGGATCGCGGCCCGGCACGCGCGCCTGGCCCTGACCCCGAACCGGGACAAGCGCGTGGCGATCATGTTGTCCTCGTACCCGACCAAGCACTCCCGCGTCGGCAACGCGGTCGGCCTGGACACCCCGGCCTCGGCCGTGCGCCTGCTCCAGGCCATGCGCGCGGCCGGCTACGACCTGGGTGACGGCTTCCCCGAGGACGGCGACACCCTCATCCACACCCTGATCGCCGCGGGCGGCTACGACACCGAATGGCTGACCGAAGAGCAGATCTCCGCCGCACCGGCTCGCGTCCCGCTGTCCGCTTACCGCCGCTGGTTTTCAGATCTGATGGAAGGTGTGCAGCGTCGGGTCACGGACCAGTGGGGCGAACCACCCGGCCAGCTCTATACCGACGGCGATGACATCGTGCTGGCCGCGCTGGAGTTCGGCCACGTGGTGCTGATGATCCAGCCGCCGCGCGGGTTCGGCGAGAACCCGGTGGCCATCTACCACGATCCCGAGCTGCCGCCGTCCCACCACTACCTGGCCGCCTACCGGTGGCTGGACGAGACGTTTGGCGCCGACGCCGTCGTCCACCTGGGCAAGCACGGCACGCTGGAGTGGCTGCCGGGCAAGGGCCTGGGCCTGTCCGCCGACTGCGGGCCCGACGCCGTCCTGCGTGACCTGCCGCTGGTCTACCCGTTCATCGTCAACGACCCGGGCGAGGGCACCCAGGCCAAACGTCGCGGTCACGCCACCATCGTCGATCACCTGGTGCCACCCATGGCCCGCGCCGACACCTACGGCGACCTGGCCAAGCTGGAACAACTGCTCGACGAGTACGCGACCGTGGCCGCGCTCGACCCGGACAAGCTGCCCGCGGTCCGGGCCCAGATCTGGTCGCTGGTCCACCGGGCTCAGCTGCACCAGGACCTGGGCGTGGCCGGTGAGCCCGGCGCGACCGAGTTCGACGATTTTGTGCTGCACATCGACGGCTACCTGTGTGAGGTCAAGGACGCCGCCATCCGTGACGGCCTGCACATCCTGGGCGCCGCCCCGGAAGGGGAGGCCCTGGTCAACCTGGTGCTGGTCATCCTGCGGTCGGCCCAGCTGTGGAGCACCCGCTGGGGTGCCCTGCCCGGCTTGCGCGCCGCGCTGGGCCACCAGGAAGGCGCCGCCGAGGGTGGCGCCGCCGTCCGCACCGTGACCGACCGCTACGAGCAGACCGCCCACACCCTGGTCGAAGCCATGGCCGCCGCCAACTGGGACCCCGCCCGCGCGGGCGAAGTCGTGACCGCGACGCTCGGATCCGGGCCGGGAGCCACCGCAACCCGGCCGCAAGCCCAGTCACCCCAGCCCCAGTCGTCTCAGTCGCAGCCCCAGCCACCCCACGTTCAGCAAAATGGGGCGGATCGGGAAGCGGTGGTGCGGGTTTTGCAATTCGCATGTACCGAGGTCGTGCCGCGGCTAGCCGCCACCGACGGCGAGATCGCCGCCGTGCTGACCGCGCTGTCCGGCGGCTACGTGCCCGCGGGCCCGTCCGGGTCACCCACCCGCGGCCTGGTCAACGTGCTGCCCACCGGCCGGAACTTCTACTCGGTCGACCCCAAGGCCATCCCGTCACCCAACTCCTGGGACACCGGCTCGGCACTGGCCGAATCCCTGCTGGCCCGGCACCTGGCCGACGAAGGCGATTACCCGCGCTGTGTCGGGCTGACCGTCTGGGGCACCTCGGCCATGCGCACCCAGGGCGACGACATCGCCGAGGTGCTGGCCCTGATCGGCTGCCGCCCGGCCTGGGATGAGACCTCGCGCCGGGTCACCGGGTTCACCGTCACCCCGCCGGCCGACCTGGGCCGGCCCCGGATCGACGTCACGCTGCGCATCTCGGGCTTCTTCCGCGACGCCTTCCCGCACGTGATCTCGCTGCTCGACGACGCCATCGGCACCGTGGCCGGGCTGGACGAACCCGCCGACGTCAACTATCTGCGGGCGCACGCCACCGCCGACCACGCCACCCACGGAGACTGGCGCCGGGCCACGACCCGGATCTTCGGTTCCAAGCCGGGTGCCTACGGGGCCGGCCTGCTGCCGCTGATCGACGCCAAAAACTGGCGCGACGAGGCCGACCTGGCCGAGGTGTACGCGGTCTGGGGTGGCTACGCCTACGGGCGTGACCTGGACGGGAAGGCCGCCCGGGGCGACATGGAGACCTCGTTCGCCCGGATCTCGGTGGCGGCCAAGAACGCCGACACCCGCGAGCACGACATCGCCGACTCCGACGACTACTTCCAGTACCACGGCGGCATGGTGGCCATGGTGCGCTCGCTCACCGGCCGCAGCCCGGCTGCCTATATCGGCGACTCGGCCACCCCGGACAGCGTGAAGACGCGCACCCTGGCCGAGGAGACCCGCCGGGTGTTCCGCTCCCGGGTGGTCAACCCGCGCTGGATCGCGGCCATGCGCCGGCACGGTTACAAGGGCGCGTTTGAACTGGCCGCCACCGTGGACTACCTGTTCGGCTACGACGCCACCGCGCACGTGGTGGACGACTGGATGTACGAGCGGCTGGCCGCCGAGTACGTGTTCGACCCGGAAAACCGGGCATTCATGGAGAAATCAAACCCATGGGCCCTGCGCGGTATAACTGAGCGTCTGCTCGAAGCGGCCCAGCGGGGCCTGTGGGCAGAGCCGGATCCCAAGACGCTCGATCAGCTTCGGCAGGTCTACCTCGATCTGGAAGGTGATCTTGAGTCTGGGAGCTAGACCGGCCTGGCGGCCAGGTTGGCAATGTGCGGTGCAACCGTCAAAAGTCTCAGAATGATTCGGATGAAACGGGGCGTAGCTCCCGAAAACGCACTTGTGAATCGCAATTCCCGTGACAGACTATGAACGTTCCGTGAATGGAGGCGATGATGACCGAGGCCCCTCATGTTCCCCCGGGCGTCGACCCCACCACCCCCACCGCGGCCCGCATCTACGACTGGATGCTCCGCGGCAAGAACAATTTCCCGCCCGATCAGGCGGCCGGGCAGAAGATCCTGGCCGCGTCCCCCGAGCTGGGTGACTCGGCGTTCGCCAACCGCGGCTTCCACCAGCGGGCGGCCAAGTACATCGCCGAGCGGGGGGTCAAGCAGTTCATCGACGTCGGCTCGGGCCTGCCCACGGTGGGCAACACGCACGAGGTCGTGCAGCCGATCGTGCCCGACGTGGTCGTGGTCTACGTGGACAACGACCCCATGGTCCAGTTGCACAGCGAGGACCTGGTGTCCGGCGAGGAGAAGATCGCCGCGGTCCTCGGCGAGCTGCGCGAGCCCGGCTCGATCCTGGAGAACCCGGACGTGACCGCGTTCATCGACTTCACCCAGCCGGTCGGGTTGCTGCTGACCGGGGTGATGCACTTCCTGCCCGACAGCGAAGACCCGTGGGGGCTGCTCCGGCGCTACATGGCCGCACTGCCGTCCGGCAGCTATTTGTCGCTGTCGCACCTGACCGACGAGAACAAGCCGCCGGTCAACGCGGAGCGCTTCCGCGCGGTGTTCGACAACGCCACCGAGCACATGTACTTCCGCGACAGGGCGGCGGTGGAGAAATTCTTCGAGGGGCTGGAGATCGTGCCGCCGTATCCCGGCGCCGAGCCCGCCGTCACCTTCGCCGGTCTGTGGGGTGCCGAAGACCCGCAACTGGCCGATACCGACGGTTCGCGCTGGCTGTACTGCGGTGTCGCCCGCCGACCGTAAAACCCATAGGAGACATCACCGATGACCCAGCCTTCGTCCGTCCCCGCGGGCGTGAACACCAGCATCCCCACTCCGGCGCGGATCTACGACTACATGCTCCGGGGCCACAACTACTTCGAACGCGACCAGCAGGCCGCCGAGCAGATCCTGGCCGCGGTGCCCGAGGTCCGGGACGCGGCCTGGTCCAACCGGGGCTTCCACCAGCGGGCGGCCAAGTACATCGCCGACCACGGCGTCCGGCAGTTCATCGACATCGGCTCGGGCCTGCCCACGGTGGGCAACACGCACGAGGTCGTGCAGAAGATCGTGCCCGACGTGGTCGTGGTCTACGTGGACAACGACCCGATGGTGGAACTGCACAGCCAGGACATCCTGATCGGGCAGGAGTCGATCGCCGCCATCGCCGGTGACCTGCGCGAGCCTGACGCCATCCTCAGCCACCCCACCATTCGCGACCTGATCGACTTGTCCCAGCCGGTCGGGCTGCTGCTGACCGGGGTGATGATGTTCGTCTCCGACGAGTCCCACCCGCACGACCTGGTCCGGAAGTACATGGACGCCGTTGCGCCGGGCAGCTACCTGTCGCTGTCCCACCTCACCGACGACCAGAAGCCGCCGGCCCGGGCCGAGGCCTTCCGGGCCGCGTTCGACACCGCCACCGAGCACCTGTACTTCCGGTCCAGGTCCGAGGTGGCCCGGTTCTTCGACGGCCTGGACCTGGTCGCGCCCTACCGGGGCGCCGAGCCCGGCCTGACCTTTACCGGCGTCTGGGGTGCCGAAGACCCTGAGGCCGCCGACACCGACGGCTCGCGCTGGCTGTACTGCGGGGTGGCCAGGAAGCCGTGACTGGCAAACCCACGGTCGCGGACCTCGGCATCGACCCGGACACTCAGCGCTGGCAGCGCTCCGGCGAGGGTGCCGGCGCGCTCGAGGTCGCCTTCGTCCAGGCTCCCGCTCCTCCCGCTGAGCGGGAGGAATGGGTGCTGATGCGGGTGACCGGCGATCAGGAAGGACGGGTCCTGGTCTTCGATCGCAACGAGTGGGAGTGCTTTCTGGACGGCGCCCGGAAGGGTGAATTCGATGATGCCACCAGCCGGGCCGCGCCTTAGCGGGCCTGGTCGGCCACCTTTTCGGCCGCCTTTTCGGGAAATGCCCTGTGACCTCGAAATCAATGATTCAGTTGATCATCGGGTACGCGGTCCTGAACTTCGTGATCGGGTCGCAACGCCGATAATTGCATCATCCAATGTGTAGATTTGCGATTCGCAACTTGGGTACCCTTAAGTGCGCACACAGAACTTGTCAAGGAGGTCGGCCGGTATGACCGACGACGCCTATGGAGCCACGATCGCCAAGCGTCGGCTGTCCGAGCGTCTGGCCGAACTGCGCGTTGGCACCGGCTACACCGCCAACCACGTCTGCGACATCCTCAACTGGGGACGCGGCAAGGTCGGGCGGTTCGAAGCCAACCAGTGGAAGCGCCCCGAGATGAGCGACGTGCGCGACCTGCTCCGTATCTACGGAGTGGAGGGCAGCGACAGCGACGACGTCGAGGAAATGGCCATGAAGGCCCGCGCCCGGCCCTGGTGGCGGGATTTCCCGGAGATCTTCGACACCGAGTTCCCGGGCTACGAGAACGACGCCACCAGCATCGGCGTGTTCATGCCGCTGATCCTGCCGGGCCTGCTGCAGACCGAGGCCTACACCGAATCTCTGCTCCGCACCGGCCCGCGGCCGCCGCAGTGGCGGCACAAGGCCCTGGACGCCCGGCTGCGGCGGCAGGAGATCCTGGACCGGTCGGACGGCACTGCCCCGCAGCTCAACGCGGTGATCACCGAAGCGTCACTGCTCTACCGCTGGGGCACGAGCCTCGACCGCCGGGAGCAGATCGCCCACCTGATCGACACCGCCGCGCGTCCCAACGTCGAGTTGCGGGTGCAGCGTTTCGAGGACGGCCCTCCGAGCGGTGCCCACTCGATGGTTAACCTCTTCGGCTTCGAAGGCCAGGCCCCCAGCCTGGTTTTCGTTGAGACCGACTACGCCATCGAGGAGGTGAGCAAGCGGGACGCCGTGAACGGCTATGTCCAGTCGTTCAACCGCGCGAGCAACGGGGCGCTCGAACCCGGCGACACAGTTGACTACCTCGAGCATCTCGCTAACCAAATGGAGTGACCCATGATCGACCTGTCTCAAGCTGTCTGGCGAAAGGCCCGCCGGAGTTCACACAACGGAGGTTGCGTGGAAATCGCAGCCAACCTCCCTGGCATGACCGCTGTCCGGGACAGCAAGCGTCCAGAGGACGGCGCCCACGTCGTCGACCGGGCCACGTTCGCCGCGTTCCTGGCCGACGTAAAGAACGGGCGCTACGACATCTGATTTGTCACCAGGGTCGATGGTTCCCCCGGGAATGCCCTCCTGGGGGAACCATCAACTAGCTGGCCCTGTCTCAAGGCCGGGCGGCAACTGGTGTTTCCGCCGCGCCTGAGACTGTACACGTGCTATTTGTCCGCTGCCATAGCCGACGGCTGCCGGCGTCATTAGCTGACATAAATACAGGCCTTTAACCTGGTCTTTTGCCCGCGCGGGCCAACGGGGTGATGGAGTACCCACGCACAGTTCCGGGACGTTTGGCTGCGTTACCGCTTATGCCCGGCAACTCTTGTTATGCCCGGCAAACTCTTGCGAAAGGCTCTCCCGAAATCATAATCTGTGTTTCACAGGTTTGAAATTTCAAAGCTGACATCGTGAATCACGCATGCGGCGGTTTCCCGGCCCGCTCAGTGTCATACCGCTGGGCCACGCGGCTGGTGACCCAAGGATGATTGTGGGAGGCATCAGGGCATGGGCAGCGTGCGTGACCTGACCTTGGGCGGCTGCGGCGCCTGGCCGTTGCCGGGTGACCTGTCCTCCGCCGCCGCTGCCCGCCGGGTGTACCAGGAGGCCGCGGCCGAGGTGGGGATCGGCGCCGACCTGGCCTACGACGGCGTGACCATGGCCAGCGAACTGGCCGCCAACACCTTGCACAGTGCTAGCCAGGACGGTGCAGCAGCTGGCCCCCGAGCCCAGGTCCGGTCCGAGCTGTGGCTCTACCTGCGGGGCAGCGGCAGCCGCCGCGAGCTGGTGTGCAAGGTCTTCGACACCTGCCCGGGCTGGAAGTCTGGCCAGGCCCCCAGCCCGTTCCCGCTCCCGGTCGCCCCCGACGCGACCGGCGGCCGCGGCCTGCAGGTGGTGCACGAACTGTCCGGCGGGCGATGGGGCCATCATCTGACCCGGGCCCGGCTGGGTCGCTGGAAGGTCCGCGGCAAGGCGGTCTGGTTCGCACTGCCCGCCCCACCGGCCACCGGCCCGTGGCCAGCCGGTATGGACGGCCTGACCGCGCGGGACGGGGGACTGGCCACCATGCAGCAGTGCAGCCAGCTCAGCGCCCGCCAGGCCACGGAGAAACTGCAGGCCATGCTGTCCGCTCGCGGGCTCGGGCCGCGCCTGGTCAGTACCGGCCCGGCCGCCACCGACCTGTCGGTGCTGCTGGTGACGCGCGGGCTGACCGTGTTCTGCCGGGGCGGCTCGGTGCTGATCGAGACCGCAACCGGAGACCGGCAGCACTACACCTACGCTGACCTGGAAGACGTCACCGAGCGAGCGGTGTGGATGCACGAGGAACTGGACCGCGCCGCCGAACTCCGGTAGTCACCCGCCCGTAGCTGTCCAGGGCCAGATCCCAGAATCCACCCACGTCGATAGCCGTGGCCACCAGCGTGTTCTGCTCGCCAGGGGCGGCGCGGAAGTCGGTGACGGTCATGCCCGCGGTCCAGCGGCCGGCCGTCTCCACCTCGACCCGGGCGGGTATCAGGCCCAGCAGGGCGGGCGCGGCCACGTAGGCCACCGCGATCACGTCGTGCACGGCGGGGCCGGATGGGCCGGGCCGGGGCGGATCCTGGCCTTCGGCCGGTGGCGAGGCGGCCAGTGGGTCCGCGTCGGTGGCGTACCGTTCCAGCGCGGGCAGCAGCAGCTCATCGGCCAGCGGGCCGAGCGGGCGCATCCGGTCCCGCACCGCGGCGGTGGCCCGGGCCTGCAGGGTGACGTCGAGCCCGACCATGGTCACGGTCCAGCCGGCCCGGAACACGATGGCCGCGGCTTCCGGGTCGGCCGCGATGTTGAACTCGGCCGCGGGCGTGACGTTGCCCCGGCCGGCCGAGCCACCCATGATCACGAAATCCCTGACCTGGGTGACCAGGCGCGGCTCGCGGTGCACGGCCAGCGCGATGTTGGTCAGCGGGCCGGTCGCCACCAGCGTGATCTCACCCGGGGCGGCCTGGATGGTGTCGATCAGGTACTCGACCGCGTGCCCGTCCGCGGGCCGCGACACCGGATCCGGCAGCCGGGCCCCGCCCAGCCCGCTTTCCCCGTGCACCAGCCGGGCGTCGATCGGCTCGCGCAGCAGCGGCGCGGCCGCGCCCGGAGTGACCGGGGTGCCGGCCAGGCCTACGAACTCGGCCACCCGCTGCGCGTTCGACGTGGTCAGGGGCAGCCCCACGTTCCCGGCCACGCTGGTGAGGCCGACCAGCTCCAGGTCCGGGCAGCCAGCCGCGAACGCGATGGCCAGCGCGTCGTCGATGCCCGGGTCACAGTCCAGGATGATCTTCTGCGCCATGATCCGACCGTACCCGCTTGTAGCCTCGGGAAAGAGGCCCAGGAGGCCGAGGAGGCCGATATGCACCAGCCGCCCATCCCACACGTGGCCCGCACCGACCCGGAGATCGCGGGCCTGATCGAAGCCGAAGCCCGGCGCCAACACGAGAAGGCCCGGCTGATCCCGTCGGAGAACTACGTGTCGGTCGCGGTGCTGGAGGCGTCCGGATCGGTGCTGACCAACAAGTACTCCGAGGGGTACCCGGGCCGTCGGTACTACGAGGGCCAGCAGTTCGTCGACGTCGTCGAGACCCTGGCCATCCAGCGGGCCCAGGCCTTGTTCGGGGTGGAGCACGTCAACGTCCAGCCTTACTCCGGCTCGCCCGCGAACCTGGCCGTCTACCTGGCCTTCGCCCAGCCGGGAGACACGATCATGGGTATGTCGCTGCCGATGGGCGGCCACCTGACCCACGGCTGGCCGGTCTCGGTCACCGGTAAGTGGTTCCGCAGCGTGCAGTACGGCGTGCGCCACGACACCGGTCGCGTGGACCTGGACGAGGTCCGCGACCTGGCTCGCCGCGAGCGCCCCAAGCTCATCTTCTGCGGCGGCACCGCGATCCCGCGCACCATCGACTTCCCGGCCTTCGCCGAGATCGCCGGTGAGGCCGGCGCGGTTCTGGTGGCCGACGTCGCGCACATCGCCGGCCTGATCGCGGGTGGTGCGCACCCGTCACCCGTGGGCCACGCCGGGGTGATCACCACCACCACCCACAAGACCCTGCGCGGGCCCCGTGGCGCCATGATCATGTCCACCGCCGAGCACGCATCCGCTCTGGACCGGGCGGTGTTCCCCGGCCTGCAGGGCGGCCCGCACGACCACACCACCGCGGCCATCGCGGTCGCCCTGCACGAGGCGGCCCAGCCCAGCTTCCGCGACTACACCGGGCAGATCGTACGCAACGCCCGGGCCCTGGCCGCCGAGCTGACCGCCCGCGGCTACGACCTGGTCTCCGGCGGCACCGACAACCACCTGATCCTGGTCGACCTGACCGGCCAGGGCATCGGCGGCAAGCCCGCGGCCAAGGCCCTGGACCGGGCCGGTATCGAGCTGAACTACAACACCGTGCCGTTCGACCAGCGCAAGCCGTTCGACCCCTCCGGGATTCGCCTCGGTACCCCGGCCATCACCACCCGGGGCCTGCGCGAAGAGCACATGGGCCCGCTGGCCGCCTGGATCGACGCGGCCATCACCGCCGCCGCCAAGGGCGACGAGGCCACCCTGGACCGCATCGCGGCCGAGGTCCGCGACCTGCTGGCGGGCTACCCCATCCCCGGCTGGCAGACCCCCTGATAACAGCAAGAGACTCCCCTTGATACCCACTAGAGCAAAGGTCAGCCGTGATCCCCAGCGGCCCGCCGCACCTGCTCCGGAGCGTTCTTCGTCAGCGTGACCCGGACCAGGGCCGCGGC
>DATDIH010000396.1:0-9335 GCA_036521155.1 Streptosporangiaceae bacterium
ACCGGCACCGTGCGCGTGCTGCCGATGGCCAGGGTGCCGGCCCCGGTGGCCAGCTCGGCGAAGTCCTGATTGGCCCGGGTGGCAGGCAGGCCGGTGGCCTTCTCGTAGAAACCGGCCAGCCGCTCGACGTCCTCGGTGATGATGCGGATCGAAACGAAGTCCATGCCGATTCTCCTCGGTTCTGGTGGTCGAAAACTTCTGCTGAGAACGACGCTAGAACCAATACCGGTCACTATCCGCCCGGTATTCGGGGGAAGTTCAGCGGCACCGGCTGGCAGAGTGGACGTTGTGGACGAAGAGACCCGCACCCGGCGCGCCCGATGCCGCACCTTCCTGTCCGGCGACGGCAACGTCCCGCCCGCGGAGTTGCTGCGCTCGATCGGAGAGCCGGTGGTGCCCGACGTCTACGGTGAGGGCGGAGTGGTCGCGGAACTCGAATCGATGGTGGCCGAGCTGCTCGGATTCCCGGCGGCCGTGTTCTTGCCCAGCGGCACCATGGCGCAGGCCGCCACCTTGCGGGTCCACGCCGACGAACGGGACCGGCGGACCGTGCTGTGGCACCCGATGTGTCACCTGGCCACGCACGAGGGTGAGGCCTATTCGCGCGTGCACGCCCTGGTGGGGCGCGCGGTCGGCGACCACCATCGGCTGCTGGCGCTGAGCGACCTGGAGCCGGTCGCGGAGCCGGTCGCCGCGCTGCTGTTGGAGCTGCCGCAACGCGACCTGGGCGGGCAACTGCCGGAGTGGGACGAGCTGGGCGCACAGGTCGCGTGGGCACACGGCCACGGCGCGGCCGCCCATCTGGACGGGGCCCGGCTCTGGGAGGCCAGCGCAGGTTACGGACGGTCCCCGGCCGAGATCGCCTCGCTGTTCGACACGGCGTACGTCTCGTTCTACAAGGGCATCGGTGCGCTGCCCGGCTGCTGCGTAGCCGGATCACAGGACGTCGTGGCCCAGGTCCGGGAGTGGCGGCGGCGGTTGGGCGGCACGCTGCACGGGTTGTGGCCGGCCGCCGCGTCCGCCTTCCACCTGCTCCGCGAGCGTCTGGCCGAGATGCCGGAGCGGTTGGTACACGCCCGCGCGATCTCGGCGGCGCTGGCCGATGTCCACGGGGTGCGCGTGGTGCCGGACCCCCCGCAGACCCCGATGATGCACCTGCTGTTCGCCGTCCCGCCGGAGCTGTTCGTCGCCAACGCCCGGCGTCTCGCCGACGAGCAGGGCATCTGGGTCTGGCCGCAGCCGATGACCACCGGCGACCCGAACGTGGTGCGCTGCGAGCTGAGCGTCGGCCGCGCCACCTGCCGCCTGGAACCTGGGCAGGTCGCCGCGGTGTTGCAGGCCCTGTGCCGCGCAGATTAGAGGCCGCTTTCGCTGCTCACCGCGGAACGCCCCGCCAGCTCAGCGGCTGGCGGGGCGTTCGGCGTTGCTGGGTCAGCGGTCCTGGACGCGCCGGGTGAAGGCGAGCCAGCGGTCGGCCGGGATAGCCAGCCGTGGGCCCTGCGGGTCCTTGGAGTCGCGGACGGCCACGGTGCCGGGCTGGCTGGCGGTTTCGATGCAGTTGCTGTTGGAGTTGCTGTAGCTCGACTTCCGCCAGGGGCGGGTTAGGTTCATCGTGATCATGATCTCTCTGCCATATCTTTCACGCTTGCGCGGATAAGTGTGGTCGAGGTGGTCTCGTTCAGGGCGGCGTCCCAGATCGCCCCGAACGCCTGTGCGTAGCGCTCGACCTCGGCGGACTTGTCCAGGTAGAGGTCTCCGGTGTAACCGTCCACGTAGACGATGGGCGGCTCGGAAGCGCTGCCGTCCCCGTTGGCCGGGAACCGAAGGATGACGAACGGCCCGGTCATCAGGCCGTGATGCAGGCCAGCGGTGAAGGGCACCACCCGCAGTGAGACGTTGGGCAGCGCGGCCACGTCCGCCAGCGCGTCCAGCTGGCCGGCCATGACCTCGCGGCCGCCGACTGGCCGCTTCAGGATGGACTCGTTCAGGACCACCCGCAGCGCCAGCGGCGCCGTGGACCGCCGGATCAGGGCCTGGCGCTCGATGCGGAGCTGCACGCGCCGGTCGATCTCTTCGGCGTCGGTGGCGGCCTTGTCAGCGCTGATGATCGCGCGGGCGTAGCCCTCGGTCTGGAGCAGGCCGGGGACAAGCTCGGGTTCGTACCAGGCCAGGCTGGCGGCGGCCTCTTCCAGCCCGAGATAGATGTCGAAATTCTCCGGGATGACATCGCCGTAAGCGTGCCACCACCCGCGTGCCTTGGTCTCTTTGGCCAGCGCTTTCAGGGCCTCGGTGAGGTCGGCGGGCGCACTGTAGATGCGGCACATGAGGTCCACGTCGTGGGACCGCAGGGAGGTCTGGCCGGTCTCAATCCGCCAGATCTTGGTCTCTGACCACTCCAGTTCCTCGGCCGCGACCTTGACGGTCATGTGCTGGCGGTTCCGCAGGTCGCGCAGGTAGCGGCCGAGCTGCCGTCGGGGCACGGTCGAGCCGGTTGTCTCCGTGGTGGTCACCATGATCATTCTCCCTGGACCTTGCAGATTGAACGCTACCAAAACTCGTTTTGAAAGACATTCTCTAATCGGTTCGCAATACAAATAACAAAACTAGTCATTCGGCCCGGAAATTCAAGATAGAACCTTGCAGACGTATCGCCGCCCGCGCTTCGCTGGATTCACCAAACGGTGACCAGCAGGGCACGGGAACGGTGACGATGAACATGACGGCGGATGAGCCACCTCAGGACGCGCTCGGGCGGCTCCAGTGGGACTGGGGCTCGGCGTACCAAATCACCGGGGCGGCAGACCGCTGGGTGGCCCGGCGCAGCGACACCGGGCGGCTGATCATCGGTGGCAGCCCCGAAGACCTGGGGCAGCTTCTGAAGCGGGACTACGAGGCCGAGCCCGTCCCGCGCGAGGTCGCACCGTGACCGCCCCATGCGATCTCCGCGCGGCTGGCCCATCCGCCAGCTGCGCGGTCCCAGCTCACCTGGTCCGGGTCATACCCGGCATGACCCGCCGCCCGCTCGCCCAGACACTCCAGGGCCTGGCTGGCCAACTGCCCAAGTCCACCCGGATCACGCTGTGCACCGATGGCGTGATCGGGGTCCTGTCCACCCCGTCCGCCTCGGTCTGGACCAACGGGCGCGTGTTCTGGTGGGCCACCGCGGACGGCGAGGAGACCTGGCCAGCCGCCGACGCCGAGGGCGCCGCGCGCCAGCTCACCAGGCCAGAATGATGCACGGCATGACCTGGGGACACGCCCTGCTCATAGGTCTGATTTTCCTCGCCGCGGACATTGCCCTGCTCGGGCCCAAGTGGCTGGCAGCAAGGCTGATCAGACGCCGAAAGCCAGGCCGCCATTACTGAGGGCGCGGCGAGCGGAGGGCGTGGGATTCGAACCCACGAGCAAGGTCACCCCTGCTAGCGGTTTTCAAGACCGCCGCCATCGGCCACTAGGCGAGCCCTCCTGGGGCTGGGTCCGCGTACACGGCCCAGCGCCGTTCTAGCCTCTCACACCGGGCCCACTCCGAATGCCGGTGCGAGCGAGCCCACGCCCGCCGGGCTCAGGGACTCAGCCCCGGGCCGCGCCCGAGTGGTTCAGGGCGCGCCGGGGCCAGGCGAAGCCGTCGCCGACGGTGGCGGCCAGCCGGAGGTAGGCCTCGGTGGTGGCCGGGCTGAGCTGCTCCAGCTCGACTTCGGCGCCCTCTTCCAGGTGCGGGTCGTAGGGGACGCGGACCACGTCGCGGCAGCGGGCCGCGAAGTGCTGCTCCAGCCGTTCCAGGTCCACGGTGCTCTTGCTGCGCGGGCGGACGGTGGACAGCACCACCACCGCGTTGCGGACCAGGTCGCCGTAGCCGTGCGCGTCCAGCCAGTCCAGGGTGGCGCTGGCCGACCGCGCCCCGTCCACCGACGGCGAGCTGACCAGCACGATCTGGTCGGCCAGGGTGAGCACGCCGGTCATGGCCGAATGCAGCAGGCCGGTGCCGCAGTCGGTGATGCAGATGGAGTAGTAGTGCTCCAGGACCCGGGCCACGTCGCAGTAGTCCGTCTCACTGAACGCCACCGACACCCCGGGATCACGATCCGAGGCCAGCACCTCCAGCCGGCTGGAAGCCTGCGAGGTGAAGGCCCGCACATCCGCGTAGCGGCGCACCTGGCGGCGTTCGTTGAGCAGGTCACGGACGGTGGCCGAGGTCTCCAGGCGCACCTTGTCGGACAGCGTGCCCCGGTCGGGGTTGGCGTCCACCGCGATGACCCGGTCCCCGCGCAGGGTGGCCAGGGTGGCACCCAGGCCCACGGTGGTGGTGGTCTTGCCCACCCCGCCCTTGAGGCTCATGACCGCGACCCGGTGGTGGCCGCCGGCCACCGGGGTGCGGGCCCGCCAGACCAGCTCGCGGCGGCGCTGCATGGCGGTGGACTCGCCCACCCGGACCAGGCCGCCGGTGGCGCGGTAGACCGTGCGCCGCCAGCCCGAGCCCGGCGCGGTGCGCTTACCCTGCAGCAGCGCCTCGGCGGTCAGGCTGTCCGCGGTCTCGTGGACGCCGTCGGCGTCCGGCTCGGGTCCGAAGTCGTCGTGCGGTGGCGCCGGGGGCATGGCGGGCCGCGCGGGCGCGCCCCCCGGGCCGCCACCGGGCGGGAAGGCAGGCTGAGGCCGCGTGGGCGGCGGCGGGGCCGGCCGTCCGAGCGGCGGCGCGGCGGCCGGGTTACGCGGCGGGGCCACTCCCGGCGGCGCCATTCCTGGCGGGGCCATACCCGGGGCCGCCATCCCGGCCGGGGGCGGCGGGGCCGCGCCTTCAGGAGCCGCGCCCACCGGGGGCGGGGGCATGGGTGGGGACCCGCGCCGACCACCTTCGGTAAAAGTGATGCGGTGCTGATCCGGGTCGCTGTCATCACGCTGGTGGCTGCCGCCCGCCGGGCGATCCAGCCCGGGAACGGGTGACGCCTCATCCTCGGGCCGGTCACTCGGCGCGGGCGGGGCGCTCGGCCCGCCCTGACTACCCTGACCACCCTGACCACCCGGCGGAGGGCTGAACCTCGGCTCGGGCACCCCCAGGTCGGGCAGGGGCTCGGCCATGGGGGGCGGCGGGGCGTATCCGTACGACTGCGGCGACGGCAGCCCGTAGTCGGTCAGGGCGTCGTCGGCGATCTCGTCGTCCGGCCCGTACGGGGTGAAGGTCGGATAGGGCGAGGCCCCGAAGCCACCCGGACCGGGCCCACCGGCCGGCCCCGGCCCCCCGCCGGGCATGCCGCCCAGCTCGTCGTCGGGCAGCGGCGGATACGGCGACGCGGCCGGCCGGGCCGCCTGCCCGTTGGCGGCCGGCGGAACCGGGCCCTGCTCAACCGGTCCGGGCTCAACCGATCCGGGCTCGGCCGATCCGGGCTCGGCCGATCCGGGCTCGGCCAACGGCTCCGGCGCTTCAGGAGTCTCATCGTCATCATGAGCACCCTCAGACACTGAGGAACCCGACCACGGCGCGCGCTCGAACGGCGGCGCGCCCTGCGGATGAACCGAAGAAAACGGGTTCGGCCCCGGCGGCAGGTACGGCTCGTAATCCTCGGCGTCGCCCAGGTCGGCCCCGGCACCCTCCGGCGCTCCAGCCCCGTTCCCCTGGTCGCGGTCATCGGTCGCCACAGGTCGAGCCCCCAATATCGATGGGTCGGAATATGTCATCCCGGTACCAGCCGGGTGCGCTTGTCACTCCACGTCCGGTTTATTACAGCGGAAGCCTAGGCCACCGGCTGCCGTTGCCATAGGGCAAGTGCTTCATCACCCACCGTTCTGCCCATGACTACGAATGACAACACCGTCGGTTCATCACTGAGTGTGGTCAGAGCCCAGCTCGGGGGCCGGATCGGCCAGTTTGGGCCGGTGCGGTGAAATGGAAGGAGCACTCCCGCAATCCGACACACTAGGAAGATGGACGGGATGAACGCAGACTCAGCAGACCGCCCCAGCGTGGTGGTGGTCGGCCCGGACGGGGTGCCGGTCGAGGCCTCCCTGACCGGCGATAACGGCGAGAACGAGAACACGGAGCGGCCAGTCATCGAGATGGTGGAGCAGCCGGCCAAGGTCATGCGGATCGGCAGCATGATCCGCCAGCTGCTGGAAGAGGTCCGGGCCGCGCCGCTGGATGAGAAGAGCCGGGCCCGGCTCCGGGAGATCCACGAGAGCTCGATCAAGGAGCTGGAGGACGGGCTCGCACCCGAGCTGGTCAACGAGCTGGAACGGCTGTCGTTGCCGTTCGCCGAGAACGAGCTGCCCAGCGAGGCCGAGCTCCGGGTCGCCCAGGCACAGCTGGTCGGCTGGCTGGAAGGGCTGTTCCACGGCATCCAGACCACGCTGTTCGCGCAGCAGATGGCGGCGCGGGCGCAACTGGAGCAGATGCGGCGCGCACTGCCGCCCGGCATGTCGCCGCAGATGCCCGGGCCCGGGGAGGAACTGGGCCGTCCCGGCCAGCCCGGCCCCGGCGGCGCGTCCGGCCCCTACCTGTAACCGCACCGGCTGGCACCGGCCAACCGGGCTCGCGGCTCCGCGGCGGTCAGCGATCGCCGCGGAGCCCGGCCAGCCACTTGGCGGCCGCGGCGAACTCGGTGTCGGACGTGCCCCGCGGGATCTCGGTCTGGCCGCCGTCCGCGCGCGGGTAGCTGCCCAGGAACCGGACGTCGGCGCACAGGCGGCGCAGTCCCATCAGGGCCTCGCCGACCCGGGCGTCGGCCACGTGCCCCTCGCAGTCGATGAAGAAGTAGTAGCTGCCCAGCCCGTCGCCGGTGGGGCGGGAGTGGATCGTGGTCAGGTTGACCCCGCGGACCAGGAACTCGGTGAGGATCTCGGTCAGCGCGCCCGCGTGGTCGTGGGCCAGGAACGCGGCCAGCGTGGTCCGGTCGGCGCCGGTGGGCGCGGCCAGCGGGGCCGGCGGCCCCACCACCACGAACCGGGTGACCGCGTTGGCGCGGTCGTGGACGTCGGGCGCCAGCACCTCGAGGCCGTAGCGGGCGGCGGCGAACGCGCCCGCCAGCGCGGCGTCGATCTTACCTTCCGACACCAGCCGGGCCGCCTCGGCGTTGGAGGCGGCCGGGACCCATTCGGCGTCCGGCAGGTGCCCGGCCAGCCAGCGCCGGCACTGCGGCTGGGCCTGCGGGTGCCCGCCCACCGTGCGTACCTCCGGCAGCGGGGTGCCGGGCCGGCCGAGCAGCGCGAACGCGATCGGCAGCGGCACCTCGGCCCAGATCAGCAGGTCGCCGCCGGTGGTCAGGTCGTCCACGGTGGTGGTGACCACGCCCTCGACCGAGCTCTCGATGGGGACCACGGCGCGGTCGGCCGCCCCGGACCGGACCGCGGCCAGCGCGGCCTGGATGGTCGGATACGGGACCGGTTCGGCATGCTCGGCCACGGCCAGGGAGCGGAGGGCCGCCTCGGTGAACGTGCCTTCCGGGCCCAGGTATGCGTAGCGCTCGGTCATGGTCCCTCGATGCTAGCGGTCTGCGTAAATATCCAGCCGCCTAGCGTCCGCGCTATAGAACGCTAGAGATTCCTAGCGGGGGTCGCGCCGCGGGTCCGGGCCGCGCCGCGCGGGGTCCGGGCCGCGCCTCAGCGGCGGGCCGCGGCCAGGCGTACCGCGGGCGGTGCGGCCTGCTCCTGCTCCCGGGGCAGCCCGGTGCCCAGCCGGGCCGAACGCACGGCCTGCTCCTCCTCGGGAGAAAGCGGCTGGGTCCCGGCCCCGCCCAGCACCACCTTGGCGTAGGTCCGGGTCTCCGACCGGCCGTTGATCGAGCTGAGCACCACGCCGTCGCCGGCCGAGTTGAGCAGCGCGACCGAGAACGACAGCTGCCCGGTCATCTCGTGCAGCGCGTCGTAGCGCAGGATGGCCAGGTCGCGCAGGGCCCGCGGGTCCACGGTGCCGCGCGATCCGACGCTGCCCTGGACCAGGTCCGCGCACTCGGCCACGGCCCGGGCCGCGTGCTGGCGGGCGCCGATGGCCAGCACGATGCCGATCACGCCGATCAGGGGGCCCAGCACCAGGGGCAGATCTTTTATCACGCTGCGTACTATACCGATGACAATCTGTCTAGACCTGGAGACGCGTCAACGTCTCCGCCCTCGTCCGGCGCCTCCGGCGGCTCGTCGTCGCCGTCGGTGGCCGGCTCGCGGTCGGCGCCGGTCATCCGGGTTCGCGCGATGATCACGATCAGCACGGCGGCGGCGATCCCGAACGCCCCCTCCACCAGGCGGCTGACCACCCGCGGGACCGACGTCTCATGCAGCAGCGACTGCCCCCACCAGGGGACCTTCAGGCCGAAGAACACCGCGGTGCCGGCCGCGGTCAGCACCCGCCCCAGCCGCCGGCCGTCCCCGGTCAGGGCGCCGATGGCCACCACCACCAGCAGGAAGTAGTGGATCCAGGCCACCGGCGAGACCAGGACCAGCAGCAGGGCGGTGACCGCGATCCCGGCCGTTTCCCAGTGCTGCCGGGCCAGCCGCCGGGCCAGCAGGAAGCCGGGCACCGCCACCGCCACCGCGATCAGCAGCCAGATCACCCCCGGCGCCTGCCCGGGCAGGAAGAACCGCAGCAGCAGGCCGCGCAGGGACTGGTTCTCGGTCCCGGCGTTGTCGCCCAGCCGGCCGGAGTCGAAGATGACGCTGGTCCAGTAGTTGACCGAGTCCCGGGGCAGCAGCAGGAACGCGCCTACCGTCCAGGCCACCGCGGCCAGCGCCGCGGTCCGGGCCGCCCGGCGGCGGCCGCTGACCCACAGGTAGATGATGAACACCCCCGGGACCAGCTTGATCGCGGTGGCCAGCCCGACCAGGGCCCCGCGCGGCCAGCGGGTCCGGACCGCCGCGCAGTCCGCCACCGCCAGGGCGGCCAGCACCGCGTCGACCTGGCCGAAGCGCATCTCGTCCTGCATCGGGAACAGGTAGGCGCCGACGCCGAACAACGCGGCGAACAGCACCCACCGCCAGGGCCCGGCCCGGCGCAGCAGCGGCCGGAACGAGAAGCCGATGATCACCGCGAACGGCACGTAGACGAAGGCGACCCAGACCAGCTGGGCGGCGGGCCAGGACATCATGGCCAGCGGGACGGCGAACACCGCCGCCACTGGCGGATAGGTGAACGGCAGCAGTTGCGGCGGCTGGGTCAGCACGCTGTACAGCGGCTGGCCGCGCAGCACAGCCAGGCCGCCGGTCCGGTACACGTCCAAGTCGACCAGCCGCTGGTCCGGCGGGTTGGTCAGGTAGCCGTGCACGATCGGGACGATGGCGGCCAGCGCCGCGGCCCAGGCCAGCACGCCGAGCGTCAGGCTCAGCCACCGCGGCGGCCGGTGTATCCAGGCTGGGAG
>DATDIH010000397.1:0-14614 GCA_036521155.1 Streptosporangiaceae bacterium
GCCGACGCGGGGTCCCAGGTCCGGGTGTACGTGCCGTACGGCAGCGACTGGTACGGCTACCTGGTCCGCCGCCTGGCCGAGCGGCCCGGTAACCTCGCTTTCTTCCTGCGCTCCCTCGCCCCGTCGCGCCAGCCGTCGTAACCAGCCCTCGTAAAGGTGACACCCAGATGATCGCGATCCTCGGTACCGGCAAGATGGGCGAGGCCCTGCTGTCCGGCCTGCTCCGGGCCGGGCATCCGGCGGCCGAGGTGGCCGCGGTGTCCCGCCGCGACGAACGAGCCGCCGAGCTGCGGGAACGCTACGGCGTGCCCACCCCGTCGGCCACCGAGGCGGCCAAGGGCGCGGACACCCTGGTGCTGGCGGTCAAGCCGCAGGACATGGGCGCGCTGCTGGACGAGATCGCCCCGTTCGTGCCCGCGACCGGGGACCGCTTGGTCATCTCGGTCGCCGCGGGCATCACCACCGCCTCCATCGGGCTCCGGCTGACCGGCGACGTCCCGGTGGTCCGGGTCATGTCCAACACCCCGGTCCTGGTCGACGAGGCCATGAGCGTGATCTCGGCTGGGCCGCACGCCACCGAGGAGCACCTGCGGCGGGCCGAGACGCTGCTCCGCCCGGTCGGCAAGGTGCTGCGCATCCCCGAATCGCAGCAGGACGCGGCCACCGCGCTGTCCGGCAGCGGGCCGGCCTACCTGTACTTCCTGGTCGAGGCGATGGTGGACGCGGGCATCCTGCTCGGCGTGCCGCGGGCCACCGCGCTGGACATGGTGACCCAGGCGGTGTTCGGGGCGGCCACCATGCTGCGCGAGTCGGGGGAGCACCCGGTGATCCTGCGCGAGGCGGTGACCTCGCCCGCGGGCACCACGATCTCGGCCATCAGAGAGCTGGAGAACCACGGCGTGCGGGCCGCGTTCCTGGCCGCGATAGAGTCCGCGCGTGACCGGAGCCGGGAACTCGCAGGAGGCTGACCAGCGGTGACGTGCTCTCTGGCGGTGAGCTGGGACGACCAGCTGACCAGGTATGACTTTGGCCCCGGGCACCCGCTGGCCCCGGTGCGGGTGGAGCTGACCATGGCCCTGGCCCGCGAGTTCGGGGTTTTCGACCCCCCCGAGGTGTCCCTCATCGACCCCGAGCCCGCCCCCGACGAGCTGCTGGAACTGGTCCACGACCCGTCCTACCTGACCGCGGTCAAGCGGGCCGGTGAGCTGGCCGCCCGCGGCGAGCCACTGGACCCGCGTTCGGTGTTCTTCGGGCTGGGCACGGCCGACGATCCGGTGTTCCCGCACATGCACGAGGCCAGCGCGCTGGTGGTGGGGGCGACCATGGCCGCGGCCCGGGCCGTGTGGACCTCGGCGGCCAGTCACGGCGCCAGCGTGGCCGGTGGCCTGCACCATGCGATGGCCCGCGCGGCCAGCGGCTTCTGCATCTACAACGACCCGGCCATCGCCATCACCTGGCTGCTGGCCCAGGGGGCGGACCGGATCGCCTACGTCGACCTGGACGTGCACCACGGCGACGGGGTCCAGGCCGCGTTCTACAACGACCCGCGGGTGCTCACCATCAGCCTGCACGAGGACCCGTTCACGCTGTTCCCGGGGACCGGCCGGCCGTCCGAGACCGGCGCCGGGGCCGGGGAGGGCTACGCGGTCAACGTGGCCCTGCCCGCCGGTACCGGCGACAGTGGCTGGCTGCGGGCGTTCGACGCCGTGGTCCCGCCGCTGCTCCGGTCGTTCCGGCCGCAGCTGCTGGTCAGCCAGCACGGCTGCGACAGCCACCGGCTGGACCCGCTGGCCCACCTGGAGCTCACCGTGGATGGCCAGCGCCGGGCCCAGTCCATGGTTCACGAGCTGGCCCACGAGACCGCGGACGGCCGCTGGCTGTGCACGGGTGGCGGCGGGTACGCCCTGGCCACCGTGGTGCCCCGGTCCTGGACCCATCTGCTGGGCATGGCCAGCGGCCGGCCCATCGACCGGGCCGAGCCCACCCCGGCGCCGTGGCGCGAACTGGTGCGGCGGCGTACCGGCGTCGAGCCACCCGAGCTGATGACCGACGGCGGGTCCGACGATTTCGCGTCGTTCGAGGACGGCTACGACCCCGGCGATCCGGTGGACCGGGCCATCCTGGCCACCAGGAAAGCCGTGTTCCCGGCGCACGGGCTGCTGCCCGGTCTCTGATCTTCGGCGACGCTCCGGGCGTCTCCCGGGCGTCCGTTCGGTGCATCTCGGGCGCGCCCGTCAGTGCGTCTCCGGCGCCCGTTCTGTGCGTTTCGGGCGCCGGTCAGTGTCTCCCGGGCGCCGGATCGGTGCGTCTCCGGTGCCTGTTCGGAGCCTTCGCGCCGGGGCGCGATCGGGCTATTCATTAACGCCGGGAGAGGCCCGCCGCCGACTCCCGAGCGGGCCTGCCGCCGACTCCCGAGCGGGCCCGCTGCCGACTCCCGAGCAGGACCGGCGACAACTCCCGAGCAGGACCGGCGACAACTCCCGAGCGGGACCGGCGACAACTCCCGAGAGAGCCTCACCAACGACTCCCGGAAGGGGTGCGCCGACGACTCCCGGAAGGGTGCGCCGACGACTCCCGGAAAGGCCCGTCGAACCACTCCCGAGCGGGGCCGCGGCCGACTCCCGGGAGGACCCCGCAGTCGCATCTCGGCCCTTTATTCAAATTATTATCCGCGTGCACCACTGGTCACATCAGGAACTCACGACCTATCTCACCTGCGACTTCGGCCGAAAACCGGACATGACGGTCCGTGCACAAGAGGTACCCGGGCGAAACCGTCTCTTGCTCTTTTTCGTGCGCGACTTACTCTGAGAGACGTACGTGACTAGTGCGCCGAATCGGTCATACGTGCACGGCCCCGTGCGGAAGTGGAGCAGGGATGGCTGCGGAAACTCCCCTTAGCGACGTCAGATTTCTCACCGTCTCCGAAGTGGCCACGATTATGCGCGTGTCGAAGATGACCGTGTATCGACTCGTCCACTCCGGCGAGTTGGAGGCCATCCGGGTCGGGCGCTCCTTCCGGGTTCCCGAGGCGGCGGTCAACCAGTACCTGCGGGACGCATTCGTCGGCACCGGCTGAGCCCCGTCACCTGAGCCTGTTTCTTACTGAGCTCTTCTTACCGAGCTCACTTCCTGCTGGTACTGGCACGGGATGGTCCGGTCGGCGCGGTAACCTTGCAAACCGGGTCGATCGCCCAGCCGCCTCCTTCGGGGCGGGCACGGTGCGTGGCCGTCTTCCGTACAGTTCGAGTGAGGGTGTTTACGTGGGCTCAGTCATTAAGAAGCGCCGCAAGCGGATGGCGAAGAAGAAGCACCGCAAGCTGCTCAAGAAGACCCGTATCCAGCGTCGTAACAAGAAGTAGCACGGACGGGGCTTCCTGCCGCCCGCCGCCGGCCGCCGCGCCCACTGAGGGCGTACCGCGGATCGGTCGCGCCGTCCCGCCGCGTCAGGCACCATAGGCGTCAATGTCTATCTCCGTGCTGGCCGCGTTCGCAGGCGTGCTGGTCGCTGCGGTGGGCACCGGTCTCCTCGGAGGCCAGTGCATCCGCAGCCCCCGGATCAGCTACCTCGCCTGGACCGTCGGCGTGTTCGCGCTCACCGTGGCGTTGCTGGCGGAGAGCATTGGCTTCGCGACCGGGTTCGCCGCCTGGTCATTCCGGGTTGTCCAGCTGACCGCACAGCTCGTGGCCCCGCTGATGCTGGCCTGGGGCCTGGTCGAGCTGGTGGCCGCCAACACGGCGGTCCGGTTCGCGGCCCGGCTGATCACCGCGGCCCTGGTGGTGGTGGACGGCGTGGTGCTGACCACCGATCCGCTGGCCGCCAAGCCGTTCAGCAAGAGCTGGCCGTCGGCGTCCGTGCACTACCAGGTCATCCCGCACTACGCGCTGATCCTGACCCATCTGGTGGTGGCGCTGGCCGCGCTCGCGGTCCTGGCCGTCTGCGTGACCCGCGAGCGAGCC
This sequence comes from Streptosporangiaceae bacterium, assembly GCA_036521155.1. Lineage (GTDB taxonomy): Bacteria > Actinomycetota > Actinomycetes > Streptosporangiales > Streptosporangiaceae > Bog-532. The sequence goes on from DATDIH010000397.1 coordinate 3,961, forward strand.
GGGGCGGCCGTGGCCTGGCCGCCGGCCGTGACCGCGCTGGCCGGGGCCGCGCTGCTGCTGGTCATCATCCGGCTCTCGCTCCCCAGCCCGGTGTACCCGGTGCTGAGCCTGATCGCCGCCGGGCTGGTGTGGTTCGGCGCGTCGCGGATCGGTGACGTCCGCGCCGCCCCGGCGCGGGACGCCGTCGACCTGGCCGCGGTGGCCGAGCGGGCTCGCCGGCGGCAGGGGCCCATCCCGCCGGACAAGCTGGTGGCCCGGGGACCCGCCGCGAACGACTTCGACGCGCCGGGCTTCCCGCCTGGGCGCCGGGCGGCCGGCCAGTCCCACGACCGTGACCGCGACCGGCCGCCGGGCGGCCGGGATCCGGGCGCCCGGAGCGGTCTCGCCCGGGACGGCTTCGCCCGGGACGGTCTGGCCGAGGACGGTCTGGCCCGGGATGGCCTGGCCCGGGACGGTCTCGCCGGGGACCGGGCCGATCGGGAGCGCGCCGATCGGGGCCGGGGCGACCGCGATTGGCACGGGCGTGACCGGCTGGACCCGGACGGGCCGTCGCGGCGGCGCTATGAGCCGGGGGCACCCGGTGCCGAGCCCGCCACCGGCATGATCGACACGTCCGCGCTGGGGCTGCCTGACCTGCCCCTGCCCGCGCCCACCTCGGCCGGGTCCAGGCCCGGGACCGACCTGGCCCTGCCGGTCACCCCGCCCCACGGCCTGATCGCCATCTACACCCTGCTCGAGGACAAGGTGGCCGACTTCGACCGGGCCGCCGACGAGGTCGCCGAGCAGGTCCGGGCCAACGAGCCGGACACCCTGGTCTACGTGATCCACACCGTGCCCAAGGCCCCGATGCAGCGGATTTTCTATGAGGTCTACCGCGACCGGGCGGCCTTCGAGCAGCACGAGAAGCAGGCCTACGTCCAGCGGTTCGTCACCGCGCGGCGCCCGTACGTCCTGGCCACCAACGTGATCGAACTGCGGCTGAAGTACGCCAAGGTGTCGCCGCTGCCCCAGGCCGAGGCCCAAGCCGCCCAGGCCCGGGCCCAGGGGCCGGGCGGGAACGGCCAGCCGCCGGGCGGGGCCAGCTCGAATCTGCCTGCCGTCCGGACCGGGACCAGCAACGGCCGTTCCGGGGCAGGTAACGGCCGCTCCGGGGTCGGTGGGCGCCAGGACCCCGACCGCCAGCCGACGTACGCCCCGCGCGAGCCGGGCTTCGCACCCCGGGATCCCGGCTATGCACCCCGGGATCCTGGCTACGCGCCCAGGGATCCCGGCTTTGCGCCCCGGCCGCCGCGCGAGCCCGGGTACCGCGGGACGTCCCGGAACCGGGATCCCTACCGGTCGCAGGCCACGGGCGAGCCGCCGGCCGCGCCCCGGTTCGGCCGGATCTGAGCCCCCGCCCACCGAGCTGACCACCGGGAGACCGCCATGGCCGACGAGCACCGGATCACCCTGCTGACCAAGCCGGGCTGTCATCTGTGCGACGACGCGCGGGCGGTCATCATCCGGGTGGCCGCGGACGTCGGCGTGCCCTGGGACGAGCGCGACATCACCCAGTCCGAGCAGGACATGGCCGAATACTGGGACAAGATCCCGGTGACCATGGTGGACGGCGTCACCCACGACTTCTGGCGGGTCAGTGAAGACCGCCTCCGGGCCGCCCTGACTCGCTGACGCAGGTGGCGCTGGCCTGCTCGAGCCGGCGGCGTGGCCTGCTGAAGTCCGCGGCGCTGGCCTACCGGAGCGACGGCGTGGCCCGCTGGAGCTGGCGGCGCTGTCCTGCTGGAGTCGGCGCCCTGGTCTGCCAGAGCTGGCGGCGTGGTCTGCGGGAGCCGACGGTGTGGCCCGCTGACCTGGCCCTGCGTGCCGAGGTTACTGACTTTGTGCATCTGTTCACAAAGGCGTACCTTGGAGGAGCAGCCCGGTTCCCGCCGCCCCCACCCCTTCCGGTGGCTGGCACCGGGCCGCACGCCACCCGGGCAGGCCTGGCCGGCGATCGCCGGCCGGCCCGTCTCGCGTCGATCCCCCGAGGAGTGCCGGCGCATGTCCCGAAGTTCCCTGCCCCCGCCCGATCCCGACGACCAGCTACCCCCCAGCGACCGGCTGCCGGAAGCGACGGTGTCCCGGCTCCCGGTCTACCTCCGGGTGCTGGCCGGGATGGCCGATCGTGGTGTGGTCACCGTGTCCAGCGACCAGCTGGCGGTGGGGGCCGGTGTGAACTCGGCCAAGCTGCGCAAGGACCTGTCGCACCTCGGCTCGTACGGGATCCGCGGCGTCGGCTACGACGTCGAGTACCTGATCTACCAGGTCTCCCGAGCGCTCGGCCTGACCCAGGACTGGCCGGTGGTCATCGTCGGGGCCGGCAACCTGGGCCGGGCGCTGGCCAACTACGGCGGGTTCGTCACCCGCGGTTTCCGCATCGCGGCTCTGCTTGATTCGGACCCGGCCATCGTGGGTAGCCGCATCGGGCGGCTGGCCGTCCGGAGCTCCGATGAGCTGGAGGACGTGGTGGTGCGGCACAAGGTGGCGATCGGCGTGATCGCCACTCCGGCCGGCTCCGCCCAGGCGGTGTGTGACCGGCTGGTGGCCGCCGGGGTGACCAGCATCCTCAACTTCGCCCCGATGGTGCTCAATGTGGCAGAGGGCGTGGACGTGCGTAAGGTTGATCTGTCGATAGAACTGCAAATCCTGGCGTTCCATGCGCAGCGGCGCTCGGTGGAGCGAAACGGGCACGCCTCCGAGGGCGAGCTGCGTAACGTATCAGGCGAGGGCGAACTGCATACCGTATCTGAGGGAGCCGCCAGGCTCTCACAGGCGGCCGTCACATCAGCGGCAGAAGCGTAGGCGGTATTTGACGTGAGTGTGCTCGTGGTCGGGCTGAGCCACAAGAGCGCGCCGGTCCCGGTGCTCGAGCGAGCCGCGCTGAGCGCGGAGGATCTGCCCAAGCTGCTCCGGGATCTGCACCAGACCGGCGACGTGGCCGGGACGTTCGTCATCTCCACCTGTAACCGGGTGGAGATCTACGCGGACGTCGACCGGTTTCACGGCAGCGTGGCCGCGGTCTGCGAGCTGCTGTCGCGGTATTCGGGCATCCCGACCCAGGAACTGACCGGCTACCTGTACGTCCACTACGAGGACCGGGCGGTCAAGCACCTGCTGAACGTGGCGGCCGGGCTGGACTCCATGGTGGTGGGCGAGGGCCAGATCCTCGGCCAGGTGCGCACCGCGCTCAACACGGCGCGGACCGCGGGCACGCTCGGCCGGGTGCTGGGCGGCGCGGGCTCGGCCGCGCTCCGCGCGGGTAAGCGCGCCCACGCCGAGACCGGCATCGACCGGGCCGGGGCCAGCCTGGTCAGTGTGGGCATCGAGGCCGCGGTGGCCGAACTGGGCCGGCCGTCCCTGACCGGTCAGCGGGTGCTGGTGGTCGGGGCCGGCTCGATGAGCTCGCTGGCCGCCACCACCGCCGGCCGGGCGGGCGCGGGTGAGGTCACCGTGGCCAACCGGACCCGCCGCCACGCCGACCGGCTGGCCACCTCGATCGGGGGCCGGACCGCCGACCTGGACCAGCTGCCCGCCGCGATCGCCGCCGCCGACCTGGTCATCTCCTGCACCGGGGCCTCGGGCCTGGTCATCACCGCGGACACCGTGGACGAGGCGCTGGCCCAGCGAGACCCGGCCGGGCCCCTGGTCTTCCTGGACCTGGCCATGCCCCGGGACGTGGGCGCCGACGTGGCCGACCGGCCCGGCGTGACCGTGATCGGCATGGACGAACTGGCCGACGCCGGCCGCACCGCGGTCGCGGGGCCGGGGGTCGTCGGTGAGGTGACCGCGGTCCGGGCCATCGTGGACGAGGAGTTCGCCGCGCACCGGTCAGCCGCGCACGCCGCGCAGGTCACGCCGACCGTGGTCGCGTTGCGGGCCAAAGCGGCCGAAGTGGTCGACTCCGAACTGGGCCGGCTGACCGGCCGGCTGCACAATGTCGAAGGACTCGACGCGCACGCCCTCGACGAGATAGCCCGCACCGTGCGCCGGGTGGTAGACAAGCTTCTGCACGCACCGACCGTGCGTGTCAAAGAGCTCGCCGGCTCGCCGCGGGGGGACGGGTACGACGAGGCGCTGCGGGTGCTGTTCGACCTCGACCCACGGACGGTCGAGGCGGTCACCCGCGCGGAACCGGACGAGGAAGACGTGGAGATCGCCGGCCTGCCCTCGCCGTCGGCACAGGAGGGGATCCGGGAATGAGCGTGCCCGCCGTGCTGCGGCTCGGTGTTCTGCGGCTCGGCACCCGCAAGAGCCCGATGGCCATGACCCAGTCCGGTCTGGTGGCCCGGGCCATCACCGAGCGCACCGGGCGCCCGGTCGAGCTGGTCGGGGTGACCACCAAGGGTGACGTCAGCCGGGCTCAGCTGGCCCAGATCGGCGGGACCGGTGTGTTCGTCAGCGCCCTGCGCGACGAGCTGCTGGCCGGCCGGGTCGACCTGGCCGTGCACTCGCTGAAGGATCTGCCCACCGGCCAGCCCGAGGGCATCGTGCTGGCCGCGGTGCCGGTACGGGACGATCCGCGGGACGTGCTGATCGCCAAGGACGGGGCCAAGCTGGCCGATCTGCCGAGCGGGGCGGTCATCGGTACCGGGTCCCCGCGGCGCGCCGCCCAGTTGCTGCTGCTGCGCCAGGACATCCGCTGCGTGCCCATCCGCGGCAACGCGGACACCCGGCTCGGCAAGATCGGCGCGGGCGAGGTGGACGCGGTGGTGCTGGCCGCCGCGGGCCTGGGCCGCCTGGGCCGGCTCGACCTGGTCAGCCAGATCTTCGAGCCCGACGACATGCTGCCCGCGCCCGGCCAGGGCGCGCTGGCGGTCGAGTGCCGCGCGGCCGACACCGAGCTGGCCGCGCTGCTGGCCACCATCGACGACCCGGCCAGCCGCGCGGCGGTAACCGCCGAGCGGACCGTGCTGGCCGCACTGGAAGCGGGCTGCAGCGCGCCGATCGGCGCCTACGCGGCCGGCACCTCTGACCATCTGCAGCTGGAAGCGGCGGCGATCGCCGTCGACGGCGGGCAGGCGCTGCGCGAGCGGGACGTGGACGTGCCCGCCGCCGCGGAGCAGCTTGGCCGCCGCGTCGCGGACCGGCTGCTGAGTAGTGGCGCGGCCACGTTGATCACCGCGCTGCCAGGACGTACGAACGGGAACGATGCCTAGTGAACGCCACCCCTGCCTCCTCCACCCCACCCACCGGTGAGCCGCGTCCGGCCAAGTCGGCCCGCCCGGCGTCGGCAGGCCGGATCGCCCTGGTCGGCACCGGACCCGGCGACGAGCGCCTGCTGACGCTGCGCGCGGCCCAGCTACTCGGCCAGGCCGACCTGGTGGTCGCCCGGCGTGAGCCCGGGCCGCGGACCCGTGAGCTGATCGCTCCCGGCGCCGAGTTGGTCGTGCTGGACGGCGCCGGCGACACCAGCGAACCCGATCTGGCCGCGGCGGCCCGGTCCGGTCAGCTGGTGGTCCGGCTCTACGATGGCGACCCGCTGTTCGACGGCGGCGCCCCGGACGCGCTCGGTTACGCCGAGGCCGGGGTCCCGTTCGAGGTCGTGCCGGGCCTGCCCGCGGCGACCGCGGTCCCGGCCTACGCGGGCATCGCGCTGGGCCGCGAGGGCGGCGAGGTCCGGGTCATCCAGGCCGCCGACGCCAGCCGGGTCACCCACACCCCGGGCTCCCTGGTCGTACTGGGCGCGGGTGCGGGCCCGGCCGACCTGGGCAAGATGCTGATCGCCGCGGGCTGGCCGGACTCCACGCCGTTCGCCATCACCTGGGACGGCACCACCACCGCTCAGCAGACCGTGACCACCACCCTGGGCCGCATCACCGCCGACCTCAAGGCGGCCGGGGTCAGCCCGGTCAGCGCGGGGGAGGCCGTGGCCGTGGTCGGTGACGCCGCCGCGCAGCAGCCCGACCTGTCCTGGTACGAGACCAAGCCGCTGTTCGGCTGGCGGGTGCTGGTGCCGCGGACCAAGGCCGACGCGGCGGGCGTTTCCGAGCAGCTACGCGAGCAGGGCGCCGTTCCCGAGGAAGTGCCCACGATCGCGGTGGAGCCGCCCCGGACGCCTCAGCAGATGGACCGGGCCGTCCGCGGCCTGGTTACCGGCCGCTACCAGTGGGTCGCGTTCACCTCGGTCAATGCGGTCCGGGCCATCCGGGAGAAGTTCGAGGAGTACGGACTGGACGCCCGGGCGTTCGCCGGCGTGAAAGTGGCTGCGGTCGGGGACCAGACGGCGGCCGCGCTCAAGGACTTCGGCATCGTGCCGGACCTGGTGCCGGAAGGTGAGCAGTCCGGGCCGGGCCTGGCCGAGGAGTGGCCGCCCTTCGACGACGTGCTCGATCCGATCAATCGCGTGCTGCTGCCCCGGGCCGACATCGCCACCGAGCACCTGGTGGCCCGGCTGACCGAGCTGGGCTGGGAGACCGAGGACGTCACCGCTTACCGGACGGTACGGGCCGCCCCGCCGCCCGCCCCGATCCGCGAGGCGATCAAGGGCGGCGGCTTCGACGCGGTGCTGTTCACCTCGTCGTCGACCGTGCGGAACCTGGTCGGGATCGCGGGCAAGCCGCACGCGGTCACGGTCATCGCGGTGATCGGGCCGCAGACGGCCAAGACCGCCGCCGAGTTCGGCCTGCGGGTGGACGTGACGGCTCCCCAGCCGTCGATGACCGCGCTGGTCGAAGCGCTGTCCGAGTTCGGAGCCGGCCAGCGGCGGGCCGCGATCGAGGCCGGTGAGCCGCTGCGGCGGCCCAGCGAGCGCCGCCGCGGCGCCCGCAAGCGGGTCCGCTGACCTACCCACTCTGACCGGCACTGTCCCCTCAGCTGAAGGAGGCCCGGTGAACGCAGGGTTCCCAGTGGTCCGGCCGCGTCGGCTGCGGCGTACGGCCGCGTTGCGCGCCCTGGTCGCAGAGACCGCGCTGCGGCCCGCCGACCTGGTGCTGCCGATGTTCGTCAAGGAGGGCATCACCGAGCCGCAGCCAATCGGCTCCATGCCCGGCGTGGTCCAGCACACCCGGGACAGCCTGCGCAAGGCGGCCGTGGAAGCGGTGGACGCCGGCGTGGGCGGGATCATCCTGTTCGGCATCCCGGCCGTCAAGGACGGCCGGGGCTCGTCCGCCGACGACCCGGCTGGCATCGTCCAGCTCGCCATCAGGGATCTGGCCGCCGAAGTCGGCGATCAGACCGTGCTCATGGCCGATCTGTGCCTGGACGAGTACACCGACCACGGTCACTGCGGCCTGCTGACCCCGGCCGGTGACGTGGACAACGACGCCACCCTGGAGCGGTACGCGGCCATCGCGGTGGCCCAGGCCGTGGCGGGTGTGCACGTGGTGGCGCCCAGCGGGATGATGGACGGCCAGGTCGGCGCGATCCGGTCGGCCCTGGACGGAGCGGGCTACGCCGACGTCGCCATCTGCGCCTACTCGGCCAAGTACGCGTCGGGCTTCTACGGCCCGTTCCGCGACGCCGCCGAGTGCGCGCCCCAGTTCGGTGACCGCGCGTCCTACCAGCAGGACCCGCCTGGCTCCGACGAGGCCCTGCGCGAGGTACTGCTCGACATCGACGAGGGCGCGGACCTGGTCATGGTCAAGCCCGCCCTGCCGTACCTGGACATCGTCCGCCGGGTGGCCGACACCGTCCACGTGCCGGTGGCCGCGTACCAGGTCAGTGGGGAGTACGCGATGGTCGAGGCGGCCGCGGCCAACGGCTGGCTGGACCGCGACCGGATCATCATGGAGACGCTGACCGGCATCCGCCGGGCCGGGGCCGGCATCATCCTCACCTACTGGGCCGCCGAGGTGGCCCGCCGCCTGCGCCAGGGTTAACTCTTCCGCGGCTCCGCGGCTCCGCGGCTCCGCGGCGGGCGGCCCCGGCCACCCGGCCGGCGGCGTCGTCGGCGGGTGCAACGGCTGCCCGAACACTCCGCCAGTGCCCGGCGGGCCCCTCCAGTTCACCGTTACCGGTAGTTAGTGAATGAAAGGTCACAAACCGGCTTTCGGGCCGAACTCCTCGTATGCCCTGATCTACGATGGGTGACACCGATGAGGAGCGCCGGTGGACGGCCGGCCTCCGGGCAGGAGCTGGCCGATGGTCGATGTGGTGCGGCGCCGTGGCCGCCGGAAGGCGGCGGACCGGGGGGATCGGCGTGAGCTACTCGGCCAGGCTGCGATCAACTACGCGACCCTGGGCTGGCCGGTGGTGGTCGGGGCCCAGCTGTCCGCCGACGGGCTGAAGGCCGGCCGGGCCTGCTCCTGCGACCGGGTCGGCTGCCCGGCGCCGGGGGCGCACCCGGTCTCCCCGACCTGGCAGATGCAGGCCACCGTGGACACCCCCACCATCCAGGACTGGTGGGTGGCTCGCCCGGATGCATCGGTGATCCTGGTCACCGGCCGGGTCTTTGACGTGCTGGACGTACCGGTCGAGGTGGGGACGGCGGCCCTGGCCGGGATCGAGCAGGCCGGGATCGAGGCCGGCCCGGTCGGCGCGGCCGGCGGCCGCATGCTGTTCTTCGTCACCACCCGTGGCGCCCCGGTCGACGAGGACGAATGGTGGTCCTGCCGGCTGGACTGCGAGCCCGAGAACGTCACCCGGCTGGGCAGCCTGCTCTGGCACTGCCGGGACAGCTACGTGCTGGCCCCGCCGTCGGCCGGCGGCCCCGGGGTGGATGGTCCGGGCGGCGTGGCCCGGTGGATCCGCGACCCGGCGGACCATCCGCTCCCGGACGCGCTTAGGCTGCTTGAGTTCCTGGTTGACGCCTGCGAGGAGGCTGGTCTGTCGTGAGCTCCGCCGCCGAAGGGGTCCCGGAATCCGGCGATCGTTCGGCGGAATGGTTCCGACGGGCCAGCGCGGTCACGCCCGGCGGCGTGAACTCCCCGGTCCGGGCGTTCGGCTCGGTCGGCGGGATCCCGCGCTTCATCGCTTCCGGCTCCGGCCCCTACCTGACCGACGTGGACGGCCGCGAGTACGTCGACCTGGTGTGCTCCTGGGGCCCCATGATCCTCGGGCACACTCACCCCGCAGTGGTGGCCGCCCTGCAGGACGCGGCAGCGGAGGGTACGTCCTTCGGCGCCGCGACCCCCCGCGAGGTCGAGCTGGCCGAGGAGATCGCGGGGCGCACCGCGGTCGAGAAGGTCCGGCTGGTCAACTCGGGCACCGAGGCCACCATGTCCGCGCTGCGGCTGGCCCGCGGGTTCACCGGGCGGCCGCTGGTGGTGAAGTTCGCGGGCTGCTACCACGGCCACGTGGACGCGCTGCTGGCCGCGGCCGGCTCCGGGGTCGCGACCTTCGCCCTGCCCGACTCACCCGGCGTCACCGGCGCCTCGGCCAGCGACACCATCGTGCTGCCCTACAACGATGAAGCCGCGGTGCGCGCGGCGTTCGCCGAGCGGGGCGACCAGATCGCCTGCGTGATCACCGAGGCCTGCCCGGCCAACATGGGCGTGGTGCCGCCCGCCCCCGGGTTCAACGAGGCGCTGGCCGCGATCTGCGCCGAGCACGGCGCCCTGCTCATCATGGACGAGGTGCTGACCGGCTTCCGGGTCACCCGGTCCGGCTGGTACGGCCGCGATGGCGTGGCCGGTGACCTGACCACGTTCGGCAAGGTCATGGGGGGCGGCCTGCCCGCCGCCGCGTTCGGCGGCCGGGCCGAGATCATGGACCGCCTGGCTCCCACCGGCCCCGTCTACCAGGCGGGCACGCTGTCCGGTAACCCGCTGGCCACCGCGGCCGGCCTGGCCACCCTGCGGGCCTGCACCCCGGAGATCTACGGCCGGGTCGACGAGGCCGCCGCCCTCGTGGCCAAGCTGACCACGGAGGCCCTCGCCGCGGCCAGCGTCGAGCACCACCTGCAGACCGCGGGCAACCTGTTCTCGGTGTTCCTGGGCCGCAGCGCCCCGGTGCGGAACTTCGACGACGCCCGCAGCCAGTCGGCCGCCGCCTACGCCGCGTTCTTCCACGCCATGCTGGACGGCGGGGTCTACCTCCCCCCGTCCCCCTTCGAAGCCTGGTTCCTCTCCGCCGCCCACGACGCCACCGCGCTCGCCCGCATCGCTGCGGCTTTGCCCGCCGCTGCCCGCGCCGCCGCCACCACCCTCGGCTAACTCTCCCTCGGCTGACACGCCCCCGGACTGTGGGCGGAAACTGTCGCCCCAGCAGCAGAAACTGCTGACTTTGCGCAGTTCCGGCCGCCATTCTCGAGTTATCCACAGGGCGGCAAGCGGGGATGGCTCGGCCGTTGCGGCCGCGCGACGCTGGGCTTATGGCAAGTGCATCGGCGGGTACGCCGTCCGATCTTGACGAACTGCTTGACTGGCGCGGTGGCGTGGTCAGCACATCGGAGGTACTCAGCTGTCTTTCTCCGGCGGCCCTCCGGTGGCGGCTAGCCAGCGGCCGCTGGCAGCGACCGTTTCGTGGAGTCATCGTCGCCCATTCCGGCCCGTTGTCGGCCGAGCAGCAGCTTTGGACAGTGCTGCTCTGGGCCGGGCCGGGAGCATTACTGGCTGGATTGACGGCCGCACGCCTGGATGGCCTGCGTGGCTTCAACGATCCGGCCGTACATCTCCTGATTCCTGCCTCGCGTCACGTCCGGAGCGGACGTGCCTTGTTGCCAGTCGTCCTGCACCGG
>DATDIH010000398.1:0-5526 GCA_036521155.1 Streptosporangiaceae bacterium
TGAAACTGCTCGTGTACGGCGCCGGGGTTACCGGCAGCCTGTTCTCCGCCCGCCTGCATGAGGCCGGGCACGACGTCTCGCTCCTCGCCCGGGGGGAGCGCCTGGCCGCCCTGCACCGGCACGGCGTGCAGCTCGCCGAGGGAGACAGCCCGGCCGTCAGGCGGGTACCGGTGCCGGTGGTCGAGCACCCGGCCGGCGGGTACGACCTGATCGCCGTCTTCGTCCGCACCCATCAGGTGGACGCGGTGGTGGAGTCACTCGCCGGCCTCGAAGCCGACGTGCTGTTCGCACTCAACTGGGCGGCCGGCCCGGAGCCGCTGGGCGCGGTGATCGGCCACGAGCGGGTGCTGCTCAGCTTCCCCACGGCCGCCGGCACGATGGACGGCGACGTGGTCCGCTACCGCCCGGCCAACTTCATAACCGGCCGGGTCCCGATGCCGATCGGCGAACCCGACGGCCGTGCCACCCCGCGACTGGAACGGATCGTGCGGGCGTTCCGCACCGCCGGGATCAATGCCAAGGCCGAGCCGCAGATGGATGCCTGGCTCAAGACGCACGCCGCATTCGCGGTGCCGCTCGGGCAGGCGGTGCTCGCGGCGGGCGGCCCGGTAGCGCTGGCCGCCGATCCGGGCGCGGTCCGCGCCATGATCCGCCGCATGCGGCAGAACCTGGCCGCCATGCCGACGCCGCCGGTCCCTCGCGGGTTCGCTGCGCTGCAGACTCTGCCGGAAGGGCTGCTTGCGGCCATGCTGCGGCGCTTCTTGCGAAGCCCGACGGCCGCACACAGCGGACTCAGCAACGCCACGCCTGCCGCAGAAGCGGCCGAACTCGAGCAAACGGCCGAACAGATGCGTGCCTATGCGAGGGTCCGGTAGCCGATAGGCGGCTGTGCCTCCTCGGCCGAATCGCACGCTCGGCGAGAGGAGCAGCCGAACGCTCAGTTACCTGAACCGGCCGACCTGAGCGCTGCTCAACTAGCCCGAGAACCCCAGCTCGCGCTGCTCAGGTAAATCGGTTCCCTACACTTGCAGTCGTTGTCGCTGGTAGTGGCAGCGGCGGGCGCGTTCTTGGTGGTGGTGGCGCCATCGTGACCAGTGGCGGGCGTGCCGACAAGATCACGATCTGCGGCTGGAGTACCAGTCACCGAGGTCACGCCGCTACGGTGAACGTGCTCAGCCCGGGGTGACCGCGGACGGTTCGGTCCGGCGGCGGCCGGCGGGGAGCAGGCGCTGGGTGCGCTGCTGGACGTCGACCGCGAGGCGGACCGGGTCGGCGATCCGGCCCTGCAGGCGGCGGGCCACGGCGACGTGGTCGGCGGTCCAGATCATCTTGACCGCGATGGCCGTGCCCTGGCCGTCCTCACCGGTCAGGTCGTGCCGGACCGCGTTGGTCAGCCGGCCGTCGGCCGCCGCGTCCGGCGGCAGTTCGGCCGGCACCTGGCCGGTTCCGGTCAGGGCGGCTGCCATGGCCTGGTACCAGGCGGTGACCTGGCCCACCGCGGCCAGCACCTCGGTGCGGGCCGCGGTCCGGTCCCCGGACGGCTTGCCGTCGTCCCGGCTCCACAGGTCGACCACGGCGTCCGCGGACAGCCGTAGCACGGTGACCCCGGTGAGCAGCGTGCTCACCTCCGGCAGCGGCAGGTGCTTGGCGCCGCTCTCGGCCAGGTAGCTGCGGAAGGCGTCGTCCAGCCGGCGTGCAGCCGCCGCCGCCCGCAGGCTTTCCTCCTGCGGCGGCGGCGCGGGTGGGAGCATCTCGTCACAGCGCAGCACCCCGTAGGTGACCGCGCTGCTCAGGTAGCGGGCGGTCTCGGCGTAGGCGCCAGCCAGCGCGGTGCCCAGGGCCGAGGCCGCCCCGCGCGGCCAGAACAGCACCCCGACCACCAGGCTGACCGCGCAGCCGATGGCCACGTCCTCGATCCGCACCAGGCCGACCTTCCAGCCGGCCGGGGCGATGATGTTGTACAGGATCAGCAGGGTGATGGTGAAGCTGGCCTGGCCCGCCGCGAACGAGATGACCGCCGGGGCCAGCCCGGCCAGCAGCACGGCGATCGGCAGCAGGATCCACAGCACGGTCTGGCTGGTGCCGATGGCCAGCACCAGCAGGCCGCCGATCACGAAGCCGGCCAGGTTGCCGAGCAGCCCGCGCAGCACGTTCTGCCCGGTGCTGAACGCGCTGGACCGCAGCACGCTCAGCGTGCCGAGCACCACCCAGAACGAGTGCTGGACCCCTAGCAGGTCGGACACCAGCACGGCCAGGGCCAGCGCGATCGCGCCGCGGACGCTGTTGTGCAGCCAGACCGAGTGCGGCTGGATGTGGGCTCCGGCTCGTTCCTGCACCGACGACAGCGTGCCGCTGGCGCCGTCCGGCTGATGCCCGAGTAGCTGCTGCCACCAGGGCCGCTGCAGGGCCGCCACGGCGAGCTGGATGTTGGACGCCATGGCCGAGGCCACGAAGCTCAGCTCCTGGCCCCGGAACGAGGGCTCCAGCCCGGACACGTACTGCTCGGCCTCATCGGCGGTGTCACCAGGCTGGCCGGAACCCACCCCGGCCAGGGACATGGCCGCGTTCTCCATGACGGCCCGGGCCTGCTCCAGCCGGTCCAGGCCCGGCTGCAGCGAGTCCAGCGGCCCGTGCCCGGCGTCCACCAGCGCCGTGCCCTGCTCCAGCAGGTCGGCCGCGGCCACCTTGACCGCACACACCTCTTCGCTGAACTTGTGGCCGGTGCTGGGCATCTGGTCCATCACCGTCTGCAGCCAGATGCACTCGTCCACCAGCCGGACCAGGAGGCGGGCCGCGGTGGTGAGCCCGGTCGGCCGGTAGGGCGTGGCGAAGAACGAGGTCCGCAGGCCGGACACGGCCGCGTTGGCCTCGGCGGTGGCGGTTTCCAGCTGGGTCTGCGCGGCCGCGGCAGTGTCGTTTGTGCCGTTGGCGGCCCGGGCGAACCCGGCCTCGGCCCGCAGCCGCGCGACCAGGGCGGTGCAGGCCCGAACCAGCGGCCGCCGCAGCGGATCGCGGGCCGGGGCCGGCCACAGCAGCGTGATGGCCAGCAGCGACACCGCCCCGGCCAGCAGCCATCCGGCCAGCCGGTCCGGGATCGAGCTCACCGGCCCGGTTAGCGAGACCGGCAGAATGAACGCCAGCAGCAGCGAGGTCGACGCCCCGGCCAGGGCCGAGCTGACCACCCCGGCGAACAGCACGAAGAAGCCCACGATCAGCATGGCCAGGGCGGCCAGCCAGGCCACCCGTGAGGCCAGCGTGCCCAGGCAGGCGAAGATCGCCCCGGTCAGGATCAGCGCGGTCTGGTCTGGCAGCCGTTCCCGCACCCGGCCGCCGAACGCCACGAACAGCAGCATGGACAGTGACCCGAAGGCGGCGAACGTGGCCATGACCGGGTTGCCGATCACCTTGATGCTCAGCGCCAGCAGGGCCGGCATGACGATCGCGGCCCGGCCCGAGCGCCGCAACGCGAGCAGGCCGGCGTCCCGCGTCCGCAGCCAGCCCAAGCCTTGGCGCAATCTGTTCACGCCGGGCCCTCACCGCCGAGTGGCCTCACCCGCGTCTCATCGGGCATTGAGCAGGTCGCGGGCGGCGGCGGTGATGTGCTCGGCGTCGATCCCGGACGCGGCCAGCAGTTCCTGAGGGGTGCCCGAGCCGGGCATGTCGCGGACCGCGAGGTGGGTCAGCCACACCTTCTGCGGCCCGGCGTTCAGCAGGGCGTCGGCCACGGCCGAGCCCAGCCCGCCCTCGGCATGGTGGTCCTCGGCCACCACCAGGCGGCCGTTGGTGGCGGCCACCGCCGCGACCAGGGTCTCGGTGTCGACCGGCTTGACCGAGTACAGGTCGATGACCCGGGCCGAGATGCCGCCGGCGGCCAGCTGGTCGGCGGCGGCCAGCGCCTCGTGCAGCGTGACCCCGGCCCCGATCAGCGTGACCGCGTCGTCCGGGCTGGACCGCAGCACCTTGGACCCGCCGATGGGGAACTTCTCCCCGGCCTCGTAGAGCACCGGGTACGCGCCCCGGGTGGTGCGCAGGTAGCTGACGCCGACCCGTTCGGCCATGGCCCGCACCAGGGCAGCGGTGCTGGTGCCGTCGCTGGGGTAGAGCACGGTCGAGTCGTGCACCGCCCGCATCATGGCCAGGTCCTCCAGGGCCATCTGCGAGGGACCGTCGGGCCCGATCTCCACGCCCGCGTGCGACCCGGACAGCCGGATGCTCGACCGCGAGATCGCCGCCATCCGGATGAAGTCGTAGGCCCGGGTCAGGAAGGCCGCGAACGTCGAGGCGAACGGGGTGTAGTGGCGCACGGCCAACCCGACCGCCGAGGCGACCATCTGCTGCTCGGCGATGTACATCTCGAAGTAGCGCTCGGGGACCAGGTGCGCGAACTCATCGGCGTGGGTGGAGTTGCTGACCTCGCCGTCCAGCGCCACCACCCGGGGGTTGTCGGCGCCCAGCGCGGCCAGCGCGTCACCGTAGGCCTTCCGGGTGGCCACCTTGTCCCCGACCGTGTAGCGCGCGGACGGCACGTCGCCCTCCGGGGCGGTCGGGTCCAGCTCAGGCCCGCGGTCCGGCACCGGGGCGGGCAGCGGGCCGCGCACGGTCAGATGCCGTTCGCCGCCCAGTTCGGCCACGGCGCGCTCGGCCATGTCCTCGGGGAAGGGCTTGCCGTGCCAGCCGTCCTTGTCTTCGACCTCGGAGAACCCGCGGCCCTTGATCGTGCGGGCCAGGATCACGGTCGGCTGCGGCACCGACCCGTCGGCGGCGGTGGCGAAGGCCTGGTCGATCTCCGCCAGGTCGTGCCCGTCGATCTCCAGCACCCGGGCCCCGAACGCGGCCGCCCGGCGCGCGTACCGGTCCAGGTCCCACTCCCACTCGGTCGGCCCGCGCTGGCCGAGCCGGTTGACGTCGACGATCGCGATCAGGTTGGACAGCTCGTAGAAGGAGGCCTTGTCCAGCGCCTCCCAGATCGAGCCCTCGGCCATTTCGCTGTCCCCGCACAGCACCCACCCGTGGTACGGCAGCCGGTCCAGGTACTTGCCGGCCAGCGCGACCCCGACCCCGTCCGGCAGCCCCTGGCCCAGCGACCCGGTGGCCACGTCGACCCAGGGCAGCACCGGCGTCGGGTGGCCCTCCAGCCGGGCCCCGAAGCGCCGGTACTGGGTCATCAGTTCCTCGTCGGACACCACCCCGACCGCCTTGTACACCGAGTACAGCAGGGGCGAGGCGTGCCCCTTGGAGAAGATCAGGTGATCGTTGGCGGGGTTGCCCGGGTTGTCCCAGTCGTAGCGCAGGTGCCGCCCGACCAGGACCGCGAGCAGGTCGGCGGCGGACATGCTCGAGGTCGGATGGCCCGACCCCGCACTCGTGCTGGACCGGACGGAATCAACCCGCAGCTGCGCGGCCAGCTCAGCGGCCGCGGACAGGTCGATCCCGGTGAGCGACTGAGGGGTGCTGCCCATGACGGTCCCTTTCGTTGGCTCTTTTCGCTGGCGCTATCCCTGATTGGCTGGCCCGGCGGCACCGGCC
>DATDIH010000399.1:0-2954 GCA_036521155.1 Streptosporangiaceae bacterium
GCGGAAATGCGAACCGCAGGCCACCAGCTAGTGGTTGACCTGCGGCTTGAATGGTCGGGGTGGGGAGATTTGAACTCCCGGCCTCTTCGTCCCGAACGAAGCGCGCTGCCAAGCTGCGCCACACCCCGCTGGCCGGGCGCCGTACGTCCGACCGCTCGGAAAGTCTAGCGGATGCCGGGGAGCGCTGCGTACGGCTCGGGCTAGCTCAGCGGGCGCAGGCCGGACGGGTCGCGGGGAACGGTGTGGTTGCGGTGGGCTGGCGGCGCCTCCGTGACACCCAGGTGACGCCGGCTGCGATGATGCCGGGCATGGCGCTGCTGCTGTCCCGGTCGGACCTGGAGCAGGTGCTGGACGTCCGGGCCTGCCTCGAGGTGCTCCGGCAGGGCTTCCTGGCCCCACCGTCCGCCATCGTGCCGCAGCGGATCCGTACCGAGCTGCCCGGGCCGGGTACGGCCACGGTGCTGCTGCCCGGCCTGGTCCCGGGCATCCCCGCCTACAGCGTGAAGGTCAACGCCAAGTTCCCGCGATCGCGGCCGGCCCTGCGCGGGCTGGTCTGCCTGCACGACACCGGCACCGGCGAACTGCTGGCCGTGCTGGACTCGGCGACGGTGACCGCCTGGCGCACCGGTCTGGCCGCGGCCCTGGCCACCCACAAGCTGGCCCGTCCGGAGGCGGGCACGGTCGCGGTCATCGGCGCGGGGGCACAGGCGGAGCTGGTGCTGCGGGGGCTGGCCGCGCTGCGCTCGTGGCAGCGGCTGACCGTGTTCGACCTGAACCCGGAGGCGGCGGATCGGCTGGCCCGGCGGCATGGGGCCGGCTCGGCCGGACCGGCCGTCAGCCCGGTGGCGGCCGCGGGTGAGGCCGGCATCGTGATCCTGGCCACCTGGTCTCGCGAGCCCCTGCTGGACACCGGCGACGTGGCGCCGGGCAGCCACGTCACCTCACTGGGCGCCGACGAGCCCGGCAAGGCTGAACTGTCGCCCAGCCTGCTGGCGGCGGCCCGGGTCTTCGTGGACGACCTTCCGCTCGCGCTGACCAGCGGCGCGCTGGGTACCGCCGGGCTCCCGGCCGAGGCGGCGGCCGGGACGCTGAACGAGGTGCTGCGGGGGACGATCCCCGGCCGCCGGACCGATGCCGAGCGCACCGTCTACACCCCGGCCGGCCTGCCCGCCCAGGATCTGGCCCTGGCCTGGACCGCTTATCAGCAGGCCCGC
This sequence comes from Streptosporangiaceae bacterium, assembly GCA_036521155.1. Taxonomy (GTDB): domain Bacteria; phylum Actinomycetota; class Actinomycetes; order Streptosporangiales; family Streptosporangiaceae; genus Bog-532. The sequence goes on from DATDIH010000399.1 coordinate 1,215, forward strand.
CGGGCCGGCCGCGGCCACGAGTACGACTTCCTGGCCTGAGAACTGCGCTAGGCGCCGGTGCGCGGCACCAGGGTGAGCATGGTGGCTTCCGGGCGGCAGGCGAACCGGGCCGGGGCCCACGGGGAGGTACCCAGCCCGGCCGACACGTGCAGCCAGGATCGGTGACCGTCCGGCGCGGGCTGGCCGGCCGCCGGGTGCTGGCTCAGGCCGCTGACCCGGTCGCGGTCGATCTCGCAGTTGGTGACCAGGGCGCCGTAGCCGGGCAGGCACAGCTGGCCGCCGTGGGTGTGGCCGGCGAACAGGATGTCGTAGCCGTCGGCGGCGAACCGGTCCAGGACCCGGGGCTCGGGCGCGTGCATGATGCCCAGGCGCAGGTCGGCCGAGGGGTCGGCCGGGCCGGCCACCCGCTCGTAGCGGTCGCGCTTGATGTGCGGGTCGTGCACGCCGGCCACGGCGATGTCCAGGCCGCCGGCCTTGACCCGGCCGGTTTGGTTGTTGGCGTCCAGCCAGCCCCGGTTGGTCATGGCGTCGCCCAGCTTCTGCCAGGGCAGGTCCGGCCCGTACCTGGGGTACCGCTTGGCGCTGGTCTCCCACAGGTAGCGGGCGGGGTTCTTGGGCTGCGGCCGGTACAGGTCGTTGGAGCCGTAGACGAAGATGCCGGGCCGGTCCAGCAGCGGGCCCAGGCTGTCGACCAGGTAACGGACCGCCTCCGGGTGGGCGATCGAATCGCCGGTGTTCACCACCAGGTCCGGCTCGAGCCGGTCCAGGTCGGCCAGCCAGGCCATCAGGCGCTTGCGCCCGGGGGTCAGGTGCACGTCCGAAATGTGCAGGACGCGGATGGGCGTGGTACCGGGGGCCAGCACCGGGACCTCGGTCTGGCGCAGGGTGAACCAGTTACGCTCCGCGAACGAGGCGTAGGCCAGGGCACTGGCGCCGGCCAGGGCGGCGCCCACGGGAAGGATGACTCGAGCTCGCACCCACCCATGGTGCCATGTCAGGGAGGATGGTTTTCATGGCTGAACTAAAGGAACGGCTGCGGACCGACCTGTCCGCGGCGATGCGGGCCCGCGATCAGGTCCGGATGCGGACGCTGCGGAGCGCGCTGACCGCCATCACCAACGAGGAAGTAGCCGGGCACTCCGCTCGCGAACTGTCCGACGACGAGGTGATGAAGGTGCTGACCCGGGAGGCCAAAAAGCGCCGCGAGGCGGCCGAGGCGTTCGGCTCGGCGGGCCGGGGCGAACAGGCCGCGGCCGAGCGGGCCGAGGGTGAGGTGCTGGCCGGCTACCTGCCCGCGCAGCTCAGCGACGCCGAACTGGGTGACCTGGTGGCCGCGGCGATCGCCGCGGCTGGAGCGTCCGGCATGTCCGCGATGGGGCCGGTGATGAAGGCAGTCACGCCGCAGGTCGCGGGCCGGGCCGAAGGGGCGCGGGTCGCGGCCGAGGTGCGCAAGCAGCTGTCCGCGACCGGTTCCTGAACCTTTCGGCAGAACCGGCCCGATCCTGGGTGTCATCTCCGCTGGTCCGGGAACGTTACGCCTGGCTGCAACGACGTAGCTACACGGAGGGAGACTCAGGCATGGCTGGCAAGTTTGTGCTGAAGAAGGGCTCCAGCGGGAAGTTCCACTTCAACCTGCAGGCGAGCAACGGCCAGGTGATCGCGACCAGCGAGACCTACGAGAGCAAAGCGGCGGCGCTCAACGGGATCAAGTCCGTACAGACCAACGCGCCGGACGCCAAG
>DATDIH010000400.1:0-3386 GCA_036521155.1 Streptosporangiaceae bacterium
ACGATGAGCATTCGTTTCCCGGCCAGCAGGCTGCGGTAGAGGCCGAGTTGGGCCTCCTCGGTTCCGGGAAGCCAGTCAACGGGGACCCGCAGTCCGCCGAGAAGCACCTGGGCGGCGTCCGCGGGCGCCAGCGGGGTGCCCGAGGGGCCGAAGCCGCGGAGGTTCACGAACAACTGCCCGTCCGGGAACTCGTCGGCGACCTGGTGCGCCCAGTGCAGGGCGAGGGCGGTCTTGCCCGCCCCGGCGGTACCGGTGATGGCTGTGACCAGCGTCCTGCCGCCGGGTTCGCCGAGCATGCGGGACAGGCTTGTCAGCTCGCTGGCACGGCCGACGAAAGCAGAGGTGAGAGCGGGCAGCAGCCGCGGGACGTACGGGAGGTCCGGGCGGGGCCGGACCGTTCGCTGGCCCCGTCCCAGGCGGCGCTGGGCGGCGGCGGTGAACTCCGCCCGCTCGGCCGCGTCGCGCAGGCCCAGGGCGTCGGCCAGCCGGTCGACCGAATCGGGATACGGCCAGCGGGTCCGGCCGCATTCCAGCTTGCTGATGGCACGGATGCTCAGACCGGACCGTTCGGCCAGCTCTTGCTGCGACAGCCCCGATGACTCGCGGCAGGCGCGCAGCCGGCTCCCGAACCCCCCGGCGCCGTCATCCATTCATTTCCTCCTGCTGGAGGCTCCGCCCCGGAGCTGTACTCCGGGACGGAGCCCCGTGCCGTCTACGGTGCTACGCCGAGTTGGAAGTCGTTCTCCTGGCTCACGTCGTACTGGCACATGAGGTTGCCGCCGGTGGTGATGTTGCCGTTGCCCCAGGTGAGCAGGACCGAGCTGATGTCACCGTGCTTGTCCACGTATCCCTGATAGGTGCCGGCGCCATTGCTGGTGGAGCACAGGACGTAACCCCAGTTGTTTTGGAGCGTCTGGTTCAGACCGTTGATCTCACAGCTGGCGGTGGACTCCCGCCGGTCGCCGTCCCAGCGGGTGACGCCGTATACGCCGTAGTTGTTAGTACACGTGGCGAGGACCCGGTACGACGTCGGGCCCGTGCCGTCGCACCAGCCGGTGTATTCGTAGGCGTTGTTCGAGCCGGTTTCACAAGTCTTCAGCGTTTCCGGCTGCAGGGTGGAGGCACCCGCCGATGAAATGGACAGCCCGACGGTGAGGAACGCCCCCGCCGTCACTGCAAGCGCGGCCCTCGTGAGCCGGTATCTCGATCTGACCAGCCGTCTCCGTCGCACCGGTGCCGTCTCCTCTGCTGTAGGCACTGCCGCTCCTTTCGCCATCTACCTGATTACCTGACCCTTGACTTTGGGCACGGTGACAGAGCGCGACTCAATAGGGAACAAAAATCTCGTCGCGTTAAATATCTGGGAGTGGCCGGCGCCTTCGCCATGAAGGCAAATGACGTTGCCGGTCGCCGACCAAATATTGCCCCGTCCCGTTCGGAATAAGCGCATGGCCTATCGGCATCCAGCCGGCCGACAATAGCGACAGCCGGGCATGGGTCGATTATCCAGTGCACCCTTCGTATTGACCTTGCCCAATTGCCCCGTTAAATTCATTAAGGCGATTCACGCTAACCCGCCTCATCAGTTCATGTCAAGACAGAAATCGACAAGAACCAATATATTCAAAACTCGGATGGGCCATGGTCAGCGGGCCGACGTGACCCGTGTGACTGGTGGTTCGGATCATTCCGATGGGGCGGCAGGGGTTACGGCGCGCTGGGCTTCGCAGCCGGGCGGGACTTGTCGGGGCATCCCGGGTGCGGTGTGGCCGCTCCGGCACAGTCCGTAGACCAAGTGCTGACGGTCAGCTACCGGTGAGCGTGATGCTGAAGAAGTGATGACAGAATCGGGCGCCAGGACGCGGGCGCCCGGGTCTGCTGGCAGCATCTCGAGGCGGAGGTCCTGTGGCCGAGATTCCCTGCCCGAGGTGCCAGACGACCGGCACCGTGCCCGATCCGGGCCTGACCCGCTGGCAGTGCCGGGCCTGCGGGCACAGCTGCTTCCTGCGGCGCTGCGCGGCCTGCCGCCGGGTCAGCTACGTCGATGGCTTCCAGGGCTACAACCAGAGCTGGGCCTGCACGTGGTGTGCGCAGCCGAACGCGGGCTTTCGCCAGCGCCGGGACCGGGCCACCGCGACGGCCGGGGACCTGGCCGCCGAGCTGGCCCGGTTCACGGGGGTGGCCCCAGCTCTCGGCGACGCCCCGGTTGCCGGGGGCGCCCCGGCCCCGGATCACGCGCCCGATCCGGACGCGGAGCCACCGGGGCAGGCGGGCCGGCGGTCCCGGCGGGCGCTGACCATCGCCGCGGTGATGCTGCTGATCGTGGTGGCCGGGGCGGCGATCGGGGTCGGTGTGGGCCACCTGACGCCGGCCGCGGGGCCCTCGGCCACCTCGTCCGCCTCGGTCGCCCCGGACGGCCCGATCGGAACGGCGCGGCCGGCCGGCCCGGCCCGAACCGCCCCGGCCGAGGCCAGGCAGACCAGCCGGCCGGTCTCGGTGACCGAGGCGGATGTGAGCACGGTCGATTTCGACGGGGTGGGCGGCCAGCTCACGGTGGTGGCCGGACCCGGCCCGGTCCGGCTGACCGGGACCCTGAACTGGACCGGGCCGCCTCCCCGGGCCAGCGTGACCCGCGACCACACGGGCCGCGCGCTGCGCCTGACCTACCGGTGCGCGCCGGCCAGCCCCTGCACCGAGGACTACCGGCTGACCGTTCCGGCCGGCACCACGCTGACCCTGCGGCAGCCGTCCGGCCAGCTCACCCTGTCGGGCCTGAGCGGCCGGCTGTCGATCACCGCGGCCAGCGCCGACGTGGTCGCCCGGGACCTGAAGGCGGCCCACCTGCGGGCCAGCATCACGACGGGACAGTTCGACGCTAGTTTCGACTCGCCGCCACAGTCGGTACAGATCGATCTGACCCGGGCCAACGGCACGGTACGGGTCCCCGGCACCGTGCGCTACCGGGTCAGCCAGCAGGTCAGCGGAGGTTCGGCCGACGTCCGCGTGCCGCGGTCCGACTCGGCCGGCCGCACCATCGCCGCTGCGCTGCACGACAGTCAGCTGGCCCTGCTGCCCTCCTAGCCGGACCCGATACCCGCGTTCCGGGAGTCCGCGCGGGGTACGGGCGCAGGGGGCCGGGGGGCCTCCCAGCGGGCGGGAGCCGAGCCTGAGCGGGGAGGGGCGCACACCGCGTTAAATATAAAGTGCCAGCCAGTACGAGGCTGGCCGGCCATTCTTTCTGGTGAGAGCTCTGGGGGTGAGACTCGAACTCACAACCGTTCGGTTAACAGCCGAATGCTCTGCCGATTGAGCTACCCCAGACTGACCCGGCGCCGGGCGCGGCGTGGCCGCGCCTTCGTGCCGGTCCCTAAGAGTAGCGTACCTGG
>DATDIH010000401.1:0-16822 GCA_036521155.1 Streptosporangiaceae bacterium
ACCGCTTGAGGTCGGACATGCCGGTGGCCCCGCCAGTCACCACCCGGAACCGCTGCGCGCCGAGCCGCATGATGGTCAGGTCGGCCTTGAAGCCACCCCGCTCGTCCAGCAGCGAGGTGTAGACGACCCGGCCGGGCTGCACATCGAGCTGGGCCACGGCCAGCGCCTGCACGGTGTCCAGTGCGGCCGGGCCGGTGACGTCGAAGATGGCGAACGCGGACAGGTCGACCAGCCCGCAGGCGTCCCGCATGGCCAGGTGCTCGGCGTTGATGATCGGCGACCACCAGCGGGCGTCCCATTCCGCGTCCCGGGGCATGAGCTGCCCGGCATACCGCTCCAGCAGCCCTTCGTTGCTGGCGTACCAGTGCGGCCGCTCCCACCCGGCGGTCTCGAAGAAGACCGCGTCCAGGTCGCGCTCGCGCTGGTAGACCGGGCTGACCCGGGACGGCCGCCCGGACTCCCACTGCTCGGCCGGGTGCACGATGCCGTACATCTTGTTGAAGCCCTCGCGGGCCCGGGCCCGGACATGCTCGATGGTCCGCTGCGCCGGGTAGAACCGGGCGATGTTGGCCTCGTCCACGTCCACGGTGGGCACCTGGCCGGACATCCACTCGGCCACCGCGCGGCCGACGCCCGGGCCTTCCTTGATCCAGCTGGCCGCGGCTGACCACAGGCCGGCCACCTCGGGTGTCTCGCCGAGCACCGGGTGGCCGTCCGGCGTCATCGAGATGAGCCCGTTGATCGCGTACCGGATGCCGGCCTTCTCGTCGCCGAGCAGCTCGGGCATGAGTTCCAGCGCCTCGGCCAGTTGCGGGTCGAAGTCGTCGGCGGTGAACGGCAGCTCGGTCGGGGACAGCGCCGATTCCTCGATGGACGGGATCTCGTCCGGGCTGACGATGATCGGCCGGTGCGCGTAAGAGCCGACTTCCATATCGCCGCCATGCTGCCGCTCGTACATGTTGGTGTCCACGTCGCGGACGATCGGGTACGAGATCTCCCCCGGCGACCCGGCGAACAGCGGGATCGGGCCGACGCTGATCATCTGGTGCACGATCGGGGTCAGCGGGATCCTGGCCCCGGCCAGCCGGGCCAGCCGCGGGCTCCACACCCCGCAGCAGATCACGCAGACGCCGGTCTCGATCTCCCCGGCGCTGGTCCGCACCGAGGTAACCCGCGGCCGGCCGCGCTCGTCGGTGCCGGCCGTCTCGATGCCCAGCACCTCGGCCCCGGCCAGCACGCGCAGCGCCCCGGACTGCTGCGCCTCCTCGCGCATCAGCGTGCCGGCCCGCAGCGAGTCGACCACACCTACGGTCGGGAAGTGCGCGCCGCCCAGGATCACCGACTCATCCAGGTAGGGCACCAGCTTGCGGACCTCCGCGGGCGAGACGACCTGGGCCGGGATCCCCCACGCCTTGGCCGCCGAGCAGCGGCGGCGCAGTTCGGCTATCCGCTCCGCGGTCCGGGCCACCTCGATGCCGCCGCTCTGCGTGAACACGCCGAGGGCCTGGTACTGCTCGGTGCTGTCCCGGGTCAGCTCCATCATCATCTTCGAGTACTCGATAGGGAAGATGAAGTTGGACGCGTGCCCGGTGGACCCGCCCGGGTTCGGCATCGGGCCCGTGTCCACCAGCACCAGATCCCGCCAGCCGAGCCGGGCCAGGTGGCAGACCAGGCTGTTGCCGACGATCCCGGCACCCACGATGACCGCGCTGGCCCGGCCCGGGAAATCACTCATGGCTGATCCTCGCTGCTCGTGGCCCGCTTAGTATCCGACTGATATATTAGTTGGTAGACTAGAGGGCGTGGATGCCATGGTCAAGCCGCCGCAGCCGGGCCCGGACCGGGACGGCGGCGGCCCGGGTGAGCCGCGTTCGCTGGCCGGCCTGGCCTACCGGGAGATCCAGGATCTGCTGGTCAGGCTGGATATCCGGCCCGGCGCGCCGATCAACGAGGAAGACCTGTGCCTGCGCCTGGGGCTGGGCCGGACCCCGGTCCGGGAGGCGCTCAAGCGGCTGGAACACGAACGCCTCGTGGTCGCCTACCCGCGGCGGGGCACGTTCGCGACCGAGATCAACGTCACCGACCTGACGCACATCTTCGAGGTCCGCGCGGTCATCGAGCCGGCCGCGGCGGCCAGTGCGGCGCGGCACGCCACCGCCGCCGACCGCGCCACGTTCCGCGCGCTGGCCGGCGAGCTGGCCGCGGCCGTGGAGCTAGCCGACCGGCCCGGTGAGCTGATGACCCTGGACGTGCGGATTCACCGGGCCATCTACGCCGCGACGCACAACCCGTACCTCGAGGACACCCTGGTCCGCTACGGCAACCTGGCCACCCGCATCTGGTGCCTGTTCCTGGACCGGCTGGCCGACATGGCGGCGCACGTTGGGGAGCACCGCCAGCTGCTGCGAGTGCTGGCCGACGGCGACGCCGAGCAGGCCGCCGAGATCGCCCGGATGCACGTCATCGAGTTCGACAAGGCGATCCGCGCGGTCATCTAGGCCGGGCGCCGCTGGGGCGGCCGGCCATTGGCCGGCCGCCCCAGCGTGCGCTGCCTGCCCGCGTTACTCGACCGGGATCTCCTTGTTGATCAGGCCCAGGTCGATGCCCTGCCGGTTCCGCACCACCCGCGCGACCACGTAGATCACGATGGCCAGCACGTACATGGCGCCCATGTAGATGAGTGCCGCGTGACTGTTCACGAAGTAGAGGCTGTTGCTGAGCCACTCGTACAGGTTGAAGCCGAGCAGCCCGATCGTGATGACCCCGGCCACCGGGACGATCGGCACGCCGAGCACCTTGATCCGGCTGGCCGGCGAGGCCCGCCACAGGTCGGGTTTACGCCACGGCAGGATGACCACCGCGATCGCGCTGAACAGGTAGGTCACCGCGATGACCAGGGTGGCGTCCAGCGTGTAGGTGCGGAACGTGGCCGAGTAGGCGTAGACCGCGGCCAGGCCCGCCGCCGGGAGCAGCATCAAGATCAGCGAGTAGACCGGTACCTTCCGCCGCTCGGACACCTCGGCCGCCCGGTCCGGCAGCACCCGGTCGAACGCGGCCGCGAAGATGACCCGGGTCGAGGACAGGAACAAAGTGCCCACCCAGCCGAAGAACCACAGGCTCATGAGCAGGATCAGCACCACCTGGAAGACGGCGCTGTGCACCAGCCAGCCCGCCAGCAGCACCGGGTAGGGCCACACCGGCAGCACGCCCTTCAGGTTGGCCGACAGCGCGTTGGCGTCCTGGTAGAAGGCCCAGCCGAACGTCTTGGCGAACAGCAGCAGGAACGCGATCGACAGCAGCACGGTGGTCCACAGGCCGGCGAACATGCCGGTGAACACCCGGCGGAAGTCGCTGGCCCCGCGCACCTCGCCGTACAGGGTCGTCCCCCAGTTGGGCCACAGCAGGTAGAACAGCATCATCGGCACCAGCAGCATGGTCGGCCCGAGCGGCCCGAAACCCAGCGCCGGGGCGGTGTAGCCGAGCTTGGCCGCGCCACCGGTGGTGGCGGCGTAGGCGTTGCTGATCCCGAAGATCTTGTGGGCTTCGAAGTTGAACGAGGACACGAAGCTGGCGTGGCTGAACGAGAGCAGCAGCACCACGATGACCAGGAAGCCGATCAGGCCGCCGCCGAAGCACCACTTCTGGAACCGGGCGTAGCCCGACATGCCCAGCGACACCAGCACCCCGGCCAGCGCGATGGTGATCAGGGAGACCACGAAGATGCCGTTGTGCGAGCCGAACCAGGCCGCCTGGCCGGGAAAGCCGATCGTGGCCCACAGCGGCTCGAACAGCTCGACGGACAAGATGTTGCCGTAGATCGGCGCCCACAGCCAGAGGATGAACCACCACCCGGTCGCGGCCATCACGAAGCCGACGCCGCTGCCCAGGATCCGGCTCTGCCACACGTAGTCGCCGCCGGCCCGGGGGATGGTGACGACCAGCCCGGCGTAGGTGATGACCAGGAACGACACCCAGACGCCGGTGATGATCACCGAGGTGATCAGCTGGCCTTTGGGGAAGGCCGACGCGAATGAGAACTCGTACAGCCCGAGCGTGACCACGTTGGTGGACAGGCACGCGTAGATCATCGCGTCCCGTACCGACCAGCCGCGGACCAGCCCGGTCGCCTTGCGGAGGAACAGAGTGGGCTCCGCCTGTTCGCTGGTTGCCATGCGCCCGCCTTCTGCCGTGTCAGCCGTTCACGAGAAGGTGCCTGGTCACCTTCGCCTTTTTCGGGTTCAGGTCGAGGATCGCGCCCTGCAGCACGCCGTCCCCGTACACGCTGCCGGGGTTGATCGAGAACGTCCGGCCCAGCCGGGTCACCCCGCGGCTCTCGTGGATGTGGCCGTGCACCGACAGCATCGGCTGGTGGGTCTCGATGGCGGCCCGCACCGCGGTGGACCCGACCGGCTTCATGACCGCCCCGCCGTGCATCGGGCGCAGGTTGGCGTCCAGGGCCGGGGCCTCGTCCAGGCCGGACCCGTACGGCGGCGCGTGGAAGTTGAAGATGGCCCGGTCCATGTCCGGGATCTGGCCGGCCAGGACCTCGATCTTGGCCGCCAGTTCCTCTTCGGGTGCCTCCCGGAACGTGTTCCAGGGAGTGGGGTTGGTCCAGCCCATGGAGGCCAGCGAGAAGCCGCCGAACTCGACGACCTTGCCCTCGCCGAACCCGACGCAGGCCGACGCCTCGATCACGTCGTCGATCTCGAAGATGTCGTCGTTGCCCCCGTTGACCAGGCACGGGATCTGGCCCCCGCGGAGCTTGCCGTCGGCCATGTCGAGCCACCGGTCCAGCGTGGCCAGCATTTCCACCGAAAATCGCTGATCGACCGCGCCCTCGGTGGCCTGGAGTTCCATCAGCTCATCCCGGCTCACCACCGCCGGGTAGGAGCCCCGATTCCGGATCTGGCGCTTGACCGCTTCGAGCTCTTCGGCGGTCTCCAGCCGCTGCTCTTCCCCGGCCAGCGTGACCGTCCAGTACTCCCGGGGCCCCTGGTGGGCCACGATCGGCACCATGATCTTCCCGGTCAGGTCGCCGCCCAGCACGACCAGGTCCACCTTGTAGAAGGCGGCCGAGTTGAGGAACTTGCGCCAGCAGGTCTCGGAGCCGTGGATGTCGGTGGCGAAGAAGATTTTCATCGGGCCATGCCTCTCCTGAACCTGGGCCTCTCCTGAGCCTGGCTAGCGGGCCACCTCTTCGGGCAGCTCGTACCACCGGACCTTGTCGCCGACCTTGGCCCGGAGCTGCCACTTCATGCCCTTGGGCACCGACTCGGCCACCTCGGCCAGGGCCTTGGCCTGGGCGATCGGATCGAACGGCGGCCGCGGCGGCACCAGCTCCGGCTGGTCAGCGACGATCGCGGGGAGTTTGCCGAGGTTGCCGGTGACCGTCCGCCACCAGCCCCAGTCGCCCGCCAGCACCTGCCCGAACCGCCGCGTGCCGATGGCGGGCGCCGCGGCCGGGCCCGGCCCGTCGCTGAGCGGGAGCCCGGCCAGCAGGTGCACGATGTCGTGCGCGTCCTTGGCGTTCAGCTCGACGATCTGCAGCTTGGACAGCAGCAGGTCGGCCGCGGGCAGGGTCAGCGGCAACTGGCTGAACCCGGGCCGGAAGTCCAGCGTGTGGCACATGGCCAGCCGGTCCACCATCACGTCGACCGGGCGCCCGGAGGGGGCGGTGAAGTACATCTGCCGGTCGCCGTTCAGGCCGTTGAACGCCCGGTCCGGCTGGCAACCGCGCTCGGCCAGGTAGGCCGCGACCTTCTTGCGGCCCTTGGACAGGCAGGCCAGGTCGATGTCCTGCCCGGCCCGCAGCCGCGGCGGGAAGTCCGGGCACAGCACGCGCACGCCCAGGCCGCCGAGCAGCCGGAGCGGCAGGCCGGCCTCGGCCGCTCCCTGGCCCAGGCCGACGGCCTCGGGGAGCGGGTCGTCCTCCGGCACTAAGGTCGCCATGCGCCGATATTGGGCCTGCCGTCCGGTTTTGTCTATATGTGCCGGAAAAACGTAACGTCGGCCGGGGCCAGCGGCGGGTGGCCCAGGATCAGGTCGGCCGCCTTCTCGGCGATCATCATGGTCGGCGCGTAGATGTTGGCGTTGGTCACCTGCGGCATGGCCGAGGCGTCCACCACCCGCAGCCCGTCCAGGCCGTGCACCCGCATCGTGGCCGGGTCCAGCACCGACTGGTCGTCCGTGCCCATCCGGCAGGTGCAGGACGGGTGCAGCGCGGTCTCGGCGTCCCGGGCCACCCAGGCCAGGACCTCCTCGTCGGTCGAGACTCCCGGGCCCGGTGAGATCTCGCCGCCGTTGAACGGCGCGAACGCGGGCTGGCCCAGGATGTGCCGGGCGACCTGGATCGCTTCGATCCACTCGCGCCGGTCGGTGGCGGTGGACAGGTAGTTGAACCGCAGCGACGGGTGCACGGCCGGATCGGCCGACACGATGCGGACCTCGCCCCTGGCGTCGGAGTACATCGGCCCAATGTGCACCTGGTAGCCGTGCTGGCCCGCGGGTGCCGAGCCGTCGTAGCGGATGGCGATGGGCAGGAAGTGGAACATCAGGTTGGGGTAGGCGACGCCGGAGTTGCTGCGGGCGAAGCCGCCGCCCTCGAAGTGGTTGGTGGCCCCGGGCCCGCTGCGGGTGAACAGCCAGCGGGCGCCGACCGCGGGCCGGTTGCGCCACTTCAGCGCGGGCGCCACCGACACCGGCTGCAGGGACACGTGCTGGACGTAGACCTCCAGGTGGTCCTGGAGGTTGGCGCCGACCCCGGGCAGGTCGGCGACCACCGGGATGCCCAGCCCCTCCAGCAGCGCGGCCGGGCCGACCCCGGAGACCTGCAGGACCTGCGGCGAGTTGATCGCGCCGCCGCACAGAATGACCTCGCCGGCCCGGGCCTGTTCCAGCCGCCCCCGGTGCCGGTATTCCACCCCGGTGGCCCGCTGGCCGTCGAACAGGATCCGGGTCACGAAGGCCCGGGTCCGCACGGTCAGCGAGTCCCGGCCCATGACCGGGTGCAGGTAGGCCCGGGCCGCGCTCAGCCGCCGCCCTCGGTGCACGTTGCGGTCGAAGGCCGCGAACCCTTCCTGCCGGTACCCGTTCACGTCCTTGGTCAGCTGGTACCCGGCCTCCTGGACCGCGGCGAAGAACGCCCCGAACAGGGGGTTGGTGGCGGGCCCGCGTTCCAGCACCAGCGGCCCGCCGTTGCCGCGGAACTCGTCCCCGCCGGCCAGGCAGGTCTCCATCTTCTTGAAGTACGGCAGGCAGTGGGCGTAGTCCCAGGCGGCCATGCCGTCGTCGGCGGCCCAGCGCTCGTAGTCGAGCGGGTTGCCGCGCTGGAAGATCATCCCGTTGATGCTGCTGGAGCCGCCCAGCAGCTTGCCCCGGGCGTGGTAGATCCGCCGCCCGTTCAGGTGCGGCTCCGGCTCGGTCTCGTACTGCCAGTCGTAGAACCGGCTGCCGATCGGGAACGTGAGCGCGGCCGGCATGTGGATGAACACGTCCCACGGGTAGTCCGGCCGCCCGGCCTCCAGCACCAGCACCCGGGCCCCGCCCTGGGCCCGGGAGCCATCAGGGGCCGACAGCCGGTTGGCCAGGGCACTGCCGGCCGAGCCGCCGCCGACGATGATGAAGTCGTACGTCCCGGCCATGCGCGCCCCTACTCGGTGAGGACCCCCAGGATGTCCTGCCCGTATTTTTCCAGTTTGGCCTGGCCCACACCATTGATGACGGCCAGCCCGTGCAGGTCCGTGGGCCGCTGGCTGGCGATCTCGCGCAGCGTCTTGTCCTGGAAGATCACGTACGCGGGTACGCCCTGCTCCCGGGCCTGCCCGGCCCGCCACTCCCGCAGCCGCTCGAACATCTTGGCGTCCTCGGGGGACAGGTCCTCGGCCACACTGGCCAGCTTGGGCTTCCGGGCCGCACGGACCCGTTCGGGCTCGCGCCGGAACATGATGTTGTCCCGCTGCCGCCGTAGCACCGCGGCGCTGTCCGGGGTCAGGATCAGCACCCCGTAGTCGCCGTGCACCCCGAGCAGGCCCTGGGCCAGCAACTGCCGGGCCACCCCGCGCCACTCGCCGTCGCTCAGGTCGGTGCCCACCCCGAACACGGTCAGCTCGTCGTGCCGGTTCTCGGCCACCTTCGGGTTCCGCTTGCCGGTCAGGACGTCGATGACGTGCCCGGCGCCGAACTTCTGGCCGCGCTCCTTGTCCAGCCGGTACACCGCCGACAGGAACTTCTGGGCCGCGACCGTGCCGTCCCACACCTGCGGCGGGGTCAGGCAGGTGTCACAGTTGCCGCACCCCTCGTGGGTCGCCGGCTCCCCGAAGTAGGCCAGCATCTGCTTACGCCGGCACGTCGCCGTCTCGCACAGGGCCAGCATGGCGTCCAGGTGCACGGCCAGCCGCCGCCGGTGCACCTGATCGCCGGGGGAGGTGTCGATCATCCGGCGCTGCTGGACCACGTCGGTCAGGCCGTAGGCCAGCCAGGCCACCGACGGCAGCCCGTCCCGTCCGGCCCGCCCGGTCTCCTGGTAATAGCCCTCCACCGAGCGCGGCATGTCCAGGTGGGCGACGAACCGCACGTCGGGCTTGTCGATACCCATGCCGAACGCGATCGTGGCCACCATGATCAGCCCGTCCTCGCGCAGGAACCGGGCCTGGTTGGCCGCGCGCACGCGGGTGTCCAGCCCGGCGTGGTAGGGCAGCGCCTCCAGGCCCTGGGCGGTCAGGAACTCGGCCGTCTTCTCCACCGAGGCCCGGGACAGGCAGTACACGATGCCGGCGCCGCCGTGCATCTCTGTCCGTAGCAGGTCCAGCAGCTGGCGGCGCGGCTCGTTCTTCTGCACGATCCGGTAGCTGATGTTGGGCCGGTCGAAGCTGGCCACGAACTGCCGGGCGTCGTCCAGCTTGAGCCGGGTCGCGATCTCGGCCCGGGTGGCCTCGGTCGCGGTGGCGGTCAGCGCGATCCGCGGCACGTCCGGCCAGCGTTCGTGCAGCATGGACAGCTCGAGGTAGTCGGGCCGGAAGTCGTGCCCCCACTGGGCCACGCAGTGCGCCTCGTCGATGGCGAACAGCGAGATCTTGGCCCGGTCCAGCAGCCGCACCGCGGACTCGGTCTTGAGCCGCTCCGGGGCCAGGTAGAGCAGGTCCAGCTCACCGGCCAGCAGGGCCTGCTCGGTGGCCCGCCGCTGCGCCGGGTCCTGGGTGGAGTTCAGGAAGCCGGCCCGCACCCCCAGCGCGGTCAGCGCGTCCACCTGGTCCTGCATCAGCGCGATGAGCGGGGAGATGACCACGCCGGTGCCCGCCCGGACCAGGGCCGGGATCTGGTAGCACAGCGACTTGCCGCCGCCGGTCGGCATCAGGACGAGCGCGTCGCCCCCGCCGATCACGTGGTCGATGATTTCTTCCTGCGGCCCGCGGAACGAGTCATAGCCAAAGGTCCGCTGCAGGACGTCCACTGCTGCCACGCCCGCGATCCTACGGCGCGCCACCGTCACTCGGGTCCGGCTATTAGGCTGACGTGCGTGAGTGACAGCGTCACGCGGGTCCGCGAGATCTGCCTCGCCCTGCCCGAGGCCACCGAGAAGTCGTTCGGCGGCCACACCTCCCCGGCCTTCCGGGTCCGGGACAAGCTGTTCGTCATGATCAGCGAGGACCAGACCTCGATGACGTTCAAGGCCGGCCCCGGCGTGCAGGAGGCCCTGGTCGGTGACGACCCGGAGCGTTTCTACGTGCCGCCCTACGTGGGGTCCAAGGGCTGGGTGGGCATCCGGCTCGACCAGGACCACGACTGGGCCGAGCTGACCGAGCTGCTCAGGGACAGCTACCGGCTGATCGCCCCCAAACGCCTGGCCGCCCAGGTCTGAGGAGGCAGGTCTAGCCGTGTTCGCCCACGACACCGTGGCCGCCCTCGCGCTGGCCACCGACCTGGTCAACACCCTGCGGGACGGCGAGGACCTGCTGCCCGACGCGGCCGCGCTCGACGCCTTCCTGGACGATCACGGCACCAGCCGGGGCCCGGACGACCTGGCCGGCCTGGCCGCGCTTCAGGCCCTGCGCCCGCGCCTGCGCGCCGTCTGGGCCGCGGCGGGCCGCCCCACGAACCTGGCCGCCCTGGTCAACGGCCTGCTGCGCGACTCCGACGCCCGCCCCTGGATCGTCGACCACGGCGGTGGCTGGGGCTGGCACCTGCACGTCACCGAGCCCGCGGCCCCGCTGGCCCACCGCATCGGCGCCCAGACCGGCTTCGCGTTCGCCGACCTGATCCGCCTGCGCGAAACCGACCGCCTGCGCGTCTGCGACGCCACCGACTGCGACGCCGTGCTCATCGACCTGTCCCGCAACCGCTCCCGCCGCTACTGCGACACCGGCAACTGCGGCAACCGCCAGCACGTCGCCGCCTACCGCGCCCGCCAGCGCGCCAGCTGACCCCGCCCATCAGCCGTTTGAAGATCCTCTCTGCGGGTGCGTTCTCAGTCGTATTCGCTGACTTTGCACCCCGGCAATGGATCATGAAAACGTCCGAGGCCAGTGTGACGTGAGGTCCGGCGAGTGCCGAACTCGGGCCGGCCTGGCCCATCTCGCCACCGTCGTTCCGCCCGCCCGACAGCGGCCCGGACCAGGGGTCCGCGCCGCCAGCACGCAGCCAGAACGAGGCCCCCCGAACCGCGGGCCCTGGCCGCAGGCCTGTCTGACCTGCCCAATTCGTTACGTAACGCACTCTTGCCCTAACTAACCATCCCGGTGTACACATAGACAATCGTTCATTGTTTACAAGAATCAAGAATCAGGAATCAGGAATCAGGAATCGGTTGACCGTCACCGCGGTCACAAGACCTTGACCGTCATCGCGGTCTCAAGGAGGAGCCGTGCGTCTTTCCCGAATGGCGGCGGCCGGTGCTGCCGCATTGTTGGTGGCCGGAGTCGCCGCCTGTGGCGGTTCGTCATCGTCGGGCTCCTCCGGGGGCTCGTCCAGCACCGCCACCGCTAAATCGATCACCATCTGGGCCAGCAACATCGCGTTCTGGTCCTACCAGGCCAAGCACCTGCAGGCGTTCACCAAGGAAACCGGGATCAAGGTCAACTACGTCCAGATCCCGCAGGCCACGATCCTGGACAAGGAGACCATCGCCCAGCGGGCGCACTCCACCGAGTTCGCCATGTACGAGGGCCCGACCTCGCTGATCAGCCAGGACATCGGCCTGCTGGGCGGGGAGCCGCTCAAGTCGTACCAGAGCAACAGCAAGCTGAGCCTGAGCGGTTTCAGCACGAACGGCATGGGCGAACTGGGCGACTGCTCGGTCAACGGCACCCTGTACTGCCTGCCGGTCTTCGTCGACGGCGCGGTCATCGCCTACAACAAGGATCTGTTCACCAAGGCGGGCATCGCCACCCCGCCCACCACCTGGGCCCAGGTGGTCACCGACGCCGACCAGATCACCCAGAAGACCGGCACGCCCGGCTGGTGCACCCGCGGCAGTGAGGCCGGGGCCGCCGTCGCCACCGCCCACTTCATGGAGGCGTACTACATCCCGTACAACGCCAAGAACAAGGGCTTCACCGTCGGGCCCGACTGGAAGTCGCTCGACGACTCGGCCGGCGCCCAGGCCTGGGCCAGGGACTTCCAGCACCTGATGACCAAGGACGCCCCCAAGGGCGTCGGGGCCTTCACCCAGGTCAACTGCGAGCAGGCCTTCGACCAGGGCAAGACGGCCATGTACTACGACGCCCTGACCTCGATGGACGCCAACGAGTTCACCCCCAAGGCCGGTTCGCCGCTGGCCGGCGGCAAGGTCGGCTTCGACGAGGTCAAGTGCCCGACCGACGCGCCCTGCATGCCGCTGGGCCCGTGGGGCATGTTCATCAACCCGCGCGTCCCCCAGGACCAGAAGAACGCGGCCTGGAAGCTGATGGAATACCTGGACTCGACCTCGTTCCTGACCCAGGAGATCAAGGCCCTGGACTTCCCCGGCCTGGCCGTGACCAAGACCGTGGCCGCGGAGAAGTTCGCCGGTGTCCCGCAGAGCTTCCTGCAGGCCGAGGCCTACACGGAATCGAAGGCCGAGCCCAACGCGTTCCCGCCCACCACCGCGTTCAACCAGAGCCAGCAGGACGAGGAGACCGCGATCTCCGAGCTCATCTCCGGCACCTCGGTGAGCAAGGCCATGGCGTTCGCGGCCAACGGCGCCAACCAGGTCTTCCAGCAAGCGGGCCTGACCAAGTAGATGACCGTACCAGCTACGCAGCGGCGCACCCGGCCCGGGCAGCTTCCTGGGCCGGGCGCGCCGAGCCGTATCGCGGCGCTCAGAAACTGGTCGGCGTTCGACCGCAGGTTCTTCCGGCTGGCGGCCGTGCCGGCCTTCCTGGCCGTGTTCGTCATCACCGCGGTCCCGCTGGTGATCGGCCTCGGCCTCAGCTTCTCCAGCGTCACCAGCACCCACAACGGCGTGTTCCCGCTGACCTTCGCCAACTACCAGCACCTCTGGGACGACTCCGAAGTCCACACCGTTCTGATCAACACCGTGATCTACGTGGTCCTGGCGGTGGGGCTGGAGACCCTGCTCGGCCTGGGCCTGGCCCTGCTCATGACCCGCAAGAACCGGGCCATTTCGGTGTTCCGGGTCATTTTCCTGCTCCCGCTGACGGTGGCCGGCATCGCCGCCGCCATCAGCTGGGGGGCCCTGCTGAACACCTCCCAGGGCTGGGTCGACTACTTCCTCAAGCTCGCCCACCTGCCCCAGCCGAACTGGCTGGCCTCGGCGACCACGGCCATGCCGTCGGTGGTGCTGGTCGACCTGTGGAGCGGGGTGCCGGTGGTGGCCGTCATCGTGCTGGCCGCCCTGCTGTCGGCGCCGAAGGACCCGATCGAGGCCGCCCTGGTCGACGGGGCCGGCCCGTGGGCCCGGTTCCGCTACGTGACCTTCCCGGCCATCCGCCCGGCGCTGGTGCTGGCCGCGCTGCTGCGCACGGTAGCCGCGTTCCAGCAGTTCGCGCTGTTCCAGGTGCTGACCGGCGGCGGCCCGGGGCTCAACACCACCGTGCTCAACTTTTACGTCTACCAGCAGACGATCGTCTTCAACAACATCGGCTACGGGGCCGCCCTGGCCATGCTGCTGCTGGTGGTGATGGCGGTGCCCCTGCTGGTTCTCTTCGTCTTCTCCCGGCGCCGGTAACCGGCAGAACAGGAGATCGTCATGACCATCCAGGCCCAGACCCGGCCCGCCCGGCCGGCCCGGCCCGCCCCCCGGCGGGGGCTGAGAATGGCCGGCCGGATCAGCGGCAGCACGCTCACCTTCGTGCTGCTGATCATCGCCGCGATCTTTGTGCTGCTGCCGCTGTTCTGGCTGCTGTCGACCGCGTTCAAGACCCCCAACGCGGCCTTCGCCCTGCCCCCCAAGTGGGTGTCCAAGCCGACCACCAGCAACTTCAGCACCCTGCTGACCGGCCAGTTCGGCAAGTCCATCCTGAACTCGCTCATCGTGGCGGTGGCGTCCACCGCGGTGGCCCTGCTGCTGGGGGTGCCGGCCGGCTACTCCTTCGCCCGGTCCCCGGTCCGGGGCGGCAAGATCATCAACTCGTGGTTCATCCTGGCCTACGTGGCCCCGCCGGCCATCTTCATCATCCCGCTGTACATCATCTACCAGCACCTGGGCCTGCTGGACACCTATCCGGGGCTGGTCCTGGCCTACGAGACCGGGCTGCTCCCGTTCACGGTCTGGCTGATGCGGGTCTACTTCGCCGACGTGCCCAAGGAACTCGACGAGGCGGCCTGGATCGACGGCTGCAGCAAGATGCGTGCCCTGTGGCGGGTGGTGCTGCCCACGGTTTGGCCGGGCATCACCACCGTCGGCCTCCTGGTCGGCCTGGCCTCCTGGGGCGAGTACTTCGGGGCCGCCATTCTCACCGGCCAGCGCACCCAGACCGCGCCGGTGGCCGTGTACTCCTACGTGGGCACGGTGACCTCGAACTGGAGCGAGCTGGCCGCGGCCGGGCTCATCGTGGTGGTGCCCGCGCTGCTGGCCACGATCGCGGTCCAGCGCGGCTTCGTCAGCGGCCTCACCTTCGGGGCGGTCAAACAGTGATCCGGCCCGCCCGGCCCGTCCGGCCCGCGCGATCAGGGTCCGCGCTCACGCCGCCCCGCCGCAAGTCGCTCGGTGACGACGTCGCCGACCGGCTGCGGGAGGCCATCCTGCACGGCGAGCTGAACGCCGGGCAGCGCCTGCGGGAGGAAGAACTGGCGGCCCGGCTGCAGGTCAGCCGGGGACCGGTACGGGATGCCTTCGTCACCCTGGAGCGCGAGGGCCTGATCCGCTCGTCCCGCCACCGGGGCGTCACGGTAGTGGAGCTGACCTTGCGCGACCTGCACGAGATCTACACGCTGCGCTCGGCCCTGGAGCCGCTCGCGGTCAGCCTGGCCATCCGGCGCGGCACCGAGGCCGACCTGGCCGGGATCGAGTCGGCGCTGGACGAGTTCACCAAGGGGCTGAAACCCCGGATCAGCGAGCGCACCGCCGCCGACCTGGACGTGCAGTTCCACGACGCCATCTACCGGGCGGCCCGGCACGAGCGGCTGTACCAGACCTGGTCCCAGATCCGGATGCCCGCCTACTGGTTCATGCTGTCGCGCAACGTGGCCAGCGCCCGCTGGCGGGCGGAAACGGCCAGCGGCCACAGCCGGATCGTGGCCACCATCCTCGAACGCGACCAGGACGCGGCCCGCGAAGCAACCAGCGAGCACATCCGGACCGGCTTCAGCCGCATCGAAGCCAGCTACCTGCAGGCGTTCCCGGACGGCCAGGGCCTGGACGGCCGGGACAGCCACGACGAAGGCGGCCGCCTGTGAGCCAGCCGGACGGCCCGCCGCCGGTAGCGCTGGTGACGGGGGCCGCGGGCGGGATCGGCCGGGCCGTCGCGCTGCTCCTGGCCGCCCGTGGCCTGACCGTCGTCGGCCTGGACCTCGGCGACGCCGGCGACCTCCAGGCTGAGCTGCGGGCCCGGCAGCCCGCCAGCGAGGTGCTGCGCGGCGACGTCAGCTCGGCCGGCCAGGTCGCGGCGGCCGTGGACCTGGCCGCCGCCCGTGGCCCGCTCACCACCCTGGTCAACTGCGCCGCCATCCTGGCCTGCCACGACGTGGCCACCACCGACGAGCAGGAGTGGGACCACCTCTTCGCCGTCAACGTCAAGGGCACGTACCTGACCTGCCATTACGCGGTCCCGAAGCTGCGCCAGGCGGGCGGCGGCTGCATCGTGAACCTGTCCTCGGTGCACGCCCTGGCCACCGTGCCGCACCTGGCCGCCTACGCGGCCAGCAAGGGCGCGGTGCTGGCCCTGTCCCGCCAGATGGCCATCGACTACGCGGCCGACGGCATCCGGGTCGTGCCGCTGATCGTGGGCAGCGTCGACACCGAGATGTCCCGCCAGCACGCGCTGGCCCAGGGCCTGCCGCCCGGCCACGCCGAACCCGGCCTCCGCCAGCTGGGCCGGATGGCCGAACCGGCCGAGGTGGCCCGGGTCATCGCCTTCCTGGTGTCGGCCGAGGCGGGCTTCGTCACCGGCTCGCCGGTGGTCGCGGACGGCGGCATGCTCACCCACCTGTGACCGGAGGACCCCCGTGACCGCAGATCCGGCTCCGTGGATCGACAACCCCGGCCACCGGGCCTGGCTGAGCACCGAGACCAGCCGGCTGCTGGACTTCTACCTGGCCGCCGCCGACTTCGCCGGGGGCGGGTTCTGGGCGCTGGACGGCACCGGCCGCCCCGACACCGCCCGGCCCAAGGAACTGTGGGTCAATGCCCGCCTGGTGCACTGCTTCGCCCTGGGCAGCCTGCTCGGCCACCCCGGCTGTACCGCGCTGGTCCGGCACGGCCTGGACGGCCTGCGCCGGGTCTTCCACGATTCCGGGCCCGGGGGCTGGTTCTGGACCACGGCCGACCCGCGCAAGCAGACCTACGGCCACGCCTTCGTCCTGCTGGCCGCCTGCTCGGCCGCGCAGGCCGGCTTCGACACCACGGATCTGATCGCCGAGGTCACCGCCCTGCTCGGGACCCGGTTCCTCGAGCCCGATCAAAATCTATATATGGAAGGTTGGTCCCGCGACTGGACCGTCAGCGAGGACTACCGCGGCCAGAACCCCAACATGCACCTGGTCGAGGCGTTCATGGCCGCCTGCGAGGCCACCGGCGACCGCGGCTACCTGGACCGCGCCCAGCCGATCGCCGCGCGGATCATCGGTGAGTTCGCGGCCGCCGACGGCTGGCGGATCCCGGAGCACTTCACCGCCGCCTGGCAGCCCCAACCCGAATTCCACCGCGACCAGCCCCGCGACATACTGCGCCCCTACGGCTACACCCCCGGGCACTCCCTCGAGTGGGCCCGCCTGCTGATCCAGCTCCGGGCCCAATCGGGGACACCGTCGGGGGAGGGGAACGACTGGATGCTGGACGCCGCCCGCCACCTGTTCACCCGGGCCGTCGCCGACGGCTGGGACCCCGGCCACACCGGCTTCGTCTACACGGTGGCCAGCGACGGCGCGGTCGTCGTGGCCGACCGTTTCCACTGGGTCGCCACCGAAGCCATCGGCGCCGCCGCCTACCTCTACCGCGCCACCGGCGACCCGGCCTACGACCGCTGGTACCGCGACTTCTGGGACCACGCCGCCCTCCACCTGATCGACCGCCGGGCCGGCAGCTGGCACCACGAGCTGACCCCCGGCAACCACCCCGCCCACACCACCTGGCCCGGCAAGCCCGACCTCTACCACGCCCTCCAAGCCACCCTGTTCGCCCAGACCCCCCTCTCACCGGGCCTGGCCGCATCCCTAGCTCACTAACCCC
>DATDIH010000402.1:0-3324 GCA_036521155.1 Streptosporangiaceae bacterium
GGGTGGTTGGCGCCGTAGAAGCTGAACCGCCCGGGCCCGGTGTGGCTCTCCAGCACGATGGTCGCGGCCCGGTGCGTCCAGTCCGGGCTGAGCATGATCTGGTGGGCCACGTCCAGGAACAGCATCGGCCGCAGGTTGGTCGGGTCGACCGGTGCCACCGGACGGAAATCCTCGCCCATGGTTCTCCTTCGCCTTCTCTGGTTGGCTTTTCAGCGTGACGTTGAACCCACCGGGACAGTACGCCGACGACCGGCACCTGCGGGCCCGGCAGCGTTTCTGGCTCCACCAGGACCCGCAGTTCGACATCGTCAACTGGGTCCTGGACCTGGCCGGGCCGACGCCGGGGATGCGGGTGCTGGACGCCGGCTGCGGCAACGGCCTGTACCTGCGCGGCCTGCGCGACCGCGGGGTCACCGCGGTCGGCTGCGACCTGTCGCCGGGCATGCTCCGGGCCGCCGCGCACCAGGCCGCTGGCCACCCGGCCGTCGGCCACCCGGCCGTCGGCCACCCGGCCGTGCTCAACGCCGATGTCACCGCCCTGCCGCTGGGCGACGGCGCCGTCGACGTGGCCCTGGCGATCCACATGCTCTACCACGTCCCCGACCGGGCGGCGGCCCTGCGCGAGCTGCGCCGGGTCACCGTCCCCGGCGGCCTCGTCGTCGCGGTGACCAACGGGGCCCGGCACACCCGGGCCCTGCGCGACCTGATCGAGCAGGCGGCCGGCCAACAGAACCCGGGCTGGCGGATGCGGCCCGCCACCCACGCCTTCACCGCCGAGAACGCCGCCGATCAGCTCGGCGCGGCCTTCGAGACCGTCACCCTGGTCCGGCCCGATCGCGAACCGCCGGTGGTCATCCGTGACGCGGCCGTGGCCGCCGACTACGTGGCCAGCCTGGGTACCCACCACCAGGACGAGACCGCCCGCCCCTGGGCGGACGTCGTGGCGGACGTCCGCCGTCAGGTACAGGCGGTCATCGACGAGCAGGGCGCCTTCGTCACCTCGGGCGACCTCGTGGCCTTCCTCTGCCGCTGAGGGTCCGGCCAGCCCGCGCGGTCAGCCGGCCGCCGAGCTGAACACCGGCAGGTAGCCGGATTCCTGGCCGGTAGCGGTGGGGTGGTAGGACTCGCCGATGGGCCAGGTCACCGAGTGCAGCCAGGACCCGGAGTCGCAGATCTCGTGTCCGGAGAACTGGGACCGGACGTCGACGAACGTGTCGCCGTTGCGGGCGGCGGCGGCCGCGATCGCGCTGTCCAGGTCGTCGGCGCCCCGGTTGAGGGCGGTGCGGTCGGCGGTGCTCAGCCCGATGCAGCTACTGGACTTGGACAGGTCGTACAGCTCGGGGTAGTCCAGCACCACGACCTTGGCCGCCGGGGCGTCCTGGTGGATGGTCTGCAGCACGCTGTCCAGCTCGGACGGAAGCGGGTTGGCCACCTTGGCCTCGGCCCCGGCCACCGCGCTCTGGCAGGAACTGGTGGACTCCAGCACGCAGGTCTCCATCACGCTGGAGAAGCCGACGTCATTGCCGCCGATGGAGATGCTGACCAGGGTGGTGCTGGCGCTGAGCGCGGACACCTGGCTGCTGAGCACGTCGCTGGTGGTGGCGCCGGCGCAGGCCACGAAGGCGAACGAAGCGGGGGCGTATGTGTTGGCCCACTGCTGGGGATAGGCGTAGGCGCTGCGGTCACAGCTGCCACCGCTGTAGCTGCCCGCACCGTCGCCGGAGGAGTAGGAGTCTCCCAGGGCGACATAGTGGGTTCCCGATGCGGCGGACGTCTGCGCGGAAGCGGACATCACGCTGGCGGGAACGGCGATCACGGCGGCGCAGGACGCGCCGAGCAGGACACGTGAAAAACGCACGATTCACTCCAGTGGCCAAGCAATTGCTGCGGGATGAATGCGCGCGCTTTCTTTCTTTCATTTACCAACAAACATCACTTGTTCAAACCCGTAAAGGTACGCGGGGTGAATAAGTGGTGACTCATGCCAGCTGCCGTGGCCTGCGAGGCAGCCGGGAGATAGCGTCTTGATCGTGGAGCCTGTTCCGCCGCCGAGGCCCCTGGATGATGCCGGGGCTAATGGTGCTTCCGGGGTTTCTGAGGCGGCCGGGGCGTCCGGGAACAATGGGGAGCCCCGGCCCGCGGTGACCCTGCGGCCGCTGTTCACCTATCTGATGATCTTCGATCTGATCATCGGCTTCCTGTGGGGAATGCTGTTCTTCCTCATCACCAACCTGGCCGGGGCGCCCACGGCCGTGCAGGCCGCGGCCATGCTGAGCGGGATCGTGGTCTGGCTCTGCTCCTGGTGGCGGACGGCGATCACGTTCACCCCGGCCGAGCTGGTGGTGACCCGGCTGATCGCCCCGCACCACATCCCCTGGTACCGCGTCACCCACGTCAGCCTGTCCGACATGTGGGACAGCGACACCGGCCGGGTGACCGGCCGCCGGGTTGATGTCCGCTACCGCCGGGACGCCGAGCCGCCGGTGGAGCCCATGCCCACGGTGTTCGGCGAATGGCGGATCTGGAACCGCAAGTACTTCCGCTCGCTGGCCCTGCCGGTGTTCTTCCCGCCGCCCGAGGATCCGTTCGACTACGTCCCTCGTGAGCCCCGGACCTGGCTCGGCCGCTACACCAACCGGCAGCGCGAGACCATCCGCGCCGAGTTCGCCGCCCGCGGGCACGAGCTACCAGGCTTAACCGGGCTCCCGGCCCGGCCCGTCCTGGCCCGCGGCTCCCGGCTCCCGGCTCAGTAGGTGGCGCGACCGCCGCTGATGTCGTAGACGGCGCCGGTGGAGAAGCTGACCCGGTCCGAGCACAAGAAGGCCACCAGCTCGGCCACCTCCTCCGGCTGCCCGATCCGCCGCATGGGGATGAGGCTGGTCATGTGGGCCAGCAGGTCCGGGCCGGTGGCCGCGTTCATGGGGGTGGCGATGACCGCAGGGGCGATCGCGTTGACCAGGACGCCGGTGGTGGCGAGTTCCTTGCCGATCGACTTGGTCAGGCCGATCACCGCCGCCTTGGACGCCGAGTAGATGGAAGAGTTGGGATTACCGTCCTTGCCCGAGATGCTGGCCATGTTGACCACCCGGCCCCAGCCCCGGTCCCGCATGCCGGGGACGAACACCCGGAGGGCGTTCACCGTGCCGAGCACGTTGATGTCCAGCACCTGGCGCCATTCGTCGCCGGTCGTCTCCAGCAGCGGCTTGGCCGGGCCGACGATGCCGGCCGAATTGACCAGGACGTCAACCGGCCCGGTGTCTGCGGCCACCCGCCGCAGCGCCGCCTCGTCGGTCACGTCGGCGGTCACATCAGCCCCGGCCCCCA
>DATDIH010000403.1:0-3004 GCA_036521155.1 Streptosporangiaceae bacterium
CCCGGTGGCGGTGCTGGCCCAGGACGGAATCGTGCATGGCATCCGCCTGGCCGACGGGCATCCGCTCTGGTCCTGGCCGGGCGGGCAGTCGGTCTACGGCCTGTGGCGGTGGGGCGGCCTGGTGGCCGTGCTCACCGACCAGGTCAGCAACCACGCCCGGCTGACCGGGCTGGACGCCGCCACCGGCGCGGTCCGCTGGTCGCTGCGCCTGCCCGCCCGGGGCCTGCTCGGCGGCCAGGCGCTCACCGCCGGCGGCGGGCTGGCCATGGTCGTCAGCGGTCAGGGCATCCAGGTCGTGAACCTGACCGACGGCCGCGTCCGCTGGCAGCGGCGCATCACCGCCTCGCCCGCCCTGACCGCCGCCGGCGGTGTGGTGATCTACGGCCTGAACGGGCGCCTGACCGGCTACGACGCCCGGACCGGCCGTCCCCGCTGGACGATCCCCGTGGGCGTGCCGCAATACCCCGCCGTTCAAGTGGCCGGTGGCCTCGTCCTTGTCAACAGCAACGCCACCGGCCCCTCGATACCGAACACCCTGACCGCCGTCATCCCCGCCACCGGCCGCGTCGCCTGGCGGTTCGACCCGCCAACGCCGGCCACCGACCCGGGGGCACCGGTGACCGTGCTGTCCGCGGGGCCGGCGGCCTGGCCGTGGCCACGTACGACCCGCGCCGGCTATACCTGCTCGACCTGCGCACCGGTCGCCCTCGCTGGCACGCGGACACGTTCGTCACCCAGGGCACCCTCCCGCTGGTAACCGGCACCAGCGTCGTCCTCACCGAGGGACAAGGCCACGTCGCGCTGGTCGCCCGCGACGAGGTGAACGGCCGGGTACGGTGGCGGGACTCCGTATCCGGACCGTCCGAGGGTTACCTGCCTGTCCTGGCGGCCGGCCCGCTGGCGATACTGCAGGGCGAACCCAGGTCCCCGGGGGCCACGGCCCCGCTGCTCGCCTACCAGACGGCCAGCGGCAGGCTCGCCTGGCAGGCCGGAATGCCGACCTTCGTCCAGTCGCCGCCGGTGCTGGTGCCCGGTGGCATCCTGGTGCAGCCGGCCGACCCGGTGTACGCCTGCGCCACCACCGGCTAGCCGGTGCGCAGCACCTGCGCCAGGGCCGGGACGCTCGCGGGCCACACCGTCTCGTCGACCCGCACGTCCGGTCCGGGGAGGAAGGCCCGGACCGGGCGGGCGTCGAACTCCCCGCTGTCCGTCATGCCCCCATGATGGCCGGAGGGAAGGACATTTATGCCGAACGGGCGTGGTGCCCGCGACCCCTCATGCAATAGCGTGCGCAAGGTGGACGCTTCGCTTGCCGATCGCCTCGCCATCCGCGACGTCGTCGAGACCTGGGCCAGCGCCAGGGACTCGGGGGACTGGGACGCCTTCCGGGCCTGCTGGCACGACGACGGCTACATGATGGCCACCTGGTTCCAGGGGCCGAAGGAAGACTTCATCAGGGTCAGCCAGGAAGGCGTCGCGCGCGGCGTGAACATCCTGCACTTCACCGGCGGCTGCCGGATCACGCTGAACGGGACGCGGGCCATCGCGCAGACCCGGATGACGATCCTGCAGCGGGCCGAGGTCGACGGCGTGCTGTGCGACGTGAGCTGCCTGGGCCGGTTCTACGACTTCATGGAAAAACGGGACGGTCGTTGGGGCATGGTGCTGCGTCAGCCCATCTACGAGAAAGACCGGCTCGACCCGGTCGACCCGGCTGCCTCGCTCACCCTGGACCCCGACCTGCTCGCCCGTTTCCCCGAGGGCTACCGTCACCTCGCCTACCTGCAGGTCCGGGTCGGCTACCCGGTCAAGCCCGACATGCCGGGCCTGCGCGGCCCCGGGGTGGAGCGGCTCTACCAGCGCGGCGCCGCCTGGCTAGCCGGGGAGATCAGGGTTCCGGTCGCTCCTTAGCGAACGAGGGTCCGCGGTGGTTTCAGACTCTGACATGACGCTGTGTCCTTCGTGTCGTGGGTGGTCGCTGAGAGCACGACACGACCGGGACGGATGTTCACGCGCTCAGATCCTGGCGGCGGCCTCCGCCCAAGCCCGGGTACCACCCCGGGCCGGCGCGAAAGAGCGCAGTGGCTGGGTGGACCGGATCAGCGCGCGCATCCCGGCCAGGTCGCCGGGCGCCGCGCCCAGGGCACGGGCCTGGACGAGCACGTTGCCGAAACAGGTGGCCTCGGCCGGCCCGGCGATCACCGGCAGCCCGGTGGCGTCGGCCGTGAGCTGGCACAGCAGCTCGTTCCTGGCCCCGCCGCCGACCACGTGCACCACATCCGCGTGCCGGCCGGACAGCGACTGGGCCTCGGCGATCGCGCGCCGGTAGGCCAGCGCCAGGCTGTCCAGGATGCAGCGCACGGTCTCGGCCGGCCCGGCCGGGACGGCCTCGCCCCGGCCGGCCAGCCAGGAGGCGATCCTGGCCGGCATGTCACCCGGCGGCAGGAACACCGGATCATCCGGGTCGATCACGAACCTTAGCGCCGGGATCCTCGCCGCCTCTTCAAGCAGCGGGTCGAGCGAGTAGTCCGGCCAGCCGCGCAGGCACTCCTGCAGCAGCCACAGGCCCGTCACGTTGCGCAGGTAGCGGATCGTGCCGTCGATGCCTGTCTCGTTGGTGAAGTTGGCCGCGCGGCTCGCCCCAGTCAGCACCGGCGCGTCTAGCTCCACCCCCGCCAGCGCCCAGGTCCCCAGGGAAATGTAGGCGAAGTTCGGTTCCGCGGCCGGAACGGCCGCCACGGCCGACGCCGTGTCATGGGATCCGACCGCGATGACCCGAAGGGAGGAACCCGTCTCGTTCGGCCCGTTAAGAGAGCCGATGACCTCGCCCGGCCGGCGCAGCGGCGGGAAGATGCGCGACGGGATGCCCGCCCGGCGCGCCACCCCGGTGGCCCAGCTCTGCGCGCGGACGTCGAACAGCGAGGTGGTCGAGGCGTTGGTGACCTCGGCGCCGGCCTCCCCAGTGAGCCAGTACGCCAGCAGGTCAGGGATCAGCAGCATGGTG
>DATDIH010000404.1:0-13632 GCA_036521155.1 Streptosporangiaceae bacterium
CCCCGCGGCCGCGGCCGGGGCAGCCGCCGGGCCCACGAGACCACGGGCCCGCAGCCCCGCCTGCGCGCCCGGCGGGACCGCGAGGCCACCGGCCCGCAGCCCCGTCCGTAGACCCGCCTGCACGTCCGGCGAGAGGCCTGAAAGGCTTGAACCAGACACGAGGAGGAAGCTATGACTGGCACGCCCAACGCCGCCGAAGCCGGCCCGATCGACGTCGGCGGCGACCTGACCGTCAACCGGCTCGGCTACGGCGCCATGCGGATCACCGGGTCCGGGATCTGGGGTGACCCGGCCAACGTCGAGCAGGCCAAGGCCGCGCTCCGCCGGGCCGTCGAGCTCGGAGTGAACTTCATCGACACCGCGGACTCCTACGGCCCCGACGTCAGCGAGACGCTGATCGCCGAGACCCTGTACCCGTACCCCGACGACCTGGTCATCGCGACCAAGGGCGGACTGCTCCGGCCCGGCCCCAACCGGTGGGAACCGGACGGCCGCCCCGAACATCTGCGCGAGGTGCTGGAGGGCAGCCTGCGGCGGCTCAGGCTCGAGCAGATCCCGCTCTACCAGCTCCACCGGGTCGACCCCAAGGTGCCGATCGAGGAGTCGGTCGGCGCGCTGGCCGAGCTCAAGGACCAGGGCAAGATCCGGCACGTGGGCCTGTCCAACGTGAACGAGGAGCAGTTCCGGAAGGCCGAGCGGATCGTCCCGATCGTGTCCATCCAGAACCGCTACAACGTCACCGACCGCAGCTCGGAGACCATCGTCGACCTGTGTGAGCAGGAGCAGCTGGCCTTCCTGCCCTGGGCCCCGATCCAGGAGGCCGATAACGTGCCGGTGGTCACCGACGCGGCCCGCGAGTACGGCTTCACGCCACGCCAGATCGTGCTGGCCTGGCTGCTGGCCCGCTCCCCGCAGATGCTGCCCATCCCGGGCTCCGGCTCGGCCGGGCACGTCGAGGACAACATCACCGCGGCTACCATCAAGCTCGACCAGGGCGTGGTCGCGGCCATCACCGACGCCTACTCCAAGAGCTGACCTGAGCCGAGCGACGCCTCCGGGAGTGCCGCGGCCGTACCCATAACCTGGCCCAGGCCGCGGAACTCCCGCTGGGTCAGCGCGCCCAGCACCGCGACGATGACGATGGCCCCGGCCACCGGGAAGTAGGGGTCGGGGCCGTACCGGTGCACCAGCGTCCCGGCCACCGCGGCCGACAGCGGCAGCGTGCCCCACGCGGCCAGCATGATCAGGCTCATCACCCGGCCCAGCAGCGGCGGCGGTGCCCACTGCTGCAGCAGTGTGATCAGCAGGACGTTACCGAAGCCGTTGGCCAGGCCCAGCCCGAACGCCGCCGCGGCCGCACCCGGCAGCCCGCCCAGGAACGGCAGGACCATGATGGCCAGGCCCTCCAGCACGAAGCTGAGCGCCGAGCGCACCGCCGGCCGGACCCGCCCCGACGCCCGGCCCGCGGCCGGTCCCCGCAGCCCGGCCAGATTGCCCGCCACCGAGCCCGCGCCCAGGCAGGCCATCATCGCGGCGTACCCGATGGCCCCGTAGCGATAGTGGGCCAGCGTGGGCATGGCCACCTCCAGCGCCCCGTCCGAGGCCAGGTTGGCCACGATGACCACGACCAGCATGATCTGCAGCAGCCGGGCCCGGCGGACCAGCGGCCACATCCGTTCCGCCGCGCCCGGGCGGGACCCTGCCGCTGGCCGCCGTTCCGCCCTCCGGCCGGCCTCGCGCCCGGGAATCAGGGCCAGCGTGGCCGCGGACACCGCGAACGACGCGGCGTCGGCCGCGAACGCGCAGGCGGGCCCGGCCACGGCCACCAGCGGGCCGCCCAGGGCCGGGCCGATCAGGCTGCCGCCCTCGGCCGCCGCGCTGACGATCGCGTTGCCCGCCTGGAGCTGGGCCGGGGGCAGCAGCGACGGCACCAGCGCGTACGACGGCGGGATGAACAGCCCCTCGCTGGCCCCGGTCAGCGCGGCCACCGGTCCCAGCGCCAGCAGCGTGGCCTGGTGCCTTAAGGCCACCACCGCCAGCACGCCGACCAGCACGCACCGGGTGGCGTCGGCCACCAGCATCAGCGTGCGCGCCCCCACCCGGTCCGACAGCTGGCCGCCCACCGGAATCAGCGCCGTCCGCGGCACCCCGTAGCAGGCCAGCACCATGCCCAGCAGCACCGCGTTGCCGTGCTCGGTCAGGGTCAGCCACGGCAGCGCGACCGCGTAGCAGCTGTCCCCGGTGGCCGACGTGAACTGCCCGGCGGCCAGGAACCGGAAGCTGCGGTTGGCCAGCGGCCCGTGCTGCCAGGCCGCGCGGAATCGTCCGGCGGCACGCTGCCGCCCGGCCCGGCTGACAGCGAGGGTCACGGCACGTCCTCCGAACGGCCAGCAGAACCTGGCCCGGCTTTCATACGTATGTCACCGCGTTCACAAAAGGAACGCCCCTGGATAAAGAAACGGGGCATACCCCCCGAATGGTTCGAACCGGGCCCGGGCCGGGAAGTATCAGGCCTCTCGTGCGTTACACCCAGCGAAGGCCAGCCCCGCCCGCCGAAGCAGGACGCCAGAAGCCAAGGGAGCCATTGTGACCACGGATGCCAGCGACCGCATCACCGCCCTGCGCCAGAGCCTGGGCCGCACCGGGATCTGGTCGACGCCACCGGAGACTTACGGGATGGACGGGCGCGACCTCGCGGCCGCCGTGGAGAAGCACGGCTTCGGCTCCCTGTGGCTCGGTGGCAGTCACATGGCCACCGACGCCTTCACCCAGCTGGTGGCGCTGCTGGACGGGTCCAGCTCGCTGATCGTCGGCACCGGGATCGCCAGCATCTGGGGCCGGGAGCCGTCCGACATGCGGCAGGGCGCGGACACCCTGTCCAAGGGCTTCCCCGGGCGGTTCATCCTTGGTCTCGGCGTCAGCCACGCGCCCGCGGTGGAGAGCCTCGGCCGCTCCTACGACCGGCCCTACAGCGCCATGGAGCGCTATCTGGACGAGATGGACCACCCGGCCGCCCATCCCTCCGATGGCCCGGGCTCCGCCAGCCCCGGGGACCGGGCGGTCCGGATCCTGGCCGCGCTCGGCCCCCGGATGCTGGAGCTGTCCCGCGATGAGGCCGATGGGGCGCACCCCTACTTCAGCCCGGTCGACCACACCGCGTTCGCCCGGCAGGTTCTCGGCCCGGACAAGCTGCTGATCCCCGAGCAGGCCGTGGTCCTCACCGAGGACCGGACGGCCGCGCTGGAGGGCGCCCGCGCCTACGCCCAGCGCTACCTGCAGATGCCCAACTACGTGTCCAACCTGCGCCGCTTCGGCTTCGGCGACCCGGACACCGAGGGCTCCGGCAGCGACCGCCTGATCGACGCGATCATCCCGCACGGCCCGGCCGTCATCGCCGAACGCGTCCGCCAGCACCTGCAGGCGGGCGCGGACCACGTGCTGCTCCAGCCGCTGGGCCCGGACGGTAAGTTCGCCGTCGGCGACCTCGCCCCCCTGGCCGAAGCCCTCACCAAACTCTGAACCAATCTCTGACCCCGGCCTACCCGCCCTCGCCCTCATCCTGGGCACGGCGCGCGGCCTCGGCCAGCTTGGCGTAGTCGTAGGCGTCCTCCGGGTGGGCCCGTACGAACCGGTCCAGCCCGTCGGCGTCCTCGCCGACCAGGATGCGCCAGGTGCCGGACCGCACGCCGTCCAGGATCTCGGTGGCGGCGTCGGCCGCGCTGACCGGAGCGCTGTCCCGGAACCCCCGGCTGGCCTCGAACGCGTCGGCCTCGGGCACGCCGAACGCCATCATCGAGTTGGCCACGATGTCGGTGCCGACGTGCCCCGGCATGACCACCGCCACCTGCACGTGCGGGGCGTGCACCCGCAGGTCCTCGATGAGCGCCTCGGAGAGCCCCTTCACCGCGAACTTGGCCGTGGAATAGGCGGTGTGCGGCACGTTCGGGCCCAGCGAGGCCCAGAAGCCGTTGACGCTGCTGGTGTTGACCAGCACGCCCTCGGTGCTGCTGATCAGCAACGGCAGGAACGCCCGGGCGCAGTAGTACACGCCCCAGAAGTCGACCGCGAACACCCGCTCCCACTGCTCACGCGGGTCGTTGATGAAGCTCCCGCCGCCGCCGATGCCCGCGTTGCTGAACACCAGATCCAGGTGGTCGGCCGCGTGGGTGCTCAGCACCTCGTCGCGGAACCGCAGCACCTGCGCCTCCTCGGCCACGTCGCAGACGTGGCCGGTGACCGTGGTGCCGTCGGGCGCGTCGGCCCGGGCCAGGGTCGCGGTCTGCTCGACCGTGTCGGGGTGCACGTCACAGGTGGCTACCGAGCAGCCCTCGGCGGCCAGTTGCCGGACCAGCTCGCGGCCCATGCCCGAGCCGCCCCCGGTCACCACAGCGATCTTGCCCGCGAAAGATTCCATGCCCCCAGATTGGCAGGATCACGAGGGGAAGTGGCGGCAGGTCGGCTACGCAGGTACCGGGTGGGCGGGTAGGTTCGGAGCATGACGAATTCCACGCCGCCCGACGCCCCGGCGGCGCCGGCCACCGCTCCGTTCGGCCGGATGCTGACGGCGATGATCACCCCGATGACACCCGACGGCGCCGTTGACTACGACGGGGCCGCGCGGCTGGCGTCGTACCTGGTGGATGACATGCGCAACGACGGCCTGGTCGTCAGCGGCACCACCGGTGAGTCGCCCACCACCAGTGACGAGGAGCAGGACCGGCTGCTGCGCACGGTGGTGGAGGCCGTGGGGGACCGGGCCTCGATCGTGGCCGGGGTGGGCACCAACGACACCGCCCACACCAAGGAGCTGACCCGTCAGGCCCAGCGGGCCGGCGCGGACGGGCTGCTGGTCGTCACCCCGTACTACAACAAGCCGCCGCAGCACGCGCTGGAAGCCCACTTCCGCGCGGTGGCCGACGTCGCCGAGCTGCCGGTCATGCTGTAC
Organism: Streptosporangiaceae bacterium; assembly: GCA_036521155.1. GTDB lineage: Bacteria > Actinomycetota > Actinomycetes > Streptosporangiales > Streptosporangiaceae > Bog-532. The sequence continues at coordinate 4,946 of DATDIH010000404.1, forward strand.
GACATCCCCGGCCGGACCGGGACCCCGATCGTCACCGAGACGCTGATCCGGCTGGCCGACCACGAGAACATCGTGGCCGTCAAGGACGCCAAGGAGGACGTGGCCGGCACCTCTGAAGTGCTGGCCCGCACCGACCTGGTGTACTACTGCGGCACGGACATGGTGAACCTGCCCTGGCTGTCGCTGGGCTCGGTCGGCTTCGTCAGCGTGGCCGGCCACGTGGTCGGCGATCTGCTGCACGAGATGATCGACGAGTTCGAGGCGGGCCAGGTGGGCCGGGCCCGCGAGCTCCATCTGGCGCTGCTGCCCGTGTACACCGGCCTGTTCCGCAACCAGGGCCTGGTCATGACCAAGGCCGCGCTGAACCTGCTCGGCCTGCCGGCCGGCCCGGTGCGCCAGCCGCTGGCCGATGCCACCGGCGCGGAGATCCGCCGGCTGCGCGAAGACCTCGAAGCGGGCGGAATCAAGCTGCCCACCAACAGCTGACCATACCGAGCTGACAGCACAGAGCTGACAACACACAGAAGAAGAGCGGACCTACACACAGTGAGTCATTCCCACCCCGAGCTGCCGCCGCCCCCGCCTCTGGCTGAGGGGGGAATGCGGATCGTCGCCCTCGGTGGCCTCGGCGAGATCGGCCGGAACATGACCGTGTTCGAGTACGACGGGCACCTGCTCGTCGTCGACTGCGGTGTCCTGTTCCCCGAGCCTGACCAGCCGGGGGTCGACCTGATCCTGCCGGACTTCCGCTACCTGGAGGAGCGGTTCGGGACGATCGAGGCGGTCGTCCTGACCCACGCGCACGAGGACCACATCGGCGCCCTGCCGTACCTGCTACGCGAGCGCGCCGACATTCCCCTGGTCGGGTCCCGGCTGACCCTGGCCCTGGTGCGCAGCAAGCTCACCGAGCACCGGATCACCCCGGTCGTGAACGAGGTCGCCGAGGGTGACCGCGAGCAGTTCGGCCCGTTCGAGCTGGAGTTCTTCTCGGTCAACCACTCGATCCCGGACGCGATGGCCGTGGCCATCCGCACCCCGGCCGGGCTGGTCCTGCACACCGGCGACTTCAAGATGGACCAGCTGCCGCTGGACCACCGGCTGACCGACATCGGCGGCTTCGCCCGCCTCGGGGCCGAGGGCATCGACCTGCTCATGGCGGACTCCACCAACGCCGAGGTCCCGGGCTTCACGGTCAGCGAGCGGCAGATCGCCCCGGTCCTGGACCAGGTGTTCGCCTCGGCCGAGAAGCGCATCATCGTGGCCTGCTTCGCCAGCCACGTGCACCGGGTCCAGCAGGTCCTGGACGCCGCGGCCAAGCACGGCCGCAAGGTGGCCTTCGTGGGCCGGTCCATGGTCCGCAACATGGGCGTGGCCCGCGACCTCGGCTACCTGCAGGTTCCGGGCGGCATGCTGGTCGACATGCGCGAGGCCGAGGAGATGCGGCCGCAGGACGTGGTGCTGATCTCGACCGGCTCCCAGGGCGAGCCCATGTCGGCGCTGTCCCGGATGGCCGGCCGCGACCACCCGATCCGGGTCGCCGAGGGCGACACCGTGATCCTGGCCTCCTCGCTCATCCCCGGCAACGAGACCGCGGTCTACCGGGTCATCAACGGCCTGACCCGCCTGGGCGCCCGGGTCATCCACAAGGGCGGCTCGCTGGTGCACGTGTCCGGGCACGCCAACGCCGGTGAGCTGCTGTTCGTGCTGAACGTGACCAAGCCGGGCAACTTCATGCCCGTGCACGGCGAGTGGCGGCATCTGCGCGCCCACGCCGCCCTGGCCGCTCTGACCGGCGTGCCCGAGAACAACATCGTGATCGCCGACGACGGCGTGGTCGTGGACCTGGTCGACGGCCAGGCCCGCATCACCGGTGCGGTGCCCTGCGGTTACGTCTACGTGGACGGCCTGTCGGTCGGCGAGGTCACCGACGAGCAGCTCAAGGACCGGCGGATCCTGGGCGAGGAAGGCTTCGTCTCGGTGATCATCGTGCTCGACTCGACCACCGGCAAGGCCGTGGCAGCGCCCGAGCTGCACGGCCGCGGCTCCGGTATCGACGAGGGTTCGCTGGCCGAGGTCCGGCCCAAGATCGACGAGGCCCTGGCCAAGGCGGCCGCCGAGGGCATCACCGACTCCTACCAGATCCAGCAGATGGTCCGCCGGGCCGTGGGCCGCTGGGTCAGCGACAACTACCGCCGCCGCCCCATGATCATCCCGCGGGTGATCGAGGTCTGACCCACCGCTGGTGCCTGGGCTCGGCGCTAGTGCCGGGGGGCGTACATGATCACACCCACGCCCACCAGGCAGATCAGTGCGCCGATGATGTCGAACCGGTCGGGGCGGTAGCCGTCGGCCACCGCCCCCCAGGCCAGCGAGCCCGCGATGAAGATCCCGCCGTAGGCGGCCAGGATCTGGCCGAAGTGGGAGTCCGGTTGCAGCGTGGCCGCGAAGCCGTACAGGCCGAGCGCCACGATCCCGGCCCCGACCCACACCCAGCCGCGGTGCTCGCGCACTCCCTGCCAGACCAGCCAGGCGCCGCCGATCTCCAGCAGCGCGGCCAGGATGAATAGCGCGATCGAGCGCACAACCAGCACGGCCCCGACGTTACTAGCTGCCGGACTAGCTGCCGGACCGGGCGCCGGATCACCGGCCAGGCCGGCTGCTGGGCTAGGCGCGGGCGGCGGCCACGGTGCCGTCCGCGATCAGCGCGGCCAGCCCGGCCACCCGCTCGGCGCCGTCCGCGGCCACGTGCCGCGCGGTGAACTCCCGGATCAGCCCCAGGCGGCCCGGGTCCAGGGTGGTCAGCCCGCCGCCGGCCTCGACCCGCTGCCGCCAGCCGCCGATCACCTCGTCCAGCCGGCCGCGCATGTCGTCCAGCCGCAACGAAGCCTCGGCCACCGGCCACCGGTCCAGGGAGAGCCCCGCCCGCCCGGCCCGGGCCACGGCCCGCTCGAACATCCGCCGGGCAATGGCGTAGCTGGTCATGCCGGCCAGGGTCAGCCCCCAGGCGTACATTCCGGCCAGCAGCGGGCTGCCCTCGGTGGCAGGCGGGATCACGTGCGGCGTCTCCAGGTCACCGTCGGCGCCGTAGGTCGCGAAGATCCGGCCCCGCGCGGCCTGGCCGAGCACCCAGCCCGGCCCCCGGTCGGTGGCGTCCCCGCTGGCCAGGGCGTCAGCCGCGGCCCCGACCCAGGCGTGGTGGGCGTTGACCGCCCAGGCCGCCGCCGGGGCCCGCGCCGCCAGCTGCCGCTGCGCGCAGGCCACCTCGGCCAGGTTCAGCCCGGCGCCGCCGAAGCGGGCCGGCAGGGCCAGGGTCAGGTACCCGTGGTCCCGCAGCACGGCCAGGTCGGCGGCCAGCCGCTCCGGGTCGGCCCGGTGCGCGCCGGAGAGGTCGGCGGCGCCCGGCGCAGGCTGTGCGGTCAGCCGGTCCAGCAGGCCGCCAGACAGCGGGCTCCCAGACAGCGGGCTCCCAGGCAGCGGGCCGCCGGATACCGGGCCGGTCTCGTCGGCTGGCATCAGGCCCATGCCGCCGCCTCCTCCATCGCCGTCACCAAGCTCACCATCTCAACCTCAGCACGGTCCCGACGCTAAAGTCAACTAAACTGGTTGGAAAACTATGAAAGAGGCTGACCCGCGATCGGGAGCGTGATCGGGAGCAAGCCCGGAGGCCCGTTTCGAGGTCTTGACCCGGCTAACGCGCGGCCCGTTCAGAAAGTGCCCGGCCGGCCTTCAGGAAGCCCGCCCGGCTCAGCCGTTCAGGACGCGGACCGGGTGCCCCTCGATGTAGGCGGCGATGTCGGCCACCGCGTCGCAATAGAACACCTGGTAGGTGTCGTCGGTGACGTAGCCGATGTGCGGGGTGAGCACGGTGTTCGGCACCGACCGCAGCGGGTCGCCCAGCGGCAGCGGCTCGGTGTCGTAGACGTCCAGGGCCGCCCCGGCGATCTGGCCGCCGCGCAGCGCGGCCACCAGCGCGTCGTGGTCCACGATGGGCCCGCGCGAGGTGTTGACCAGGTAGGCGGTCGGCTTCATCAGGGCGAACTCGGCCGCGCCGATCAGCCCGGTGCTGCGCGGGCTCAGCTTGTAGTGGACGCTCACCACGTCCGACCGCGCGAACAGCTGCTCCTTGCTGACCGGCTCGGCCCCGGCCTCCCGGGCCTGGTCCGGGTCGAGGTTCTGGCTCCAGGCCAGCACCTCCATGCCGAACGCCTGCCCGTACGTGGCCACCTGGCGGCCCTGGCGGCCCAGCCCGGCCACGCCCAGCCGCCGGCCGTGCAGGTCCATCCCGATCGTCCGCTGCCAGCCGCCCCGTACGCTCATCGCGGCCCCGCCCGCCCCGGCGCTCTCCCGCATCCGCCGGTCCTCTTCGGGGATGTGCCGCACCAGGGCCAGGATCAGGCCCCAGGTCAGCTCGGCGGTGGCCTCGGTCACGCCGTTGGTCCCGCACACCGTGATGGCGCGCTCGCGGGCCGCGTCCATGTCGATCGCGGTGTTGCCCATGCCCGTGGTGACCAGCAGCTTCAGGTCCGGCAGCAGCGCCAGCAGGCTGGCTGGGAACGCGGTCCGCTCGCGCATGGCCACGATCACATCGAACGGCCGCAGCGTAGCCGCCAGCAGTTCGTGCCGCGCGATGTGATCGGTGAACACGGTGATCTCGGGCGAGCCGGGCAGGCCCTTCCAGTCCGCGTAGCCGAGTGCGACGTTCTGGTAGTCATCCAGAATCGCGATTCGCATCCCGCACTCCCAGCTCTTTTATTTCATTGAAGGTCGCACAGCGACCCTACTCGCCCACCTGATTCTGGTCTCGCGCTGCCTTTGGATCGCGGCCGGGGCCGCGGGCCGGGGGGCTGATACGGTCAGCCGTGGTGACCCGACTGACCCCGCCCATCACCCGGAGGACCACGCAAAATGCCCTGGCTGGACGCGCTGACGACCAAGGCCCTCGACCGGGTGCGGCCCACCCGCGACGAGGCGCTCGCCGTGCTGGCCAGTGGCGACGACGAGCTGCTGGACGTGGTGGCGGCCGCGTTCAAGGTCCGGCAGCGGTTCTTCGGCCGCCGGGTCAAGCTCAACTATCTGGTCAACGTCAAGAGCGGCCTGTGCCCCGAGGACTGCTTCTACTGCTCCCAGCGGCTCGGCTCCGACGCCGACGTGCTCAAGTACAGCTGGCTCAAGCCGGACGAGGTGCTGACCGCGGCGCAGGCCGGCGTGGCCGCCGGGGCCAAGCGGGTCTGCCTGGTGGCCAGCGGCCGCGGCCCGGCCGACCGGGACATCAGCCGGGTGTCGGAGATGATCGGCTCGTTCAAGGCCGAGCACCCCGACGTCGAGGTGTGCGCCTGCCTGGGGCTGCTGCGCCAGGACCAGGCCGAGCGGCTGCGCGCGGCCGGCGCCGACGCCTACAACCACAACCTGAACACCGCCGAAGCCCACTACGGCGACATCTGCACCACCCATGACTTCGCCGACCGGGTCGGCACCGTGCAGCAGGCGGCGGCGGCCGGGCTGTCGCCCTGCTCGGGACTGATCGCCGGCATGGGGGAGACCGACGCCGACCTGGCCGACGCGGCCTTCGCCCTGCGCGAGCTGGACCCGGACTCGGTGCCGGTCAACTTCCTGATCCCGTTCGAGGGCACCCCGCTGGCCGGGGAGTGGACCCTCACCCCCCAGCGCTGCCTGCGCATCCTGGCCATGGTCCGGTTCGTCTGCCCGGACGCCGAGGTCCGGCTGGCGGGCGGCCGGGAGATCCACCTGCGCTCGCTGCAGCCGCTGGCCCTGCACATCGCCAACTCGATCTTCCTGGGCGACTACCTGACCAGCGAGGGCCAGGCGGGCCAGCAGGACCTGGAGATGATCGCCGACGCGGGCTTCACCGTGGAGGGGGCGGCCGAGCCCACCCTGCCCGAGCACCGGCGCGACCTGATCAAGGTCCGCCGCCGCGGCGCAGGCACCGAGCTGCCCGCCAACACCTGAGTCCCGGGGCCTTACGCCCGCGGCGGAACCGGCCGACACGCCTCGCGCGGTCGTAGGGGACGGCCCCGGTCTTCGTTACCGTGGGGATCATGGCCACCCGTGCGCCCAAGGGATCAACTCGCCCGCGCGGCGGGAGTTCCGGCGACCTCCGCGCGGAACCGTCCGGCCCTGCCCGGCGCAAGCCCGCGGCCAGCTCACGGTCGGCCACCCGCAGCCCGGCCAAGTCCCGGAGCACCAGCAGCCGGACCCGGGCCAGCACCCGGTCGAAGAGCAGCACCGCGCGTGGCCGCCGGCCCGCCCCGGTCCGGTCCCGCGACCCGATCCTGATCCTGGTCGGCTGGGTCGGGCACGCGCTGGCCGCGGCCTGGATGGTGGTGGCCGGGTCGCTCGGCTTCGCGGCCCGCCGGGTCGGCAACAGCGCCCGTGACCTCGAGCCCGAGCACCGCCGGGACGGGGTGGGGCTGCTCTGGCTGGCCGCGGCCATCGTGCTGGCCGCCAGCATCTGGTGGGGCATGGACAACCTGGCCGGGCGCGCGGTCTCCTCGTTCGTGCACGGCGCCGCCGGGTCCGCCGCCTGGCTGACCCCGCTGCTGGCCGGCCTGGTGTCCTGGCGCTACCTGCGCCACCCCGAGCACAACGCCCAGGCCGGCCGCCAGGTGATCGGCTGGGGGGCGCTGGTCGTCGGGGTGCTGGGCCTGGTCCACATCGCCAACGGCTCGCCGTCGCCCTCCGACGGCGCCACCGCCATGCGGCACGCGGGCGGCCTGATCGGCTTCGTGGCTTCGGTCCCGCTGTCCAAGGCGCTGACCGCCTACGTGACCGCGCCGGTGCTGGCCCTGGTGGCCGGGTTCGGCATCCTGGTCATCACCGGCACGCCCCTGCACCGGGTCCCGGACCGGGTCGAGGAGGCGCGCGCATTCTTCGGCCGCCGGACCCGGGTCTTCGGCGAGGGCGAAGACTACGACCACGAGTACGGCGAGGGCGACGAGCCCGCCGAACTCGAGAGCGGCGGCCGCCGCATCCGCGGCCAGCTGGGCAAGGCCGCCCGCGGCGTCAAGGGGGCCATCGAGGGCGGCGACCGGATCAAGCCCTACGACTCCCCGCTGCTCACCCCGGGCGCCAAGGCCCGCAAGAACCAGCCGCTGGACGACCCGGCCGCCGGGCTCGGCGACCCGGGCGGGCCCCCGCCCGGTGCGCAGCCCGGCCCGGCCACCGACGAGGGCCTGCTGGAGGCGCTCGGCTTCCTGCCCGGGGGCTCGGGTGGCCCCGGCCTGGCCGATCCGAAACCGGATGACACCCCGGCCGCGTCGGCCAACCCGGGGGTCAGCCTGGGGGGCAGCACGGCCAGGCCCGCGCCCGCCGCCCCGCCGGTGGAGCACGAGCACTTCCGCAAGCCCGAGCAGCTCACCCTGACCGGCGCCGCCGACACCAGCTACACGCTGCCGCCCGCCGCGCTGCTGCGCCCCGGCTCCGCGCCCAAGGCCCGCACCAAGGCCAACGAGATCATCGTGCGCGCGCTGTCCGAGGTGCTGGAGCAGTTCAACGTGGACGCCCAGGTCACCGACTTCCAGCGCGGCCCGACCGTGACCCGCTACGAGATCGAGCTCGGCCCGGCGGTCAAGGTGGAGCGGGTCACCGCGCTGAGCAAGAACATCTCCTACGCGGTCAAGAGCGCCGACGTCCGGATCATCTCCCCGATCCCGGGCAAGTCCGCGATCGGGGTTGAGATCCCCAACCTCGACAAGGAGATCGTCAGCCTCGGCGACGTGCTCAAATCGCAGGTCGCGATCACCGACCACCACCCGATGGTGGTCGGCCTGGGCAAGGACGTCGAGGGCCGCACGGTCGTGGCCAACCTCTCCAAGATGCCGCACATGCTGATCGCCGGGGCCACCGGCTCCGGTAAGTCGGTCTGCATCAACGGCCTGATCACCTCGGTGCTGACCCGGGCCACCCCGGACGAGGTGCGGATGATCCTGGTCGACCCCAAGCGGGTCGAGCTGAGCATCTACGAGGGCATCCCGCACCTGATCACGCCGATCATCACCAACCCGAAGAAGGCGGCCGAGGCGCTGGACTGGGTCGTGGCGGAGATGGAGCGGCGCTACGACGACCTGGCCGCCTCCGGCTTCCGGCACGTGGATGACTTCAACAAGGCGGTCCGGGCGGGCAAGCTGACCGCCCCGCCCGGCAGCGAGCGGGTGTACCGGCCCTACCCGTACCTGCTGGCCATCGTGGACGAACTGGCCGACCTGATGATGGTCGCGCCCCGCGACGTGGAGGACTCCGTGGTCCGCATCACCCAGCTGGCCCGCGCGGCCGGCATCCACCTGGTGCTCGCCACCCAGCGGCCCTCGGTCGACGTGGTGACCGGGCTGATCAAGGCCAACGTCCCCTCCCGGCTCGCGTTCGCCACCTCCAGCCTGGCCGACAGCCGGGTCATCCTCGACCAGCCCGGCGCCGAGAAGCTGGTCGGCCAGGGCGACGCGCTGTTCCTGCCGATGGGCGCGAGCAAGCCGATGCGGCTGCAGAACGCCTTCGTCTCGGAGAAGGAGATCCGGGACATCGTCGAGCACTGCAAGCAGCAGGCGCAGCCCGAGTACCGGCAGGACGTGCAGGCGGCACCGGAGAAGGCCAGGGAAATCGACGCCGAGGTGGGCGATGACCTGGAGCTACTGATCGCAGCGGCCGACCTGATCATCACCAGCCAGTTCGGCTCC
>DATDIH010000405.1:0-4096 GCA_036521155.1 Streptosporangiaceae bacterium
AGGCGAGCCTGCCGCTGGCCCTGCGCCAGCTGGAGGTGGCCGGCAACCTGGACAACATGCGGGCGGCGGCGGCCGGCCGGGAGCCCGCACCCCGGCCCGGCGGCCCAGCCCGGGCCGCGGACTCGGTGCGCCCGGCCAACGTGGGCGAGGGCCCGACGGCCGACGCCGCCCCCCAGTACCACGGGCCGGTGTTCATGGACTCCGACATCTACAAGACGCTGGAGGCCATCGGCTGGGAGCTGGCCCGGGAGCCGGGCAGCGGCACCGGCCAGACCCTGGCCGCCTTCGCGGCCAGCACGGTCGGCCTGCTCGAGCAGGCCCAGCAGCCCGACGGTTACCTGGACTCCTACATTCAGGTCAGCGGCGAGCCCCGGTACTCCCGGCTGTCCTCCAGCCACGAGATGTACTGCGCGGGCCACCTGATCCAGGCCGCGGTGGCGCTGCACCGGACCGCGGCCCACCCGGTGGCCGGGAGCGGGACCGCGGCCCGCCGGGCGGCCGGGCACGAGGAGGTCGCGACCCGGCTGCTGACCGTGGCCCAGCGGGTGGCCGACCACCTGGTCGACACGTTCGCGGGCCAGGAGCGGGGCCTGGACGGGCACCCCGAGGTCGAGACCGCCCTGGCCGAGCTGTACCGGGAGACCGGCGAGCGGACCTACCTGGACCTGGCCCGCCAGTTCGTGGAGCAGCGCGGGCACGGCCTGGCCGGGGACTCCGGCCGTGGCCACCGCTATCTGCAGGACCACATGCCGGTCCGCCAGGCGGTGACCGAGGAGGGCCACGCGGTGCGGGCCCTGTACCTGGAGGCCGGGGTGGCCGACGTGGCCATCGAGACCGGGGACGAGGACCTGCTGGCCGCCTCGATCCGCCGCTGGGAGGACATGGTCGCGACCAAGACCTACCTGACCGGCGGCAACGGGTCCCGCCACTCCGACGAGTCGTTCGGGGACCGGTTCGAGCTGCCGCCCGACCGGGCCTACAACGAGACCTGCGCCGCCATCGCCAGCTTCCACTGGTCCTGGCGGCTGCTGCTGGCCACCGGCGACGCCCGCTACGCCGACCTGATGGAACGCCTGCTGTACAACGCGTTCGGCGCGTCGATCTCCACCGACGGGCAGAAGTTCTTCTACGTCAACCCACTCCAGCGGCGATCCGACCATGTGGAAGGCGACGACCCGGCCCGGCGGCACGAATGGTTCTCCTGCGCCTGCTGCCCGCCGAACATCATGCGGCTGCTGGCCTCGGTCCAGCACTACCTAGCCAGCACCGACGGCCACACGCTGTTCCTGCACCAGTTCGCCGGGGCCGAAATCACGGCCCCGCTGGACCCGGGCACGCTGGCGGTCGCGATGTCGGCCGACCTGCCCTGGACCGGCGAGGTCACGGTCCGGGTCAAGCAGGCCCCGGACGCCCCGGCCGGGCTGGCCCTGCGCGTTCCGGCCTGGAGCGGCCCGCCCCGGCTGCAGGTCAACGGCGAGCGGGTGGACCCCGGCCCGGCTGAGAGCGGCTACCTGACCGTGACCCGCACCTGGCGACCCGGCGACGTGCTGACCTGGACCTTCAGCTTGACCCCGCGCTGGGTGTTCCCGCACCCGCGGATCGACGCGGTGCGCGGCTGCGTGGCCATCGAACGCGGCCCGCTGGTCTACTGCTTCGAGACCGTGGACCAGGCCGACGGCACCGACCTGGACGACCTGGCCCTGGTGGCGGGCAGCGCGCTGACCGGCCAGCCGGCCACGCTGCCGGAGATCGGCCGCACGGTCACGGTGGACATGGACGCGCGGCCCGTCCGGGCCGGGCGCCCCGCCGACCTGCCTTACACCCAGGCGGTCCCGGCCGGCCCGCTGGGCTCGGTGGCCGCGGCCGGCCAGCGGGCCACGGCCGTGCCCTACTTTCAGTGGGACAACCGGGACGGCCAGCCCATGCGGGTCTGGCTGCCGGCCATCATGGCCTGATGACGATCACGGTGCGCGCGGCGGCCCCGGCCGACGCGCCCGCGGTGGCGGCGATCTACGCGCCGCTGGTGACGGCCACGGCCACCTCGTTCGAGGAGCAGCCGCCCACGCCGGACGAGATCGGCCGCCGGATGCTGGCCCGGCCGCGACTGCCCTGGCTGGTGGCCGACGACGACGGCCGGGTCGCGGGCTACGCCTACGCCGCGGCCCACCGGGGCCGGCCCGCCTACCGGTGGTCGGCCGAGAGCTCGGTGTACCTGGACCCGGCCTACCAGGGCCGGGGCCTGGGCCGGCAACTGTACGAGCGGCTGATCACCGAGGTCCGCGACCTCGGCTACCGGTCGCTGTACGCCGGGATCGCGCTGCCCAACCCGGCCAGCGTGGGCCTGCACGAAGCGCTCGGGTTCACCCCGGTCGGAGTTTTCCGCGACGTCGGGTACAAGCTCGGGGCCTGGCGGGACGTGGGCTGGTGGCAGTGTGCCCTGGCCGACCGGGACACAGCGCTGGACACGGGGCCGGATATTGGGCCGGACATTGGGCCGGCCGGCCCGGATGGGGCCCCGGCCGAACCGCGTTCCTGGACGGCCTGAGCCGTGGCCAGCCGCGAGCTGGTGGTGCTCGGCACCGCGAGCCAGGCCCCGACCCGGGAGCGCAACCACAACGGCTACCTGCTGCGGTGGGACGGCCAGGGGCTGATGTTCGATCCGGGCGAGGGCAGCCAGCGGCAGATGCTGCTGGCCGGGGTGCGGGCCAGCGAGATCAACCGGATCTGCGTGACCCACTTTCACGGCGACCACACCCTCGGGTTGCCGGGCGTGCTGCAGCGGATCGCCCTGGACCGGGTCGACCATGACGTCGTCTGTCACTATCCAGCCCAAGGTCAGACCTTCTTTGATCATCTACGGCACGCGGCATATTTCCATGACGTGGCGACCGTGCGGGAACGCGCGGCCGACGGGGACCCTGACGTGCTCGCGGAAACCGCCGCCTGGCGGCTGGTGGCCCGGCCGCTGTCGCACCGGGTGCCCACCGTCGGATACCAGCTGACCGAGCCGGATGGGCGCCGGATGCGGCCGGACCGGCTGGCCGAGCTGGGCATCAGCGGGCCCGCCGTCGGGCGGCTGGCCGCCGACGGCAGCCTGGAGGTGGATGGCCGCCGCATCGGGCTGGACGAGGTGAGCGAGCCCCGGCCCGGCCAGCGGTTCGCGTTCATCATGGACACCCGGCTCTGCGACAACGCCTTCGCCCTGGCCGACGGGGCGGACCTGATCGTGTGCGAGGCCACGTTCCTGGACGCCCACGCCGAGCTGGCCCCCGCCTACGGGCATCTGACCGCGCGGCAGGCGGGCCAGATCGCGGCCGAGTCCGGCGTGCGCACGCTGGTGCTGAGCCACTTCTCGCAGCGTTACGCGCACCAGGACCCGCGGCGGTTCGCGGACGAGGCGGGCGCGGTGTTCGGCGGTGAGATCGTGGTCGCGGCCGACCTGGACCGGGTCCCGGTCCCGTCCCGGCGAGGGTGACGCCCAGCCTGCCGCTGCGGCCTGCCGTTCCGCGCGGCTGCTGGGCGCCGCCCCGCCGGTGTGAAGGCCGACGCCCCTCTCGCGCGGCCCTCCGGTCCCGGGCGTGCGGTGCCAAGCCAGCGCACCGGTTGACCGGTACCAGCACCGCGGACGGCGAGGACGCCCGGCTGCGCCCGGGCGCCCCGCCGCCGTTGCCCGCTCCCTACCAGTAAGAGCGCCGCGCCCGCCGAGGGTGTTACACCGTTTTTCAGCGGATTGGTTTCAGTTGATGGGCTGACGTCCGAGGGCGGGCGGCTCCCGGCCCGCGAACAGCCAGCCACCGGCCACGGCCAGCAGCGGCATGCCGACCAGCAGGATGACCAGGTTGGTGACCGGCACCGCCGACAGCGCGGACAGGCCGCCCTCCAGGGTGTCGCCGCGGAAATACGCGACCGCGGCCACGTACCCGGCGCCCACCCCGAGCACCGCGCCGAGCAGGCCCAGCGCGCCCGCCGTGACCGCGGTCAGCGCCCGCCGGGTCCGGCCGCTGGCCCCGGTGGCGGTCAGCGTGCGCAGGTCGGACGCGGTCTCGCTGCGGATCAGGCCCACGCTCAGGGCGAGCACGCCCAGGGCCAGCAGGAC
>DATDIH010000406.1:0-8236 GCA_036521155.1 Streptosporangiaceae bacterium
AGCGCTTCAAGAGGCGCTGGAACGGGAAACGAGGAAAGGGAGCACCGAGTGGGAGGCGGCCATGGTTGTTAGCGCTAACAACGAGCGGTTCGTCGTCGGCGTGGACTACGGCACGTTGTCGGGGCGCGCGCTGGTGGTCCGGGTCAGCGACGGGGCCGAACTCGGGACGGCGGTCCACGAGTACCGGCACGGCGTGATGGACCGGGAGCTGGCCGCCACCGGGGAGCAGCTGCCGCCCGACTGGGCCCTGCAGGACCCGGCCGACTACCTGGCCGTGCTCAGAACGGCCGTGCCCGCCGCGCTCGAGGATGCGGGGGTGGATCCGGGCGCGGTGATCGGGATCGCCACCGACTTCACCGCCTGCACCGTGCTGCCCGCCACCACGGACGGCACACCGCTGTGCCTGCTGCCCGGGCTGGAAGGCCGGCCGCATGCCTACCCCAAGCTGTGGAAACACCACGCGGCCCAGCCGCACGCGGACCGGATCAACGCGCTGGCCCACGAGCGCAAGGAGCCCTGGATCGCCCGGTACGGGGGCAAGATCTCGTCCGAGTGGCAGTACGCCAAGGGGCTGCAACTGCTCGAGGAGGACCCGGAGATATACCAGCGGGCCGACCGGTGGATCGAAGCCGCTGACTGGATCATCTGGCAGCTCACCGGGTCCGAGACCCGCAACGCCTGCACGGCAGGGTACAAGGGCATCTGGCAGGACGGGCACTACCCGTCGCGGGAGTTCCTGGCCGCGCTGAACCCGGACTTCGCCGGCTTCGCCGACGACAAGCTGGCCCACCCGATCTCGGCCCTGGGGGCCAAGGCCGGCACGCTGACCGCCGAGGCGGCCGGCTGGACCGGGCTGCCGGAAGGCATCGCGGTGGCCGTGGGCAACGTCGACGCGCACGTGACCGCGCCGGCCGCGCAAGCCGTCGAGCCTGGCCAGATGGTGCTGATCATGGGCACCTCCACCTGCCACGTGATCAACAGCGCCGGGCTGGCCGAGGTCCCCGGCATGTGCGGTGTGGTCGACGGCGGCGTCATCGCCGGCCAGTTCGGTTACGAGGCCGGCCAGTCGGCGGTGGGCGACATTTTCGGCTGGTTCATCGACCAGGCTGTGCCCGCGCCGCTGCGGCAGGAGGCCGAGCTGCGCGGGATCTCCGTGCACGACCTGCTCACCGAGCAGGCCGGAGCCCTGCCGGTGGGCGCGCACGGGCTGGTCGCCCTGGACTGGGAGGGCGGCAACCGCTCGGTCCTGGTCGACCACGGGCTGTCCGGCGTGATCGCCGGCCTGACCCTGGCCACCCGGCCGCACGAGATCTACCGGGCCCTGCTGGAGTCGACCGCCTTCGGGACCCGGATCATCATTGAGTCCTTCGAATCGTCCGGGGTGCCGGTCACCGGGCTGATCGTGGCGGGCGGCCTGCTCAAGAACCAGCTGCTCATGCAGATCTACTCGGACGTGACCCGCCGGTCCCTGAGCGTCATCGATTCCGACCAGGGCCCGGCGCTGGGCTCGGCGATCCACGCCGCGGTGGCGGCCGGCGCGTATCCCGACGTGCCCACGGCCGCCCAGGTCATGGGCAAGGTCCGGCACGAGGTCTACTCGCCGATCCCGGAAAACTCGGCCATCTACGACGAGCTCTACGCCGAATACGTGCTCCTGCACGACTACTTCGGCCGCGGCGGCAACGACGTGCTGCACCGGCTGCGGTCGCTGCGGGACCGGATCCTCGAAGCGGGCCCGGACGTCGACACCGAGGGTGACACCACGTCCGGAGCCTTCGACAACAACACGGGAGATTCTTGATGAGCGTGACCAGCGACGGGCGGTCCACCGACGAATTGGTGGCCGAGTTGCGGGTGGCCGTGTCCGGCCTGCACGCCGAGCTGCCGCGCAACGGGCTGGTCGCCTGGACGTCGGGCAACGTGTCGGCCCGGGTGCCCGGGGCCGATCTGATGGTGATCAAGCCCAGCGGCGTCAGCTACGACGACCTCACCCCGGAGTCCATGGTCGTCTGCGACTTCGATGGGAACACGGTCGGCGACGGCTACAGCCCGTCCAGCGACACCGCCACCCACGGCTACATCTACCGGCACATGCCCGAGGTGGGCGGGGTCGTCCACACCCATTCGACCTACGCCACCGCGTGGGCGGCGCTGGGCGAGCCCATCCCGTGCGTGATCACGGCCATGGCCGACGAGTTCGGCGGGGAGATCCCGGTCGGGCCGTTCGCGCTGATCGGCAGCGACGAGATCGGCCGCGGGGTGGTGGCCACCCTGACCGGTCACCGCTCCCCCGCCGTGCTGATGAAGAGCCACGGGGTGTTCACCATCGGCCCGTCGGCGCGGGACGCGGTCAAGGCCGCGATCATGTGCGAGGACGTGGCCCGGACCGTGCACGCGGCCCGGCTGATGGGTTCGCCCCAGCCGCTGCCCCAGGACCAGGTGGACGCGCTGCACAAGCGTTACAAGGAGCAGTACGGCCAGCACTGAGCCGCTCTGACTGACTACAGCTCGGGACCGGCCGCGGCCGGGTCCCGCTACGACCAAGGAGACACCCATGGCTGACCGCAGGCCGCGCATCGGCATCCTCGGCATCATGCAGGACCTGTACGACGACGACATCCCCGGCATCGCCCAGCGCCAGGAGGGTTACGCGGCCGAGGTCGCCCAGCAGCTGTCCGGCGTGGGCGAGTTCATCCCCAGCAAGGCGATCAAATACCGGGAAGACGCCGAGCGGGCCATGCGCGAGTTCGAGGACTCCGAGGTGGACGGGGTCATGGTCGTGATGCTGACCTACGGCCCGGCCATGCGGGTGGCCCGGTTGCTCAGCGAGACCCACCTGCCGGTGCTGATGGCCAACATCCAGCCGGAACCCTCGGTCACCCCGGCCTGGAACATGGACGACATGACCTACAACCAGGGCGTGCACGGGGCGCAGGACACCGCCAACGCCATGGTCCGGGCGGGCAAGCGGTTCACCGTGCTCACCGACGACTGGAAGAGCGAGAGCTTCAAGGCCGACGTGGGCCGCTGGGCCCAGGCCGCCGCCGCGGTCACGGCCTGGAAGTCGCTGAAGACCGCGATCTTCGGCTACGCCATGAACGACATGGGCGACATCCGGGTCGATGAGAGCGCGCTGGTCCGCTCGCTGGGCCCGGAGATCCTGGCGGTCGCGCCCGGGGACCTGGTCCGCGGCATCGACGAGGTGACTGACGCCCAGGTCAACGACGTGATCTCGTTCGAAGACGAGCACTTCGAGATCGACCCGCGGCTGTCCCGCGAAGAGCGCGAAGACCACGCCCGGATGCAGGTCGCGCTGGAGAAGATCCTGACCGCGGGCGGCTTCGGCGCCTACACCGCGCACTTCGACGCGATCGGTGAGGACGGCCGGTTCCGGCGGCTGCCGCTGGCCGCGGCGTCCAGCCTGATGGCCAAGGGCTACGGCTACGGCGCCGAGGGCGACGTGCTGGCCGCGTGCATGGTCTACGCCGCGCACCAGCTCATCGGCGACGGTCACTTCACCGAGATGTACGCGATGGACTTCCCGACCGACTCGATCCTGCAGAGCCACATGGGCGAAGGCAACTGGAAGGTGGCCCGGTCCGACCGGCCGGTGAAGCTGATCAAGCGGCCGCTCGGCATCGGCCGGCTGGCTGACCCGCCGACCTTCCTGTTCCAGCTGCAGCCCGGGCCGGCCACGCTGGCCACGCTGGTGTCCCTGGAAGGCGAGCGCTTCCGCATGGTGGTGGCCGAAGGCGAGAACCTGGACAGCCAGGAACTGCCGGCGCTGGAGATGCCCTACGGCCAGTTCCGGCCGGCTTCGGGTGTGCGCCAGTGCCTGAACGGCTGGCTGCGCAACGGTGGCCCGCACCACGAGGTGATGAACCTCGGCCACCACGCCGCCGACTGGAAGGTGTTCTGCGACATCGCCGGCATCGAGTTCGTCCAGGTCTGATCGGAGCCAGCGACAGGGCGGTTCCGGGGCTGCCGGGGCTGGTGTGACGCTCGATGCGGATGATCAGTTGGCCGGACCCGGTGGTGAGGCCCATTGCACCGGTAGTGGGCGCTCAGCGCCGGCTGCGGAGCCGGGCGAGCGGGAGACCGACGGGAGCAACGGGCTGGGGCGAGCCCGGGCGGCCGGAGTTACGGGATGGAGCGAGCCCGGGCGGCGGCGGTTTAGGATGCGGGTAGTGGCCATTGCGCCGGCCCGCTTCCCAGCCGCCGTTCGCCCACGCCGACTGTGGTGCTTACGGACAAGGGTCTCCGACTCGCGCCGGGCTTTCGCATGGTCGTGACGATCCAGCCGGCCGGGCCGCGTGGGGGTTCGCGCCGTGATGGGACGCACGCCATGACTTCCGATCGAGCCAGAAAGAAGGCGGCCCGCGCGCAGCAAGCCGCCACCGGCCAGCCGTACATGCAAGCCTGGCGCTCGGTGCAGCGCCAGCCCGGAGCACCGGCCAAGCCGGTCGAGCCGCCGCCGATCGACCCGGGGGCACACGCGGTCCACTCCCAGCAGTGGGGCGACCGGATTCAGTACGTGGTCGAGTATCAGGGCGGGTATTACACCTGGCTAGCCGATGCCAGCCTGGGCGCGCGGCCGGTGGTGCACCGCGTGCCCACCGAGGAGGCCGGGCGCCAGCTGGTGGACGAGTGGCAGGCGACCAACATCCTGCACGTGCCCTGGGGCGAGACCATCGCCCACCTCTTCCTGATGGACCCGGGCGCGGGGAACCACATCGCCTACGAGGCCACCGTGGCCGAGGTCGAGGACCTTGGCCTGTGGCTGGCCTGCTGGGACCAGACCGTGGCCGGGCAGACCAGCTACGCCCTGGAGCGGTTCACCGAGCTGGAGCCGGCCCTGGCCGCGTTCGCCGACCGGGCCGACGATGCCGCCGGCCAGGCCGAGCGGAACGAGACCCTGAGCATGCCGGACGTGCTGGCCGGCGTGCTCCGGTACCGGGCGGCGACGACCCGGACCGAGATCACCCGGGCCCGGCTGGGTGACGCGCTGCGGGCCCGCCAGGCCCAGGTCGCGGGCGATCACAGCCTCTCCCCCGTGCTGGCGCCGGCCGGCCTGGACCGGGAGGGTCGTCTCGGGCCGGTGCTGGCCGGCCAGGAGTTCACCTGGCCCAGCGGGCCGGTGGTGCGCCCGCCCGGGTCCCGGCGGCCGGACACGCCGGTGACCAGGCTGGCCGAGTACACCGTGGAAGGCCAGACGTTCACCCTGACCTGCTACGTGGACAGCGCAGGCGCCCGTTGCGTCGCGGTCGAGCACGACGGTGACACGGCCACGGTCCAGGACGTCGCGGTGGACGAGCACAATCTGGTCAGCCAGGGTTCCTGGCTGCTTTCGGCGCGTGGCGCTCCGGCCGTGATCTACGGCCGGGCTCACGACAGCGTCACCGCGCTCTACTCGGCCGACCGCGACGGGCAGCGGACCGACTGGCCGATCTACGCGGATGAGCGCACTGGCCAACGGTACTTCGTGGTCATCGTCATCCCCGAGACCGTGACCGACATCGTGGCCGAGGCCCCCGGGCGGAGCATGTCGCTGAGGCGCTACTTCAGCATGTGGTTCAACCCACCCGGGCGCCGACTCCGCTACGTCGCTGAGCCGGGCTGACGGACCCGCGGGTTCGGGAACACTTGTGTTCACATGCTGCCCAAAAGTGTTCCCGAACCCAGGGCGCAGCCGGGATGGGCGGGAGCCGGGTGGGCTTCGTGGGCCGGGCGTGTGCCGTGGGGCCGGTGGGTGTCGAGGGCTGGGGTTGTGCCGGGACTGAGCTGCGGCCGGACCTTGCGGAGCCAGGGGGCGGGAGTCATGGCCGCGTCGGGCGGACCTTGCGGAGCCAGGCGGCGGGAGTCATGGCCGCGTCGGGCGGCGGGACTCAGCGTGTGGGCGGCAGCAAGGCACGGCGCCGGACCCGGGAGGGAGCGGGGCCCAGGGTGGAGTCTTAAGCCAGGCCAAGGAAAACTCGGGGAATGGGACGCGAACCTGGTCCGGGTGCATAACGGGATGAATACAGCATCTTGACCGTGGCGTTCGGGGCGGCTTACCGTGTGGGCGAACGTTCGCCCACGAGGGTGGAAGCCGGGGCTTCAGCCGGGAAGCCGGGGCTTCAGCCGGGAAGGCGGGTGCATGGCGCAGCGGCGGTACGTGTCGATCAAGGAAGTGGCGGCCACGGCCGGCGTCAGCTTCCAGACCGCCAGCAAGGTGCTGAACGGCGGGGACGTCCGGGTGTCGGCCGAGACGGCGGCGCGGATCGTGGCCGCCGCCGAGCGGCTCGGGTACCAGCCCAACACGATCGCCCGGAGCCTGGTCCAGCGGTCCACGGCCACGCTGGGGCTGATCGCCAGCGACGCGACCGATGTGGCCATCACGCTGACTTCGGTCGCGGCCGAGCAGGCCGCGCGCAGGCACGGGCACGCGGTGCTGGTCGGCCATCTGGCCCCGGGCGGGGGCGACGCGGCCAGCATCGTGCGCACGCTGATCGAACGCCGGGTCGACGGGGTCATCGCGGCCGCGCCCGACCTGGAGGAGAACGAAGAGGTCGGCGAGCTGCTGCGGGCGCACGGGCCCGCGGTCAGCCTGCAGTCGATTCCGGGTGGCGGGCTGCCACTGGTGGGTTCGAACCACCGGGACACCGGGCGGATCGCGACCGAGCATCTGATCGGGCTGGGGCACGAGGCCATCGGCACGGTGGCCGGGCTGTTCCGGCGGCGGGTGACCCGGAGCCGGCTGCACGGGTACGAGGACGCGCTGCGGCAGGCCGGGATCGAACCCGACGAGGGGCTGGTGGCCGAGGCCGACTGGACGCCGGGCGGGGCCGCGGCGGCCACCAAGGCCCTGCTGGAGCGGCGGCCGCAGATCACCGCGCTGTTCGTGCACAGCGACATGATGGCCATGGGGGTGCTGTCCGCGCTGTACGAGGCGGGGCGCCGGGTCCCGGCCGGGGTGGCCGTGGTCAGCTGCGACGACATCCCGTTCGCCCAGTTCCTGGCCCCGCCGCTGAGCACGGTGCGGGTGCCGCTGGCCGAGACCGGCGAGCGCGCGGTCGACCTGCTGCTGCGGATGATCGCGGGCGAGCCGGTGCCGGACAAGCCACTGCTGCTGCCGGTGGAGCTGATCGTGCGCGAGTCCTGCGGGGGGTTGGAGACACAGCGAGCGAACAGGAGAGACAGTGACCCAAATCGCGGTTGACCCGGCCCGGGCAGTGGGCGAGCTGGACCGGAACGTCTTCGGCGGCTTTGTCGAGCACCTGGGCCGGTGCATCTACGGCGGTCTGTACGAGGAAGGCTCCCCCCTGTCCGACCAGCGCGGGTTCCGGCAGGACGTGCTCGGCCTGATGCGCGAGCTGCGCATGGGCGTGCTGCGCTGGCCCGGCGGGAACTTCGTGTCCAACTACCACTGGAAGGACGGCATCGGGCCCAAGGACGGGCGGCCGGCCCGGCCCGAGCTGGCCTGGGGCGGCAAGGAAGGCAAGGAGACCAACCGGTTCGGCACCGACGAGTTCCTGGCCTACTGCGCCGACCTGGGCACCGAGCCGTACATCTGCCTGAACATGGGCACCGGCACGCTGGCCGAAGCCCTGGACTGGGTGGAGTACTGCAACCGGGAGGCCGGCACCCGGTGGTCCGACCAGCGCGCGGCCAACGGGCACCCCGGCCCGTACCGGGTCCGGTACTGGGGCCTGGGCAACGAGATGTACGGCGACTGGCAGGTCGGGGCCCTGTCGGCCGAAGAGTACGTGCGCGAGGCGACCCGGTGGGCCCGGGCCATCAAGATGCTCGACCCGCAGGCTCAGCTGGTCAGCTGCGGCATGAACGGATGGAACGACTGGGACCGGGTCGTCATCGACGGGATGGCGCCGCTGGTCGACTACCACTCGCTGCACATCTACACCGGGGCCGACGACTACTGGACCAACGTGCTCCAGCCGCACCAGGCCGAGCGGGCCATCGCCTGCGCCCGCACGCTGATCGAGCGCACCGCCTACGTGAAGAAGATCGCGCAGCCGCCGCGCATCGCCTACGACGAGTGGAACGTGTGGTTCCGCACCGACGACGGCACGCTGGAGGAGCGCTACAACTTCGCGGACGCGCTGGCCGTCGGCACCTACCTGAACATCTTCACCCGCAACTGTGACTGGGTGCGGATGGCCAACCTGGCCCAGATGGTCAACGCGATCGCGCCCATCGTCACCACCCCGGAGACGGCGGTGACCCAGACCATCTGGTA
>DATDIH010000407.1:0-5554 GCA_036521155.1 Streptosporangiaceae bacterium
CCCCGACGTGGTGGTGCACCACTGGCCGTCGGCCGCCCGCGACGCCAACCGCCGCCGCACCCAGGAGCTGCGCAACCACGTCCTGATCGGCTGGCTGCGCCGTCCCCTGGCCCGCGCCCTGGCCGACACCGGCCGCCTGGCCGCGGCCGCCCGCCGGCGCGACCCGGCGGCCGCCCGGGCCCTGGCCGAGACCCTGGCCACCCTGCTCCTCGCCCTGCTGCGACGGCGGCCCCTGCCCGCCGCGGTCGAGGCCGACATCCGCATCCTGGAGCGCACCCGTGACAGCTGACCCGCCGCAGCCAGCGCGCCAAGCCTTCGGTGCCTCAGTCGTCACACCAGACCCTCGGGTCACCGTCGTCGTCATCACCCGCAACCGGCGCGCCGAACTGACCCGTACCCTGGGCAAACTCGCCGAACTCCCCGAACGTCCGCTGGTCATCGTGGTCGACAACGGCTCGGACGACGGGACCGCGGCCCAGGTCCGCTGGTGTCACCCAAACGTCCAGCTGATCGCGGCCCGCACCAACCTCGGCGCGGTCGGCCGCAACCTAGCCCTGCGCCAGGTCACCACCCCGTACGTGGCCTTCTGCGACGACGACACCTGGTGGGAGCCGGGCGCGCTCACCCTGGCCGCCGACACCCTGGACGACCACCCGGACGTCGCGTCGATCACAGCCCGGATCGTGGTGGAGCCTGGTGGCACCGACGACCCGATCACCCCCGAGCTGGCCGGTTCTCCGCTGCCCGGCCGCCCCGGCCTGCCCGGGCCCGCGCTGCTCAGCATCATGGCGGGCGCCTCGGTGCTCCGGGCCCAGCCGTTCCGGGAAGCGGGCGGCTTCTCACCCCGGCTGTGGCTCGGCGGCGAGGAGGAGCTGCTCTGCGCCGACCTGGTCGCCCGCGGCCATTGGCTCTGCTACCTGCCCGCAGCGGTCGTCCACCACCAGGCCTCCACGCTCCGCGACCCGGCCCGGCGGCGCGGCCTCGGCATCCGGAACACGCTCTGGTTCACCTGGCTGCGCCGCCCGGCGGTTCCGGCCCTGCGGCGCACCGCCGAACTGGCCGGCTCGGTGCCCCGTGACCTCACTTCGGCCGCGGCGTTCGGGGCGGCCCTGTGCGGCCTGCCCTGGGTGCTGCGTGAGCGCCGCCCGGTCCCGCCCCAGGTCGAGGCCTGGATCGAGCTGCTCGACGCTCCGCGCCGGACCTCGGCCGCCCGCCGTTACGTGGGCTGAAGGAGGCCCGGCAGCTTGTCCGGTTTGGCCCGGCGCCCCCGGGTAGCAGGCCAGCGCCACGGCCCGCAGGCCGCGGCGACCTCGGGCAGGTGGGAGGAACACCGTGTCTGACTCCAGGCCGTTCGCCGTGGTCACCGGAGCATCCAGCGGAATCGGCCGCGAGCTGGCCCGCCAGTTCGCGACCCACGGTTTCGACGTGCTGATCACCTCCGACGAAGCCGGTCTCGACGCCACCGCGGGAGAATTGGCCGAGTACGGCACGACCGTCCAGGAGGTGGCGGCCAACCTGGCTACCCCGGACGGGGCCGAGCGGCTCGTGGCCGCGATCGCGTCGACCGGCCGGCCGGTCGACGCGCTGGCGCTCAACGCCGGGATCGGCAACGGCGGTGTCTTCACCGACATCCCGCTGGCCGACGAGCAGCGTCTGATCGGGCTGAACATCAGCGCTCCCGTCCATCTGGCCAAGCGCCTGGTGCCGGACATGGTGCGCCGCGGCTCGGGCCGGGTGCTGTTCACCTCGTCGACGGCCAGCCAGATGCCCGGGCCGTACTACGCCACCTACGCCGCGTCCAAGGCGTTCATCCAGTCCTTCGCGTCGGCCCTGCGCCACGAGCTCAAGGACACCGGGGTCACCGTGACCGCGCTGCTGCCCGGCCCAACCGACACCGGGTTCTTCGACCGGGCCGGCATGGCGGACACCCCCGTCGACACGTCGGCCAAGGACGACCCGGCCGCCGTGGCCCGGGACGGGTTCGAGGCCCTGATGGCCGGCCGGAACCAGGTGGTCGCGGGGTCCATCAAGAACAAGATCCAGGCCGCCGGGACCAGGCTCCTACCGGACCGGGTGCGGGCCGCGGTGCACGCCAAGATGACTAAGCCAGCGGGCAGCTGACCGGGCGCATCCTCCTCACCGGGTGGTTCAGCTTCCTGCACGGCGAAGCCACCGCCGGTGACGTGCTGGCCCTGGCCGCCGTCGAGCAGGCCCTGGACCGGGCCGGGATCGGCTACGAGGTCGCCTGGAGCCCGGTGTTCCGGCCGGGCGCACTGCGCCTGGAGGACGTTGCCCCCCGCCACTACACCGACCTGGTCTTCGTGTGCGGGCCGCTGCACGGCGCACCGGTCACCGCCCTGCACACGCAGTTCGCGGCCCTGCGCCGGATCGCGGTCGGCGTCACCATCATCGACCGGTCGGACCCGGCCTGCACTGGCTTCGACCTGGTGCTGGCCCGCGACGGCGACCAGGGTCCTCCCCTTCGTGACCTCTCCGCGGCCGTCCCGCCCCGCCCGGACCCCGCCTCCTCACCCGCCTCAGCCTCGCCGTCGGTCCCGGTGACCGGGGTGGTGCTGGCCTCCGGCCAGGGCGAGTACGGCCCGCGCCGCCGTCACGAGGAAGTGACTGGGAAGCTGGCCGGCTGGCTGGGCGGCGAGTCCTGCGCCCCGGTCCCACTCGAGACCCGGCTCGACTCCCGGGACTGGCGGCTGTGCTCTACCGCCGCCGCGTTCGAAGCCCTGCTGAGCCGGATGGACGTCGTGGTCACCACCCGCCTGCACGGCCTGGCCCTGGCCCTGCGGGCCGGGATCCCCGTGCTCGCCGTCGACCCGGTCGACGGCGGCGGCAAGGTCACCGCCCAGGCCGCCGCCTGGTCGTGGCCCGCCATCCTGCCCGCCCACCAGGTCGCCGACCGCGGCCGCCTGGACGAGCTCTGGGCCTGGTGCCTGTCCCCCGTCGCTCGCCAGGCCGCAGCCACCGCCGCCCGCTCCGGCCCCGGGCCGGCCGAGAGGCTGCTCACCGCCCTCGTCATCATCCTGCGGTCGGACTTATTCGTCGACGGCGCCCAGGTCCGAGGCGACCACGGCGTCCACGTAGTCGAGTTCGGACAGCGCCCCGACCAGCTCGCCGGCCGGGTTCCGGCCGTGCACGTGCAGGGTCACCGTGACCTGCCGGGCGCCGTCGTGGCCCTCACCGTCGCTGGCCTGCTCGGTGCCCAGGTCGTCGATGATGAAGCCGCGCCGGGTGACCTCGTTCAGCACCTGGCGCAAGATGCCGTGGCCGTCCGGGTACCGGACCCGCAGCGCCGCGGTGCCGGTCGCCGCCCACGGCAGCCGGCGCCGGACGACCGGGAACACCAGCGTGACCACCAGGTAGATGCCCACCGTGACCGCGGCCAGCACGTCCAGGCCCGCCCCGGCCGCGGCCCCGACCGCGGCGGTGACCCAGATCGACGCGGCCGTGGTCAGCCCGCGGACCGAGCCGCGATGGACGAAGATCAGCCCGGCCCCGAGGAACCCGATGCCGGACACGATCTGGGCCGCCACCCGGGACGGGTCCAGCACCACCAGCTGCTTTTCCAGCACGTCGGTGAACCCGTACTTGCTGATCAGCATGAACAGGGCCGACCCCACCCCGACCAGGGTGTGGGTGCGCAGCCCGGCGTCCTTCTGCCGCAATTCGCGCTCGAAGCCGATGACCGCCGACAGCAGCAGGGCCAGGCCGAGTTCGCCCAGCTGCTTCCAGCCCTGGCCGTTGAGCGTGTTGGCGGGCGGAGAGACCACCGCCACAGCAAGATCGACGTGCATACCGCGCCTCCTTCCACGCCAGGATGATCAAACCATCCTGGCGTGGAGGCGGAACGAACGGATCGGCCGCCGGCCGCCTATCGGCCGGGCGTGCCCCCGCGCATGCGGTTGAGGCCGTCCCCGGCCAGCAGGCAGATTTCCCGCAGCCGGTCCACGTCGTTGCGGGCTGTAGCGGCGGGTCCCGCCCGCGGTCCGGCCCGGGCCGACCAGGCCCGATGCTTGGCAGATAACGAGATCCGATGTTATATCAGTGCTGGCCGCCTGGTCAGGCGGTGTGATCGGACCTCGTGATGGCATCCGGTCAGGTGGTGTGACCCGCCCGGCACTGGGCATGGGGCAGTAACCGTGAGGAGGAAGGTGTGACAACACAGACACGCTTGGGGTGGACCGAGGAGCCCGAGGAGCCGGAGAACCTCGGGCTGGCCTCGTGGTCTGTGTTGGAACGGCTGGGGCGGGCGCTGCACGTGCCCGAGGCGGGCCTGCAGCCGACGCTGGACGCCATCGCCCGCACCGCGGTGGAGACGATCGGCCCGGCCCGGTACGCCGGGGTGAACCTGTACGAGGGGGGAAAGTTCGAGCCGCAGGCGGTGGCGGGCGAAGCCCCGCTGATCCTGGACGTGCTGCAGCAGGAAACCGGCACCGGCCCCTGCATCGACAGTTCCCGCGATCAGATCACCGTGCGGGTCGACGACATGACGGCCGAGCCGCGGTGGCCGAAGTACGCTCAGCTCGCGCTGTCCCTGGATGTCGCCAGCATGCTCTGCGTCCCGCTCTACGTGGATGACCGGCGGCTCGGCTCGGTCAGCCTGTACGCCGCTGACCAGGCGGCCTTCACGCTCGCGGACGAGTACGTGGCCCGCCTGTTCGCCACCCAGGCCGCCCTGGCCCTGGCCGAGGCGCACCGGGCTGGGCAACTGCGCCGGGCCCTGGCCAACCGGGACGCCATCGGGCAGGCCAAGGGCATCTTGATGGAGCGCCACCGCATCACCGCCGATGAGGCGTTCAAGTTGCTGTCCGAGCACTCCCAGCGGGTCAACCGCAAGGTGGCCGACGTGGCCCGGACGCTGGCCGAGACCGGGGCCCTGGCCTGACCACCAGATCTCGGTTGGGTTACAGTAGGCGCAGGTGAAGAAAATCGCCTCCGGTTTTTTCTGAGTGGGACCGCGATGACTCACCTTCTTTCTCGTTCGTCGTCCTCCAGCCCTGAGCCCTTCACCTCGTTCACGGTGCCGGACCTGACCACGCTCAGCGACGCTGAACTGGCGCGGCTGCTGGACGATCCGCAGCGCGGTGAGGACGCCCGGACGACCCTCGTGTCCCGCTACCAGGGACTGGTCCGCAGCTCGGCGCATCAGTATCAGCTGCCTGCCCAGTACTACGAGGACCTGGTGCAGGTCGGGTTCCTCGGCCTGATGAAGGCCATCAACAACTTCGACCCCACGGTCCGCCAGGAACTGAAGCCGTACGCCCACTCCTGCGTCACCGGCGAGATCAAGCGCTTCTTCCGCGACAAGCGCTGGCTGATCCGGGTCAGCCGCACCGACCAGGAGCTGTTCCTCAACGCCAAGAAGGCCCAGTCCGAGCTGGCCCACGAACTGGGCGGCACCCCCACCGACGAGCAGGTCGCCGCGCACCTGAACGTCACCGCCCAGGCGTTGCGGCACGCCTACCAGGCCCACGAGGCGTTCGCCCCGGAGTCGCTGGACGCGCCGGTTTCCGTCTCGGACGACCGCGGCTCCGGTGATCTG
>DATDIH010000408.1:0-4990 GCA_036521155.1 Streptosporangiaceae bacterium
GCCTCGCCGTAGGCGGCCAGGTGGAAGAACGAGTCACCGGTCAGCACCTGCTCGCCGTGCGCGCACAGCCAGTCGTACAGCTGGCGCTGCTGCGCGGCGGTGGGGTGCAGTTCGTCCCACACGTCGGCGCCCCGGCCGGACGGCCGCAGCCGGGTCAGCCGCAGCTGGGCCCCGTAACGGTCGGCCAGCGCCTTGAACTCGTCCAGCTGGCCGGCGTTCTGCCGGGTCACCACCACGGAGATCTTGAACCCCCGGAAGCCGGCCGCGGCCAGGTGCTCCATGGCCCGGATGGCCATCGCGTACGAGCCCTGCCCGCGGACCGCATCGTTGACCTCGGCGGTCGCGCCGTCCAGCGAGATCTGCACGTCCACGTAGTCGCTGGCGGCCAGTTTGCGGGCCACGGCCTCGTCGATGCGCACGCCGTTGGTGGAGAACTTCACCCCGACGTGGTGGGCGGTGGCGTAGTCGACCAGCTCCCAGAAGTCGGGCCGGACGGTGGGCTCGCCGCCGCCGATGTTCACGTAGAACACCTGCATGCGTTCCAGCGTGTCGATGACGGCCTTGCACTCGGCGGTGCTCAGCTCGCCCGGGTCACGCCGGCCCGAACTGGACAGGCAGTGCACGCAGGCCAGGTTGCAGGCGTAGGTCAGCTCCCAGGTGAGGCAGATCGGCGCGTCGAGCCCGTGCTCGAACAGCTCCACCAGGGTCTCGGTGCTCACGCGGCCCCCTGCTCGGCGATCACCCGCGGGCTGATCATGCGGGATTCGGCCAGGGTGGCCAGGCCCCGCTCGAAGGCGGGCAGCCGGGCGGGCTGGACGCCGGCCGCGGCGCAGGCGGCGCGGGCCGAGGGATGCTCGCCCAGCGAGCGGACCACGGCCAGCAGGGTGGCGTTCTTCAGGAAGGAGAGCCGCCGGGTGCCGAAGTGGTAGAGCAGCGCGCCGAAGGGTTCCGGGCGCACCGCCACCCGCTCATCCAGCTGCCAGGGCCGGTCCAGGTCAAACGAGGTGGCCAGGCTGGCCAGGACCGCCCCGGCCGGGTCAGTAGACACCGCACATGCCGTCGATGGAAACCTCTTCGACGAGCAGTTCCTCGGCGACCAGGCTCTCGTCGGCCGGGACGGCCGGCTCAGCCGTGCTGTGCTCTGCCTGTGCGGCCGGGACCGTCGTGGTCGCGCTGGCGGTCTGTTCGCTCATGCCTGCCTCCGGATCCGTCGTCCGGCCCGCGCTGGCTAGGGTCCGCCAGCACCACCGCTGTCGTCTGCCCGCTATCTGGCACTTAGTGCAGACACTAAAGGCACTCAGTGCCAAAGGTCAAGTTGCGGGCTGTGGGCTTTCGCATGCCCGGCCGGGTCGTGGCATGCTCCTAGTCAGGCCCACGAGCCGGGGGACGGAAAGGCGGTGCTGGCCAGTGAGCGCTGCGGGGATACCTGCCCAGCTTGGCCGCAGGCGTATCACCTCCCGTGCAGAACTGGAGCATGTCGCGTTCGAGCTGTTCGACCGGCAGGGGTTCGAGGGCACCACGATCGACGACATCGCCGTCGCGGCCGGCATCGGCCGCCGGACCTTCTTCCGTTACTTCCCGTCCAAGAACGACGTGCCGTGGGGGAACTTCGAGGACGAGCTGGACCGGATGCGGGGCTGGCTGGCCGCCTGCTCGCCGCAGTGGCCGCTGATGGACGCGATCCGGCTGGCCATCGTCGACTTCAACCAGGTGCCGCCGGGCGACGAGCCCTGGCACCGGCGCCGGATGCAGCTGATCCTGGGCGTGCCGGTGCTGCAGGCGCACTCCACCCTGCGCTACGCGGAGTGGCGGCAGGTGATCGCGGACTTCGTGGCCGGGCGCACCGGGGAGCCCGCCTGCGCCCTGCTCCCGCAGACGATCGCCTACGCGATGCTCGGTGTGGCCATCGCCGCGTACGAGCAGTGGCTCCAGGACGACGACAGTAACCTGAGCGAGCTCCTGGACACGGCCATGCGTGACCTGGCGGCGGCGTTCGGCGACGGCCTGCCGCGGCCGGCTCAGCCCGGGCGGTGATGTCCGGCCCGGGCGCCCGGGACGACACCGGGGCGATGGTCCCGATCCCGGCGCGGGTCAGCCGGGTGGTGTCGCTGGTGCCGTCGCTGACCGAGACCGTGGCCACGACCGCGCCGGGCCTGGTGGCCGGGGCTACCGACTGGTGCACCCATCCGGCTGGGCTGGACGTCCCCCGGGTCCGCGGCACCAAGAACCCGGACCTCGCGGCGGTCATCGCGCTGCGCCCCGACGTGGTCCTGGCCAACGAGGAGGAGAACCGGCCCGCCGACCTGGCCGCGCTGCGCGAAGCGGGCCTGCCGGTGTGGGTGACCGTGATCCGCACGCTGGACGAGGCGCTGGTGTCGCTGCGGCGGCTGCTCACGGTCGCGTGCCAGCTCCCGGCCCCCGGCTGGCTGGAAGCCGCGGACCGGGTCTGGGAGGGGTTCCCGCCGGACGGCCCGGATCGGCCCGGCGCTCCGGGACGCCGCCAGGCGGTCATCCCCATCTGGCGCCGGCCGTGGATGGTGCTGGGCCGGGACACGTTCGCGGGCGACGTGCTGGCCCGGCTCGGGGTGGCCAACCTGTATGCGGGGCACGCCGAGCGCTACCCGAAGATCCCGCTGGGCGACCTCCTGGCCGCGGGCCCGGAGCTGGTCGTGCTGCCGGACGAGCCCTACCGTTTTACCGCCGAGGATGGCCCCGAGTGCTTTCCCGGCCTGGCCGCCGCCCTGGTCAGTGGCCGTCACCTGACCTGGTACGGCCCTTCTCTCGCCGAGGCCCCGGCCGTCCTCGCGGTCCAGCTGTCCGCCGCGTCCCCCTTTTCTCCCTAAGGACCGGCCCTGGGCCGGAGAGGTCACCTATGGTCACCACGAATTCCGTTAGCCCAGGGCAACAGCGCCGGCGGATACGGTTTTCGTTGCGGAAAAAAGAGGGCCGGGGCTGGCCGCGCGACCGGGCGGCGGCCTGGGCCAGCGGGCGCGTGGCCGGGGACTCCGGCGGCGGGCGGCCGACATTCACCGGAGGGCTTCGGAGCCGTCGTAGTGCGCGGCGTGGGTGACCCGCAGCTTGTATTTGAGGACCTTGCCGCCCACGGTCTCCGGCAGGGCGCCGGTGAACACCACGGCCTTGGGCGTCTCGTACCCGGCCAGGGCCGCGCGGCAGTGCGCGATGAGCTCGGCCTCGGTGGTGCTGTCCCCGGGCGTGCGGATCACCACCGCGGTGACGGCCTCGCCCCAGTGCGGGTGCGGCAGCCCGATGACCGCGGACTTGGCTACCCCCGGGTGCAGCCCGAGCACCGCCTCCACGCGCAGGCTGGAGACGTTCTCGCCGCCCGTCTTCACGATGTCCTTGTAGCGGTCCAGCATCACCCGCAGTCCCTCGTCGTCGTAGACGCAGCTGTCGCCGGAGTGGAACCAGCCGAAGCGGAACGCCTCGCGGGTGGCCGCCTCGTCGCGGTAGTAGCCGGACATCATCGACGGGGAGCGGTACACCGCCTCGCCGGGCGTGCCCGGGGACGACGTGAGGTCCTGGCCCTCCGGGTCCAGCACCGTCGAGGCGAGCAGCGGGCTCGGCACACCCACGTAGTTCTGCTTCGGCGCGGTGCGCGCGTAAAGCTCGGGCCACTTGTCCGGCCAGAACCGGTGGCACGCGATGGACTCGGTTTGCCCGAAGATCTCGAACACCAGCAGGTCCTCGCCGCAGTGCTGCTTCATCGACGCCAGCGTGGCCGGAGGGAGCGCCGCCCAGCCGTAGACGATGACCTTGAGGCTGCGGGCGTCCAGGCCGGGTCGCTGGGTGAGCACGGCGTCCACGGCGTTGACCATCGCGGGGGAGCCGGCCCATAGCGCGGTCACCCGCTCCTCGGCGATCATCTCGGCGATGCGGCCCGGATCCGGCTTGCGGCCCAGGATGAGCGTGCCGCCGGACAGGAACACCGAGCAGGTGAAGAGCTGGTCGCCGACGTGGTAGATCATCGGCAAGAACGTGCCGACCCGCAGTTCTGACTCCAGGCGCAGGCCCCGGGTCAGGGACAGCGCGAACCCGTAGGCGGCCATGTAGGTGCAGGTGTGCGAGATCATCACGCCTTTGGGCATCGCGGTGGTGCCGGAGGTGAACAGGAGTTCCCAGACGTCGTCGCCGTGGATCTCCACGTCCGGCTCGGTGACCGGCTGACCGGCGACGAAGTCGGTGAACGAGACGCTGCCCGGCACCGGCCCGCCGCCGATGGTGATGGTCACGGCCACCTCCAGCCCATTGGCCGCGAACGGCGCCCCGGCGGCCGGCCAGAACTCGGCGTCCACGATCGCGAGCTTCGGCTCGACCAGCCTGATCATGGCCGAGACCATGTCCGGGGCCATCATCGGGTTGATCGGCGCGACCACCAGCCCGGCCTTGGCCGCGCCGATCTTGATCAGGTAGCCCTCGATCGAGTTCTCGCAGAACAGCATGACCACGTCGCCTCGGTCCAGGCCGCGGGCCAGCAGGGCGTGGGCGATCTGGTTGGCGACCTGGTCGGCCTGCCGGTAGGTCAGCCGCGCGAAGGCGGGATCCGCGTAGGCGCCCTCCCGGCCGACCAGGGCCTCCTGGCCGGGGAAGCTCCACGTCATGCGCTCGAGCAGATCGCCGACGCTGGTGCGCTCCCAGCGGTGGGTGGCGCGCCGGTGGTGCAGGCTCGTCACATCGAAGTCAGTCGCAGTGAAGTCCGCGGCCATCGCCACTCACGTCCTCTCCGACGGGTGATCGCGCAAAGCTGGTCATCGCCTGCGACCAGGAAAGTGACTTTCCATTCACTACAGTCGTCACTGTAGGCATCGCATTACCACTTGAGAAGGCCCAAACCGGAATCTGGTTGACCAGCCTGGCGCCTGAAGTGAATCACAGTTAACCTCAGCTCACGGATCAGCACACGGAGCAGCACACGATCGAGCAGACGACCAGAGGGGGCTGCGTGCCTGTCCTGCGACCGGCGGTGGACACG
>DATDIH010000409.1:0-11110 GCA_036521155.1 Streptosporangiaceae bacterium
TTCGCGCGGCTGTACGCCGACCAGACCGAGGCCGATCACGCCGCCCTGGTCAAGGCGGCTGACCAGGGCGTCCTGCCCATCGAGCGCGGCCTGTGACGGAGCCGACGACTAAACCGAGCCCCGGTTGATCACCGGGCCGGCCGCCGGCCCATCATTGAGTCGCTGCTAATGATCCAGGACCGGAGGTAGAACATGAACGCTGCCGTGCCGCCTGCTGCCAAGCTGCACCTGATCGTCGGGTTCGATGGATCACCTCCGGCCGTCCGGGCCCTGGACGCGGCGGCGCGCCTGCTCAGCGGCCGTACCGGCCAGATCATGGTGATGTACGTCGGGCACCTGTCGGCCGCGGACGCGATGTCACCCGACGCCCTGGCCGAGATGGAGCAGAGCTTCAGCGAGATCGCCGCCGACCTGCGGAACCAGGCCGGGGAGCAGCTTCGCGGGCGTGAGGACCGCTGGCAGTTCGAGTGGCGGCAGGGGGACATCGCCCAGGAACTGCTGGCGGTGGCGACGCGCCTCGGTGAAGCCGACCCCGACGACACCGTGGCCCTCGTGGTCGGGAGCTCCTCGCACGCGATGCACCGCGTGATCGGCTCGGTGGCCGTCAGCCTGAGCCGGCATTCGCCGGTGCCGCTGGTGATCGTGCCGTGAGGTCCTGATCAGCTACGCCGTTTCCCTGCGGTGACGGCGGGTATCTTCACCGCTACCACGGCTGTGGCTCAGTAAGGAGATGGGTGAAAGTGACCGCTGACGCAGTGCCCGGATCCGTCGTTCCCGAATACCGGCTGGTCACCATCTCGGCGGCCTACGGGGCCGGCGGCAGCGTCGTCGCGCCCAGCTTGGCCGAGCGGCTCGGCGTGCCCTTCCTGCAGCGGGTGACCACCAACGAGGCCGACGTGACCGAGCCTGGGCCCTGTGCCGAGCAGCTGACCGAGGACGAAGCCAGCAGCACGCCGGTGCACCGGCTGCTGGCCGCGTTCACCCACGGGATGCCGGTCGGGCCCACCCAGTCGGCACCGCCGGCCCACGTGCTCGAGGACGATCTGCGCGGCAGCGCCGAGGCCGGGATCCGCCGGATGGCCGCCGACGGCGAGGGCGTGATCCTGGGCCGGGCGGCCGCGGTCGTGCTCGGCAAGGGGGTCGGCTTCCACGTGCGGCTGGACGGACCGCCGGACCGCCGGGCCGCCCAGGGTGCCGTGATCGAAACCGTCGGGCCGGAGGAAGCCGTGGCCCGCATGCACCGGGCCGACAAAGCCCGCACCGCCTACGTCCGCCGCCTCTACCGGGTCAACCCGGCCGACGCGTCCCACTACCACCTCGTGATCGACTCCACCGCGATCCCGCTGGACGCGGTCACCGAGATCATCCTGCAGACGATGTCCGCCCGCTCCATGGTCCACTCCTAGCCCCAGTCCTGTCCTAGCCCCAGTCCTGGCGCTGGCCCAGTTCCGGCCCAGGTCCGGCAGGTCACAGAGCGGAAGCCAGTCGGGAGCAGGTTGGTTGAGCCGGCTAACCATCAGACCGCCGGCGGCGTAGGCTCCGCGCTTGATGGGGCTGCACGGGGACTCGCTGACGATGCGCCGGATGCGCGCGTCCGGGGTGGTGGTTATCGCCGCCGTGCTGACCACCCTGGTCGCCGCGGCGCTGGCGGCCACGTTCGCGGTCTACAGCGGCGGGGTGCTGCCCCGGGCGGTCCGGCATGACCTGGGCACCGCCAGCGGGACCACCTTCCTGGTCACCGGGTCCGTCGACCGGGGCCAGGCCGGTCAGGTCACCAGCGACCTGCCGGGCCAGCTCAAGCGGGCGCTCGGCCAGGTCCCGTTCCGCTTCGACAGCGCCCTCCGCTCCGATCCGCTCGGCTTCGTCGCCGGAGCCCACCCGGCCGAGTCCGGGGGCGCTGGCTCCGGCAGCGAGAGCGGCGCCACGTCCGCGGGCAGCAACGTGCCGATCGCCGAAGCCGCCGCGTTCGCCGGCCTCACCGCCCACGCCGTTCTGCTGACCGGCCACTGGCCGGGAGCGCCCGCGGCCGGTCAGCCGATCCCGGCTGCGCTGCCCGCGACGGCCGCCACGCTGTTGCAGGTCAAGCCGGGCGACGTGATCCAGATGCGGGACCGGGACAGCAACGCGCTGGTGCGGTTCAGGATCACCGGCCTGTACCGGCCGCGCGCGACGACCGGCCCCGGCGCCGCGTACTGGCAGCTGAATGACGTCGGCTTCGCCGGGGCGGCCGCCTCCGGCGGCTTTACCGAGTACGGGCCGCTGACCGTCAATCCGGCCGCGTTCGGTGGGTCACTCGCGGTCGGGGCCGCAGCCTGGCTGGCCCAGCCGGACACCCCCGCCATCGCCGAAAGTCAGCTGAACCAGGTGGCGAGCCGGCTGTCGGCCTTGATCACCTCGCTGCAGAGCGGCGACAGCCTCCCCGCCCTCAACCCGGTCACCGGCCTCCCGGGCGTGCTGACCCGGACCGCCAGCAACCTCGGCGTCGCCCGCTCCCTGCTGGCCATCTGCGCGGTCCTGATCGTCCTGCTGGCCGCGGCGGCGCTGCTCCTGGTGGCCCGGCTGCTGGCCGGGGCGCGCGAAGGCGAGGTGGCCATGCTGGCCGCCCGCGGCGCCACCCGCTGGCAGCTGGCCCGGCTGACGCTGGCCGAGGCGGTGCCGCTGTCAGTGGCGGCGTCGGCCGGCGGTGGGCTGGCCGGGGTCTGGCTGGCCCGCCTGGCGGCCGGCGCGGGCTCGGTTCCGTTCGGTACGGCCCTGAACCTGGCCTGGCCCACGGCGCTGGTGGTCGCGGCCGGGGCCGTGGTCATCGTGCTGGTGCCGGCGGTCCGGACCGTGAACCCGGGCGCGGCCCGCGCCCGGCAGGGCCGGGCCGCCGCGGTGGCCGGAATCAGCCGGGCCGGAGCCGACGTGGGCCTGGTGGCGCTGGCGGTGCTGGCCGGCCTGGAGCTGCGGCGGTACTCAGCGGGGTCGGCCGGGCCCGGATCCGGCGCCTTTGGCGCCGACCCGGTCCTGGTGCTCGCGCCCGCGCTGGCGCTGGCGGGCGGAACCACCGCCGCGCTGCGGCTGCTGCCGCTGGCCGCGAAGCTGGGGGACCGGCTGGCCGGGCGGGGCCGGCGGCTGACCGCCGCGCTGGCCAGCTGGCAGATCAGCCGTCAGTCGGTCCGGCAGGGCGGGGCGGCCCTGCTGGTCGTGCTGGCCGTCGCCACCGGGGCGCTGGCCATCGCCCAGCGGCAGAGCTGGATCGGGTCCGCCCACGACCAGGCCGCGTTCACGGCCGGGGCTGACGTGCGGGCCGTACCGCCCGCGCCGCTGACCCCGGGCCAGTCCGGGCAGCTCAGCCGGGCCCGGGGGGTCACCGCGGTCATGCCGGCCGTGTCCTACCCGGCCGCCAACGGCTCGGGCGAGATTCTGGCCGTGAACGCCGGGCACGCGGCGGCGACCACGTTGCTGCGCGCCGACCAGGCTCCGCAGCCCGCCGCCGGGCTGCTGCGCCGGATCACCCCGGCCGGCCCGGCTCCCGGGCTGGCCCTGCCCGGCCGGCCGACCGGGATCCGGCTGGCCGCCGCGATCGGGCCTGCCGTCCTGGCTCTGGACCCGGTGGAGGTGACCGTGACCGTCGGCGATCCCGACGGGGACGTCTACCAGCTGGACGCCGGGTCGTTGCCGGCTGACGGCCAGATCCACACCCTGACCGCGGCCCTGCCGGGCGGAACCGCGATCTACCCGCTCCGGATCATCGCGATCACCGCGTCTTATCAGCTGCCCGCCCGCCAGGCGGCCACCTCCGCGCGGTTCACCGTGGACCGCCTGACCACGACCGGAGCCGGCGCGGCGGCCCCCGCCATGCCTGGGACCGACCTCCGGGCCTGGCAGGCCGCGGCCTCGTCCCCGCAACTGATCACGATCCGGGCCACCGCGCCCGGCCCGGTCGGGCGGACCAGCGCACCGGCGGTGACGCCGTCGGCCCCGCCGACCTCCGGGTCGGCCCGGATGGTGACCTTCGGCGCCGGCTTCGGGCAGGCCAACGCGGCTCCCCCGGCGCCGATCACCGGCGCGGTCACCCTGACCGCCCCCGGCCGGGCCGCCGGTACCGTCCCGGGCCTGGCCACCCGAGCCTTCCTGACCGCCGACCGGTCCCACGTCGGCTCGATCGTCGAAACCAGCCTGGCCGGGGTCACCGTCGGAGTGAAGATCGTCGCGGTCACGTCGTCCTGGCCCACGGTCGCCGGGCCTGGCGGAGCCCTGATCATCGACCTGGGCGCGGCTCAGGAGATCCTGGCCGCCGAGGGTCAGCCCCCGGCCGAGCCGACCCAGTGGTGGCTGGCCACCAGCTCGGGAACGGCTCCGCCCGGCCTGGCCGCCCACCTGCCCCCGGGTACTGCGGTCACCACCGCCAGCGGGCTGGCCAGTGAGCTGCTGGGTGACCCGGTCTCGGCTGTGCCCCAGCGGGCGCTGCTGGCGGTGGCCATCACCGCCGTGCTGCTGGCCATCACCGGGTTCTGCGTCAGCATCGCGGCCGGCGTCCGGCAGCGCCGGGCCGAGAACGCGCTGCTGGCCGCGCTCGGCGTGCCGCCCGGTGCGGCCGCTGGTCAGCTGGGACTGGAGAAACTGCTGCTCAGCGTGCCGGCCGCTCTGGCCGGGCTGACCCTCGGGGTGATCCTGGCCGAACTGCTGGTGCCGGCGCTGACCCTGACCACCTCGGCCGCTCATCCGGTTCCGCCGGTGCTGATCCACTTCGGCTGGCCGCAGACGCTGGGCCTGGCCGCGTGCGTGGCGGTCGTCCCGGTGCTGGCCGCGGTGCTGGCCATGGCCCGGCGGCCCGACCCGGCCGCGGCCCTGCGGGCCGCGGAGGCGGCGTGAACCGGCCCCGCCCGGCGGTGGGCCCGCTGCTGGGGGAGGCCCGGGGGGCCCTGATCGCGCTGGCGATCCTGGTGGGCGCCCTAACGTTCGCGGCCCTGGCCGGTCCGGCCCAGGCCCTCCGGGCCGAGACCCAGGCGCTGCGGAACACCATGGCCGGGCTCAGCCCGCTGGTGAAGCAGATCACGGCGGCCACCGATTGGGGGGACTTCACTCAGCAGCTCAGCCCGGACAACCCAGAGCGCCTGCCCGGCCTCGACCTGAGCGACGCCACCACCGCGCTGGCCCACGGCTACGCCTCGGCCGGGCTGCCGGTCGGTTCGGGCGCCTGGGCCGGGCTGGCCTCCCCGATCTACACGCTCGCGTCGGGTGCGGGACCGCGGACCAACACCGGTGCCCCGGCCCGGCTCGCGGTGCTGGGCCGGCCCCAGCTGGCCCGCCACGCGCGGCTGACGGCCGGCTCCCTGACCGGGCCGGTCCCGGCGGGCGCCATAGCGTGCACGGTCTCCACCGCGACCGCGGCCCGGTACGGCCTGCACCCCGGGTCCCGGCTGGTGCTGGTCGCGCCGTCCGGCCCGGTCACCCTGGCCATCACCGGCATCGTGGCCGCTCGCGACCCCACATCGACCTTCTGGCAGATCGACGGCGGGCTCACGCCCCTGTACAACACGCCGCTGGACGCGACCCCGTACTGGAGCGCCGCGGTGATCGCTGACCCGGGCCAGGAAATGGTGGTGCAGTCCGTATTCGGCCAGTCCGGCCTGGGCATGACCTGGACGGTCCCGCTGGACCCGGGCCGGCTCACCGCCAGCCAGGCCCGGCCCGTGTACAACGCGCTGCATCAGGCCGCGCAGACGTTCCCGCCTCTGGGCCCGCTCAGCGGAGGGGCCGGCGTGGTCTCGGTTTCATCCCCGCTGACCAGCGACCTGGGGGCGTTCCTGGCCACCCAGGCCGAGGTCGAAACCGCCCTGGCCCTGCTGTTCGTCAGCCTGATCGTGGCCGGCGCCGCGGTCATCGCGGTCGCGGCCCGGATGGTCACGGTCCGGCGCGGCGCCGAGCTGACCCTGCTGCGGGCCCGGGGCGGGTCGATCGCTCAATTGGCGGCCCACGTGCTGCGGGGCACGGCGGTCGTGGTGCTGCCCGCGGCGCTGCTCGGGGCCGGCCTGGCCTTCGCCGTGGACGCCAGTGACGCCTCCTCGGTGCTCGGATGGTCGCTGGCCGCGCTGGTCATGGTGGCCGGCCTGGCCGGTCCGCCGGTGATCGCCGCCGTGCGGCACCGCCGGCCCGGCCCGCCCGCGTCCGCGGCCCAGATCACGGCGGCGGGGGAGGCGGCCCCGCGCCGGATCGGCGCCCGCCGCCTGGTCGCCGAGGTGACCGCCGGTGCGGCGGCCATCGCCGGCCTCGTCGTCTTGCACGCCCAGGGCCTGCCCGCCCCGGGGCAGACCGACCTGATCCTGGCCGCGACCCCGGTTCTGGTGGCGGTGCCGGTCGTGCTGGTCGTCCTGCGGCTGTACCCCCTGGCCGTCCGGGGCTTGCTGGCCCTGGCCGCCCGGGCCACCGGCGCCACCGGCTTCGTCGCCCTGGCCCAGGCCTCCCGAACCGCGCTGACCGGGATTCTGCCGGTGTTCGCGGTGGTCCTGGCGCTGAGTGTGGCCGCTTTCGCCGGGACGGTCCGGGACGCGGTCGGCCGCGGCGAAAACGCCGCCGCGTGGGCGGCCACCGGAGCCGACGTGCTCATCCAGAATCGCCCCGGGGACCCCATCCCCCCCTACGACCACGTCACCGCGGCCGACGTGGCCCGGATCTCGGCCGTGCCCGGAGTCCGCCAGACCGCCGCGGTCTGGGAAACCAGCTGGAGCGGTCCTGGCGGCCAGGCCGTCACCGTGCTGGGTGTCGACCCGGCCCGGTACGCCGCGCTGACCGCGACCACCCCGTTCCCGGCCTTCCCCGCGAGCAAGCTGGGGCCGGCCGCCACGCCGGGCGGCACGGGGAAGCCGGTCACCAGCACGACGGTCGTCCCCGTGTTGGCCTCGCCCGCGGCGGCGGCCTTCCTCGGGCGGGCGGGCCCGGAGCGGCTCACCGCGCGTCAGACGGGACTGGCGCCCGTCCGGATCCGGGTCACCGGGGTGCTGCGGTCCACCCCGGCCCAGCCCGGCGGCGGGGCCTGGGTGATCATGCCGCTGCGGACCCTGCCTGGAGCCGCGGGCGCGCCGGGCCCGCAGACCCTGCTGGTCGCCGGGACCGCGATCGACAACCAGAAACTGGCCGCCACCATCAACGCCGTGCTCCCGGAGGCCAACACTCTCACCCGGTCGTCGGTCCTGAGTTCCCTGGCCGACGCGCCGCTGGCCAAGAGCGCGGAGCTGCTGATGCTGCTCACCATCCTGGCTGCGGCCGGGCTCGGCCTGGGCACGGTGATGATGGGGCTGGCCCTGGGCGCGGCCCAGCGCAGGCGCACGCTGGCCCGGATGACCACCATGGGCCTGGACCGGCCGATCGGGCTGGCCGTCACCGAGGCCATGCCGGCCATACTGGCCGCCGCCGTGGCCGGCCTGGTCTGCGCGCTGGCCCTGCCCCAGCTGGTCGGCCCGGCCCTGGACCTGGCCGTGTTCACCGGCTCCGGGACGCCGGTGGCGATCCAGCCCGGCTGGGCCGCGCTCGGGCTGCCGGTCGCGGCCGTCATCGTCATCGCCGCCGCGGCGCTGGCCGGGCAGACCCGGGCCCTGCGCCGCCGTGGCGTCACCAGCCTGCTGCGGGCACACTGAATACGGGGGAGCGGGAGGAAACCAATGGGCACGAGCATCGCGGACCTGGGGGCGGAGGCGGCTCGCCAGCACCGGGACTTCGGTGCGGGCTCGCTGATCGTCTGCGACCGGCTGGTCCGCATCTACGCCGCCCCCGGCGGGATCGAGGTCCAGGCCCTGCAAGGCCTGGACCTGCTGATGTCCGAGGGTGAGCTGGCCGCCCTGGTCGGCGCGTCGGGCAGCGGCAAGTCGACGCTGATGAACATCCTGGCCGGGCTGGACCGGCCCACCGCCGGGTCGGTCCGGGTCGCCGGGCACGACCTGGCCGCGATGAACGCCAAGCAGCGGCTGGCCTACCGGCGCCAGACGATCGGCTTCATCTGGCAGCAGACCTCCCGCAACCTGCTGCCCTACCTGACCGCCCAGCAGAACGTCGCCCTGCCCATGCGGCTGGCCGGCCGCGGCGCCCGGGAACGCCGGTCCCGGTCGGCCGAGCTGCTGGACCTGCTCGGCCTGGCCGACTGCCACGAGCGCCGCCCCGACCAGCTGTCCGGGGGTGAGCAGCAGCGGGCCGCGATCGCGGTGGCCCTGGCCAACGAGCCGAAGGTGCTGCTGGCCGACGAGCCCACCGGCGAGCTGGACACCGCCACCGCCACCGAGGTCTTCGCCGCGCTCCGCACGGCCAACACCGAGCTCGGGGTCACCGTGCTGATCGTCACCCATGACCCGGCGGTGTCGACCCAGGTCCGCCGGGTCATCGCCATCCGCGACGGGCGGACCAGCACCGAGATCCACCGGGCCGGTGCGGGCGCCGCCGGTGACGACACCGGCTCCGCGGTGGAGTACGCGGTCCTCGACCGGGCCGGGCGGCTGCAGCTACCGCGCGAGATGACCGACCCGCTGGGCATGGCCGGCCTGGTCCGGCTGCAACCCGAACCCGACCACATCGGTGTCTGGCCCGATGACCGCGAGCCGGGCCAGCCGGAGGCCGGTCATGACGACTGACACGGCACCGGTGGTCGCGGTGGATCAGGTGACCCGTACGTTCGGGACCGGCCACACGGCCACCCGGGCCCTGCGCGGGGTGTCGTTCACGATCACCCCCGGTGAGCTGGTGGCCCTGCGCGGCCGGTCCGGGTCCGGCAAGACCACTCTGCTGAACATCGTCGGCGGCCTCGACCGCCCCGACCACGGCACGGTCCAGGTCTCCGGGCAGGAGGTCACCGCGCTGTCCGAGCGAGAGCGGCTGCGGCTGCGCCGGGAGACGGTGGCGTTCATCTTCCAGTCGTTCGGCCTGATCCCGATCTTGTCGGCGGCCGAGAACGTGGGGGTGCCGCTGCGGATCGCCGGCCGCCCGGCCGCCGAGCGCGAGGATCGGGTCCGGCTCATGCTCGACATCGTCGGGCTCAGCCCGCACGCGCAACAGCGGCCGGGAGAGCTGTCCGGCGGCCAGCAGCAGCGGGTCGCGATCGCCCGGGCCCTGGCCGGGCGCCCGGACGTGCTGCTGGCCGACGAGCCGACCGGCCAGCTCGATTCCGAGACGGCCAAGCAGATCATGCGCCTGCTGCGGGTGGTCGTGCAGTCCGAGCGGACGACCGCCCTGGTCGCCACCCACGACCCGAACCTCATCGACCTGGCCGACCGCGTCCTGCACCTGGAGGACGGCCAGATCCGGGTCGGCTGATTCTTCAGCGGCCCTGGCTGCGGAGCGCGGCCAGGAGGCGGTCGGCGGCCGGATTGGGCCGGTGGCGCCGGGGGAGGTAGGCGCCGACGTAACGGGTGGGCTGGGGGGTGACCTGGAGGTCGCGCACGTCCGGGCGGCCGCTGACGGCCAGACTGGACACCAGGGCCACCCCGACACCGGCGCCGACCAGGGCGCTCATGAAGCGGTAATCGCTGGACCGGCAGGCGACGCGGGGGCGGAAGCCGCTGACGGCGGCCAGCGAGTCGAGAACCGCGCCGACCTCACCCCACCCCTGGATCCAGCGTTCGCCGGCCAGGTCGGCCAGGGTGACGGCGGGCTGGCCGGCCAGCGGGTGGCTGGCCGGCACCAGCAGCCTCATGCGGTCGGTGACCAGTGCGGTGTAGGTGCCGGGCCCGGCCGCGGCCCGCCAGGCCCGCGGTGGCTGCGGCGTGTGGAAGTGGTAGACGAGGGCGAGATCGGCCCGGCCGTCGCGGAGCGCCCCGAGGGCCTCGTCGGGTTCGGCTTCGATCACGGTCACCTCGACCGGCGGGTCGGCCGCGGTCAGTGCGGTCAGCGCGGGGGCCAGCAGCGGCTCCCCGGCGCTGGCGAACGTGACCACGGTCAGAGTCGGCGGCCCGGCCGCCTGCAGCGCGTGCAGTTGCTGGGCCGCGGCCTGCAGTTCGGCGTGGATCGCGT
The DNA here is from genome assembly GCA_036521155.1 of Streptosporangiaceae bacterium. Lineage (GTDB taxonomy): Bacteria > Actinomycetota > Actinomycetes > Streptosporangiales > Streptosporangiaceae > Bog-532. The sequence goes on from DATDIH010000409.1 coordinate 9,979, forward strand.
CGGCGGTGGCCAGCAGGATCTGGCCGGCCTCGGTGAGGGTGACCCCGCGGGTGCTGCGGTGCACCAGCGCGGCGCCGGCCCCGCGTTCGAGCGCGGCGATCTGCTGGGAGACCGCCGAGGGGGTGTGGCGCAACTCGGCGGCGGCCCCGGCGAAGCTGCCCGCGCGGGCGACTTCACGCAGGATGGCCAGCCGGTGCGGGTCGATCAACAGTTCTCCTAACGGTGACCCTCGTATTCTGCCACTTCCGCTAATGCCTAGTGGGCCTGAGGCTGGCCGTATGCATCGTCTGAACTCAACCGAACGCACCGGCGCCGGCCTGGCGGCCGGGTCGGTGCTGCTGGTCGGCGGGTCGGTGGCCGCGTCCAGCCTGCTCACCGGCTACCCGCTTCTGGGCGGCCAGGCCGTCCGCTACCTGGCCGCCGGGCTGCTGCTGGCCGCCTGGACGCGGCTGCGGCGGCACCGGCTGCCCCGCCCGGCCGGGCGGGAATGGCTATGGCTGGCCGGACTGGCCGTCGTCGGGCTGGCCGGCTGCAGCGTGCTGATGATCGAAGCCACCCGGGCCGCCGACCCGGCCAGCGTGGGGGTCATCATCGGCGCGGCTCCGATGGTCATCGTCCTGGCCACCGCGATCGCCGCGGGCCGTCGTCCCACCGGCCGGGTGCTGCTGGCCGCGGCCGTGGTCACCGCCGGGTCCGCGGCGGCCCAGCTCGGCGGGGGTGGCGGGCTGGCCTTCAGCGGGACCGGGCTGGCCTGGTCGCTGGGGGTGCTGACCGGGGCCGCGGGCACTTCGTTGCTGGCCGCCCCGGTGCTGCCCCGGCTCGGCGCGCTCGCGGTGACCGCCTACGCCTGCGGCCTGGCCGGCGGGCTGCTGCTGGCCGCCGCCGTCGTGGCCCGGGTGGCCGGCGGAACGCCGATCCTGCGCCCGCCCACCGCGGCCCAGCTGGGGGCCCTGATCTACCTGGCTGTTGTGGTCACCGCCGTCGTCTACATCGCCTGGTACGCGGCCATGGGCCGCCTCGGCGCGGCCCGGACCGGGCTGTTCAACGGGCTCATCCCCATCGCCTCCCTGGCCGCCGTCGCCCTGGTCGGCACCGGCGCCATCGCGCCGGTGCAGGTCCTGGCCGCCCTGAC
>DATDIH010000410.1:0-18752 GCA_036521155.1 Streptosporangiaceae bacterium
CGGCGGTCACCGCTGTGGCAGCAGCGGCAGCGGGCCGCGCAGCTGCTCGAGGTGGCCAGCCACTACCCCTCGTTCCCGATCGTGCTCGAGACCGTGCGCGAGTGCCTGCAGGACGTGTTCGACGTGCCGGCGCTGGTCAGCCTGCTGCGGGACCTGTCCAGCCGGAAGATCCGGATCGTCGAGGTGGAGACCCAGACCCCGTCGCCGTTCAGCCGGTCACTGCTGTTCCGGTACGTGGGCGCGTTCATGTACGAGGGGGACGCGCCGCTGGCCGAGCGGCGGGCGCAGGCGCTGACCCTGGACTCGGCGCTGCTGGCCGACCTGCTGGGCCAGGCCGACCTGCGCGAGCTGCTGGACCCGGCCGTGGTCAGCGAGACCGAGCAGGAGCTGCAGCGCGTCGCCGAGGACCGCAAGGCCCGGGACCTGGAGGGCCTGGCCGACGTGCTGCGCACGGCCGGGCCGCTGTCCGCTGACGAGGTGGCCCAGCGCTGCACCGACCCGGCGGCCGCGCCGGCCTGGCTGGCCGAGCTGGCCCACAGCAGGCGGGCGATCGAGGTGCGGGTCGGCGGGCAGCCCCGGTGGGCGGCGATCGAGGACGCCAGCCGGCTGCGCGACGCGCTGGGGGTGCCGCTGCCGCCGGGGATGCCGGAGGCGTTCACCGAGCCGCTGCCGGACCCGCTGGGCGACCTGGTATCCCGGTACGCACGCACCCACGGGCCGTTCACGGCCGACGCGGCGGCGAGCCGGTACGCGCTGGGCGTGGCGGTGGTGGCCGGGACGCTGCGCCGGCTGGCCGCGGCGGGCCGGGTGGTGGAGGGCGAGTTCCTGCCGGGCGGCCGGGGCACCGAATGGTGCGACACCGAGGTGCTGCGGATGCTGCGGCGGCGCTGCCTGGCCCGGCTGCGCAAGGAGGCCGAGCCCGCGCCGCCGGTGGCCCTGGCCCGGCTGCTGCCGGCCTGGCAGGGCGTCCGGGCCATCGAGCCCGCGGGCCGGGGCCCGGGGAACCGCCGCCGGTCCCGGGGGCCGAGCGGGCCGGGCGCGGTGCTGGACGTCCTGGACCAGCTGGCCGGGGCGCCGGTGGCCGCGTCGGCGCTGGAGACGCTGGTGCTGCCGGGGCGGATCCCGGACTACTCCCCCACCATGATGGACGAGCTGACCGCGGCGGGCGAGGTGGTGTGGACCGGCGCGGGCGGCCTGCCGGGCGGGGACGGCTGGCTGGTGCTGGCCTCGGCCGAATCGGCGCCGCTGCTGTTCCCCGCGCCGGCTGAGATCACCATGACCCCGATCCACGAGGCGGTGCTGGACGCGCTGGCCGACGGCGGGGCGGTGTTCTTCCGCATGCTGCACGAGCGGGTCAGTGCCCGGCTGGCGGGCGAGCCGGGCCTGCCCAAGGCGCCGGCCGACAACGACGTGGCCACCGCGATCTGGGACCTGACCTGGGCCGGGCTGCTGACCAACGACACCCTGGGCCCGCTGCGGACGGTGCTCGGCAGTGGCGGTCCGCGGCGCACCGGCCCGTCGGCCAGCACGATGCGCTCGCGCAGCCCGCGGCACGGACGCCGCTCGTACGGACGCCCGGCCATGCCGTCGCGCACCGGGCCGCCCAACGTCAGCGGCCGCTGGTCCCTGCTGCCCCCGGGTGCCACCGACGCGACGCTGAAGGCGCACGCGCTGGCCCAGTCGCTGCTGGACCGGTACGGCATCTTGACCAAGGGCGCGGTGGCCGCCGAGCGGATCCCGGGCGGCTTCTCCACCGTGTACCCCGTGCTGCGGGCCATGGAGGATGCGGGCCGGACCCGGCGCGGTTATTTTGTCGAAGGTCTGGGCGCGGCCCAATTCGCCATCCCCGGGGCGGTCGACCGGATGCGTTCCCTGGCTCAGCCGCCATCCGCGCCACCGGACCCGCTGGCCACCGCGCTGAGCGGCGGGCCGGTGCGCTACCGCGGGCAGGCTTCCGGCGGCGACGGGGCCTTCACCGATCTGTGGGAGTACGAGCGGGACGGCGACGCTGTGCCCGTGACTGGGCCGGAGCCCGCGGACGACCCGGCTGACCGGCAGCCCGGGCAGGTGATCGTGCTGGCCGCGGCCGACCCGGCCAACGCCTATGGGGCGTCGCTGCCGTGGCCGGAGCGGCCGGACGAGACCCCGGGCGGGCACCGGCCCGGCCGCAAGGCGGGCGCCCTGGTCATCCTGGCCGACGGGGAACTCGTGCTCTACGTCGAGCGGGGCGGCCGGACCCTGCTGTCCTGGACCGACGACCTGGATCAGTTGCGCCCGGTGTGCGCGGCGCTGGCCGACGCGGTGCGGGCCGGGGCGCTCGGCCGGCTGACCGTGGAGCGCGCCGACGGCGACGGTATCTACGACTCACCGCTGGCGACCGCCTTGGAGGAGGCCGGGTTCCGGCCGACGCCGCGCGGGCTGCGGCTGCGCGGCTGACCGGAGCTAGAGCCGTTCCAGCAGGCTGAGGGCCTCGGAACCGCGGGCGGCGTCGACGAACAGGTGATCGTGGTGGAGGCCGGCGATCACGTTGCAGCTGATCCCGGCGGCGGCCAGCACCCGGCTGACCTCGGCGGTCAGGCCCACCGCGGCCAGGTCGGAGCCGATGGTGAGCGTGATGCGGGCGGCCAGGTAATCGTAGGCCAGGCCGAACCGGTCGGCCTGGTCGCGGGTGAGGACCAGGGTGGTGCCTTCGTCTTCACCGATGACCGCGAACGGGGTGGCCCCCGGCGGCACCCCGGGCGCGCTCACGAACACGTACGGATCGGGGAACAGGGCAGGCTGGAGGTCCTGCCATTGCTGGTTCGGCGGCATGCCCCGGTGGTATCACAGCCGCCTCAGGCCATGGACTTGGCGCCGTCCAGGGACTCGCGGATGATGTCGGCGTGGCCCGCGTGGTGGGTGGTCTCGGCCACGATGTGGATCAGCACCCGGCGGGCCGTGTAGCGGGCGCCCGGCGGGTACCACGGGGCCTCGGGCAGCGGGTGGGAGGCGTTCAGGTCGGGCAGCGTGCGGACCAGGTCGTCGGTGCGGGCGGCCACCTCGGCGTAGTGCTCGAGCACGCCGGCCAGGGTCTCGCCGGGCAGCAGCCGGAAGCCGTCCGCCCGCCGGGCGAAGTCGTCCTCGGTCATGGCCGAGAAGTCGTCGGCGGGCGACGGGCCGTTGACGATGAATTCGGCCCAGTGGGCCTCGGTGGCGGCCACGTGCTTGATCAGGCCGCCGATGGTCAGCTCGCTGACCGTGGTCCGGCGGCCGGCCTGCTCGTCGGTCAGGTCACGGGCGGTGTGACGCAGAAAGTACCTTGACTGGCCCAATTCGGAGAGCAGATCTTCGCGCTCGGGGTCCAGGGACGCAGGGGAAGACGTGGAACTCAGCGGTGTGACCTTCGAAATAATCTGATCGCTCATAAGACCAGGCTAAACAGTATTGCGGTCACTTCCTGGCCTCAATGCGCGACATCATGAAGACATGGCCAACACCAGCACCCGCACGCTCCGGCTGCTCTCGCTGCTGCAGAGCCGGCGGTACTGGCCCGGCACCGAGCTGGCCGGCCGGCTGGGGGTGTCCGCGCGCACGCTGCGGCGGGACATCGACCGGCTGCGCGAGCTCGGTTACCCGGTCGAGGCCCAGCGCGGCGTCGAGGGCGGCTACCAGCTGGCCGCGGGAGCGGCGCTGCCGCCGCTGGTGCTGGACGACGAGGAGGCGGTGGCCCTGGCGGTAGGGCTGCAGGCGGCGGCGCAGGGCGCGGCCGAGGGCATCGCCGAGGCCTCGGTGCGGGCGCTGGCCAAGGTGGTCCAGGTCATGCCGGGACGGCTGCGGCGCCGGGTCGAGGCCCTGACCGCGATGACCGTGCCCGCCAGCTGGGGCGGCGGCGCCCGGCCGAGCCTGGATCCGGGCGCCCTGACCACGATCGCGCTGGCCTGCCGGGATGCCGAACGGATGCGGTTCGGCTATGTCGCGGCCAGCGGCGCGCAGACCGCCCGGCACGTGGAGCCGCACCGGCTGGTGTCGCTGGGACGCCGCTGGTACCTGGTCGGGTACGACCTGGACCGGCAGGACTGGCGCAGCTTCCGGCTGGACCGGCTGACCGAGCCGCGGGGCACCGGGGCCCGGTTCCGGCCCCGCGAGCTGCCCGCCGAGGACGCGGCGGCCTTTGTCCGGGCCGGGATCGGCACGCTGTGGGCGGTCTACGACGTGGAGGTGCTGGCCGAAGCGCCCGCCGGCCAGGTCCGCGAGCGGATCGGGCGCTGGGTCACGGTCGAGCCGGACGGCCCCGCGCGGTGCCGGATCCGGATGAGCACCGATCAGCTCGAGTGGACGCTGATGGGGCTGGGGCTCATGGGGGCGGAGTTCTCGGCGGTGTCACCGCCCGAACTGGTGGAACAGCTGCGCGACTGGGGTGGCCGGTTCACCCGGGCCGCGGGCCGGGCCCCGGGCCGGGCGGCGGGTGGCTAGGAGCGTCGGCTGGGGTCGACCACGAGCAGCAGGCCGCGCAGGCAGGCGTCCAGGATCAGGCCGGTGATGGCGATGGTGATGATCCCGGCGAAGACCAGGCTGGTGTTCAGGTAGTTGCCGGCCTGGCTGATCAGGTAGCCGACACCGCTGGTGGCGGCCAGCATCTCGGCGGCCACGATCGAGGTCCAGGCGCCGGCCATGGCGAACCGCATGCCGGTCACGATGCCGGGCAGGGCGGCCGGGATCTGCACGTGGACCAGGGTGTAGCCGCGGGACGCGCCCAGGGTCCGGGCGCACAGCCGCAGGTCGTCCGGCACCTCCTTGAGCGCGGCCACGGTGGCCACGGTCATGATCGGCACGGTGCCGAAGACCAGCAGCACCTCCTTGGGCAGCTCGCCGATGCCGAACCACACGATGAACAGCGGGATGAAGGCCAGCGGCGGCAGCGGCCGGATCACCTCGATCACCGGGTCGATCAGCTGGCGGATGACCTGGCTGGCCGACATGGCCGCGCCGACGGCCACGCCGATCACGGTGCCGATGGCGAAGCCGATCAGGATCCGTTGCAGGCTGATGGCCAGGTCACCGGGGAGGGTCTTGCTCTGGGACGGATACGGGTTGGTCAGGTAGTGCCCGAACGCGCTGGCGGTCGCGCTGACCGTGGGCAGGGCCACGGGGTCGTTCAGCAGGACCGCGATCAGCTCCCACAGGGCCAGCACCACGACCAGGCCGGCCCCGCCGAGCCCGATGCGGCGCAGCCGGGCCCGGCGGATCCCGGCCCGGTGCTGGGCCAGGTCGAACTGTGCGTCCGGATCGAGGGTGGCCGGGCCGGACGAGGTGGGTGCCTCAGGGGCGACCGTCGGCCAGGTAGTCATCGCTGGTCTCCTCCTGGTTCAGAGGGCGAGAGAGGCACGGATCTGGCGCTTGATGGCCAGGAATTCCGTGGTGTCCAGGTCATCGGCGTCCCGGGGCCGTTCCAGCGGGATGTCGATGATCTCGCTGATGGTGGGGGGCTTGCCGCCCATCACCGCCACCCGGTCGGCCAGCAGCACCGACTCTTCGATGTCGTGGGTGACGAAGATGATCGTCATCCGGTACTGGCGCCAGATGCCGAGCAGGAACTCGTGCATCCGCAGCCGGGTGATGGCGTCCAGCGCACCGAACGGCTCGTCCATCAGCAGCAGCGACGGGCGGGTCATCAGGGCGCGGGCAAAGGCGGCCCGGTGCCGCATGCCGCCGGACAGCTCGTGCGGGAACGCGTCACCGAACTGCCCCAGCCCGACCGTGTCCAGGATTCTGTCGGCGTCGGCGTCGAGTTCCGGGTCGTCGCGCTCGTGCAGGCCCCGCGACCGCTGGGCCTTCGGCCCGAACAGGACGTTCTTGCGGGTGGTCAGCCAGGGGAACAGCAGCGGGCTCTGGAACAGCATGCCCCGGTCCGGCGACGGGCCACTGACCGGCTCGCTGCCCACCGTGACCTGGCCCTCGTCGGCGTCGAGGGCCCCGGCCACGATGCGCAGCAGGGTGGACTTGCCGCAGCCGGACGGCCCGAGCAGGCAGACGAACTCGCCCGCCCGGACGTCCAGATCGATTCCGGACAGGGCCACGGTCCGGCGGCCCCGGCGGCGGAAGGTCTTGCCGATGGACCGGACGCGGACCTCGGCCCCGGTGACCTGGGTGACGGTGCCGTTGGGGCTGACGGCGGGCGTGGGGTCAGCAGCCACCGGACAGCGCCTTCTTCACGAACGTGGGGTCGATGTGGGTGGCGATCTGGGCCGCGGTCGGCGCCGAGGTCAGCCGGCCCTGCTTGACCAGGAACTGGCCGGTCTGCGCGTAGGCCTTGACGATCGGGCTGCTGGTGTCGCCGGCCTTGGAACCGAGCCAGTACAGCTGCTGGCTGAGCGGGATGAACGGGTAGGCCTTGGTGGCCGACTGGATCTGGCTGGCGGGCACGCCCTGCACCCCGGCGGCCTGGGTCAGGTACTTGGCCGACTGCGATCCGGTCAGGTCCCGGGTGGCCTGAACCTCGGCGCACACGTACTTCTGGACCAGGTCCGGGTGGTTCTTGATCAGGGTGTCGGACACCGCCACCGCGTCGATACCGGGCACGCCGAGCTTGGCGATCTTCTCGGCGTCGGTGAGCGGGTGGCCGCCCTTGGCCGCGACCGAGGCGGCGTAACCGCCGTACACGTAGGCGGCGTCGACCGCGCCGGACAGGTAGGCGGCGGCCGCGGCCTGCTCACTGGCCACGCTGACCAGCTTGACCTTGCCGGTCAGGCCCTGCAGGCTGAGCCAGCCCTCCAGCTCGTAGTCCTCGGACGAGCCGACCAGCACGGCCACGGACTTCCCGGCCAGCTGACTGGGCTGGGTGACGGACCTGGGGACGAGCAGCTCGTCCGAGTCGAAGCTCTGGGCCATCACGATGTCGATACCGGTGCCGGTGCCGATCGCGCCCACCGTGGGCGGGTTGCCGACGCCGCTGATCGACTGCAGCGAGCCGCTCTTCATCTCGGCCACGGCGGTGACGCCGGCCGTGAACGGCACCCACTTGACGTGGGCCGGGATCGTCTTCTTGAGCGACGGGTCGCTGACGATGATGCTGTCGGAGTTGGCCACCGTCCCGGTGGACAGCGAGATCACGAAGTTGGGCAGCGGCCCGGAGGAACCGCCCAGGCCGACCGACAAGCCGACCGATAGTCCGACGACGACCACGACCGCGGCGGCGATGATGGCGTAGATCCGGCGGCGGCGGCGCTTGTAGAGGGGGGTGCCGCCGGTGGTGGGCTGGGTGGTTTCGGCTGAGGTGCTCATGCTGGAGTCCCTGTGGTCGGTGGGGTGGGCGAGGTCCGGACGGGAGCCGTCAGGGACACAGCGCGCTGGCGACCAGGCAAAAGTCGACGTGCCGTCGCTCCGTGAAGTCAGCGCTCCTCATGCCGCGATAATGACAAGCCCCGGTCCTAAAATCAATATTTCCGACCGATTTAATATGTTTACATAGGTAACACTACTGATCACGTAGCGCGACGGCGGTCGCCAGCCGGCCTTGACGGGCCGGGGCGGCGGTGCTTGTATCCGGCTTGAGGCTTATTCTGGAATTCATTTCTGGAATTACCCCCGGGGAGAGGTGGCTGGAGATGCCGGAGGACGCGCTGATCGGGCCGGTGCGGCGGCCGCACAACCGGTACCTGGAACTGCCGGGCAGCATCCACAACAACGAGGTGGCCAGCAAGCTCGGCTTCCGCGGCGGCACGGTGGCCGGGAGCGTGCACATGGACCAGTTCGTGCCGCTGCTGCTGGAGGCGTTCGGGCCGTCGTGGTTCGAGACCGGCAGCCTCTCGCTGTACTTCCGGTCGGCCACCACCGACGGTGAGCCGGTCCAGGCCCGGGCCGAGCGCCCGGACCAGCCCAAAGACACCCAGATCGCGGTGCGCATGAACGAGCCCGACGGGACGCTGGTGGCCGACGGCACCGCGTCGGTGGGCGATCCCGGGGTGCCGTCGGCGGTGTTCGCGCGGGACCTGCGGCCGACCGACCCGGGGTCGCTGCGGATCCTGGCCGCGTTCCGGCCGGGCGAGTCCCTGGGCACGCTGCGGCTGGACCCGGACGCCGAACGCCAGCGCGAGGTGCTGGAGCGGATGACCGAGCCGCTGCCCTGGTACTCGTCGGACTCCCCGTGGGGCGGGCCAATCGCGGCCCCGTCCACCGTCGTCAACCTGCTCTACGGCGAGATCCTGACCCCGGTCAAGGAGAAGATGGGCCAGCGGGTCGGGCTGTTCGGCGCGATCGAGATCCGGTTCTCAGGCGGGCCGGTGCTGCTCAACCGGGCCTACGACGTGTCCGGGGAGATCGTCGCGCTCAGCGAGACCCCGAAGACCGAGGTCCTGTGGTTCGACAGCTGGGCCGAGGCCCGCGGCCAGCGGGTGGCGACCATGCGGATGATGCTGCGCTCGATGAAGGCGGCGTCCCCGCAGCTCTACCCGGAGCTGGCCAGCACCCGCGGCTAAACCGAGTCCAGCAGGTCGGACCGGGCCTGATCGACGGCGGCCAGCATGGCGCCGCGCAGCACAGGCGCGCCGGTGACACCGGTGGGCACGACCCGGGGACTGGCCGGGAAGATGCGGCAGACCTCGGCCGCGACCCGGTCGGCCAGGGTGGCGCCGCCGGCCAGGCCCACGGTGCCGCCCAGCACGACCAGGCCCGGGTCCAGGACCACGGATATCGAGGCCACGCCGAGCGCGACCCGGCGGGCCACCTCGCACAGGAACTCGTCGGCCCGGGCCACCGTCGCACTGGATCCATTGGACGCCGAGCGGGCGGCGGCCTTGACCGCGGCCCGGACCGCCTCCTCGGCAGTGGGGGCCGCGAAGCCGAACACCCCGGCCAGCATGCGCACCACGTTGGCGCCGACCAGGGACTGCAGCCCGCCGCTGGCCGGGTGCCGCACGTCCTCCTGCAGCGGGGCACCGGGCACGGGCAGGTAGCCGATCTCCCCGGCCGCGCCGGCCGCGCCGCGGTGCAGCTTGCCGCCCAGGAACGCGGCCATGCCCAGGCCCACGCCCATCCAGACCAGCACGAAGTCACCCTCGGGGGCGGCGCCGACCGAGCGCTCGGCCAGCGCGGCCAGGTTGACGTCGTTCTCGATGATGACCGGGCGGTGCAGGGCGCCGCGCAGCGAGTCGAGCACGCCCTCGTGCCAGTCCGGCAGGTTGATGGCCAGCTGCGGGTCACCGGTCTGCGGGTTGACCACGCCGGGGCTGCCGATGACCAGCGCGCTCAGGCGGCTCATCTCGACCCCGGCCGTGCGGCAGGCCCGGTCCACGGCCCCGCGGACCAGCTCAACCGGGTTGGCGGCGTCGTTGGGGTTGACGCTGACCTCGGCCACAACCCGGCCGGTGACGTCGGCGACCCCGGCGGTGACCAGGTCCATCTCCACGTACAGGCCGGCCACGTAGGCACTGGAAGGGACGACCGAATAGAGCGCGGCGTTCGGGCCGCGGCCACCCTCCTGCTGGCCGACCACGGTGACCAGGCCGCGCTCCTCGAGCCGGGTCAGCATCTGGGCCACCGTCACCTTGGACACCCGGGTCTGCTCGCTGATCTGGGTCCGGGTCAGCGGCGTGCCAGGAAGCAGCAGGTCAAGAGCTGCCCGGTCGTTCAGTTCCCGCAGCAGACTGGGTGTGCCCGGTCGGCGCTCCATGGCGGTCCCTCTCCTGTTCCCCCTGGCCATTTTGCCGGTGGGACTTGTGTTTCAATCCGGCAACGGGTCTATCTTATAGGAAAGTTTCCGATTAGTTTTCTTGAAACGGCCGTGTCTCCCCTACTCCTACAGCGTCCCCCCCGGGGGGAAGGAGAGCCAGCAGTGAGACCTATGAAATTCTTCGTCCGGCCTGGGCTCGGCGCGGTTGCGCTGGGCGCGGCCGCGGCGCTGGCGGTCGCGGGCTGTAGCTCCGGCTCCGGCTCCGGCTCCGGTACCGGTTCGGGCTCATCGTCCGGATCGTCCGCCGCGCCCTCCACCCTAACCGTCTGGCGCATGGGTGCTTCCGTCCCATCCCAGGTCACCTGGATGAACGGGGTGGTGTCGCAGTTCCACAAGGACTATCCCGCCTATGCCAAAACCAAGGTGAAGGTGGTCTGGGTCCCATGGACCAATGCGACCACCGAGTTCACCAATGCCCTGTCGAGTGGCAAGAACGCACCCGACATCACCGAGATCGGCAACACCGAGACGCCCACCAACGCTTCCCTCGGCATGCTGGCCAACATCAGCAGCGAGGTCAATTCCTGGTCCAACAAGTCTGACCTGGTGTCGGGCATGCTGGCCAACGACACGCAGAACGGCGCGGTCTACGGCGTGCCGTGGTTCGGCGGCGTGCGGGGCATCTGGTACCGCACCGACCAGTTCAAGGCGGCCGGGATCTCCGCTCCCCCGACCACCTGGAACGACCTGGTCAGCGACGCCAAGAAGCTGCAGCAGAAGTTCCCCGGCACGTACGGCCTGGGCGCGCCGAGCAACTACACCAACGCCATCGTCAGCTTCATCTGGGGCGCGGGCGGCCAGGTGGCCACCGAGAAGGGCGGCAAGTGGACCGGTGACCTGACCACCCCGCAGGCTGAGGCCGGCATCAAGGCCTACGCCGACCTGTACCTGACCGACAAGGTCTCGCCGTCCAAGTACATCGGCCAGACCGAGCTGGGCAACCCGGGCTCCACCTCCGGCGGCACCGACGAGGACTTCGCCCTCGGCAAGCTGGACATGTACATCGACGGCCCGTGGGCGCAGGCTTCGCTCACCCAGGTCAGCACCAAGTACAAGTCGGACTGGGCCTCGTTCCCGATCCCCAGCCAGAACGGCCCCAACCCGGCGCCGGCCTTCGCGGGCGGCTCCGACCTGGCCGTCTGGGCCAGCAGCAAGTACAAGACCGCGGACTGGGATCTGATCAAGACGATGGACAGCACGTCCAACGCCACCTCGTTCGCCAACCTGCAGGGCTTCTTCCCGCCGTACACGTCGCAGCTCAAGGGCGGCGCGTACGCGGGCAACCAGATCATGTCCGGGTTCGCCAAGGCGGCCACGGTGACCCAGATCTCGCCGCTGAACGCGAAGAACTGGGCCACGGTGGACCAGACCGACCAGATCATCCCGACGATGATGAAGGCGCTCATGCAGGGGGCCAGCTTCAGCTCGACCGTCAGTAAGGCCAACACTCAGATGCAGAACGTGCTCAACACGGGCAAGTCGAGCTGAGCAGGCCTATGGCTGACACCGTGGACAAGAGGCTGGCGGCGCGGGCGACCGCGCCGCCGGTCCTCGGCCCGGAAGACTCCGGGCCCCGGCGGCCATCCCCCCCGGCCGCCGGGGCCCGGTCAGTACCACCGCAGTGGGCCCACCCGGGCTGGCGGGTCCGGGCCGGCATGTTCATCCGGCGGCACAAGCTCGCCCCGTACCTGCTGCTGTTGCCGTCCCTGGCCGGCATCGCGCTGGTCCTGCTGTGGCCGACGATCCAGCTCGGCCTGCTGTCGTTCCAGAACTTCGGGCTGGGTCAGCTGTCGGGCACGCTGCCCGCTCAGTGGGTGGGCTTCAGCAACTTCACCACCACCCTGTCCGACCCGGAGTTCTGGCTCTCCCTGCGGATCACGGTGATCTCAGCAGCCGTGGTGGTGACGCTGACCCTGCTGGTGGGCTCGCTGGTCGGGGTGCTCATGCACCATCTGGGCCGGAAGATGGCCACGTTCGTGAGCTGCGCCATCCTGCTGGCCTGGGCCACCCCGCAGGTCAGCGCCTCGGTGGTGTTCTACTGGCTGTTCAGCCCGGACGGCGGGATCGTCGACTGGACCCTGAGCAAGCTGCCCAGCTGGCTGGGCGGGGGCGCCCACTGGGCCGGGTTCAACTGGACGACCGGCGGGGCGCTGCACGCCTACACCGTGCTGACGTTCCTGGTGGTGTGGGCCAGCTTCCCCTTCATCGCCACCACCGTGCTGGCCGGGCTCAAGACCATCCCGGGCGAGTTGCTCGAGGCGGCCAAGGTGGACGGGGCCACCCCGTGGCGGTCGTTCTGGCGGGTCACCTACCCGCTGATGAAGCCGATCTTCCTGGTGCTGCTGCTGCTCTCGATCATCTGGGACTTCGGCATCTTCACCCAGACCTTCCTGATCACCGGTGGGCTGGGGAACCGGGACGAGTACAACCTGTCCCTCTACCTGTACGACAAGGCGTTCACCATGCCGCCCAGTTACGGGCTGGGCGCCGCGCTGGCCCTGATCCTCACCGTCATCCTGCTCATCATCACGGTCGGCTACGTCCGTGCCTCCGTCCGTCAGGGAGCAATCTCTTGACCGCACTGCCGCAGGCCCTCGGGCGATCCCGGGCTCACCCTCGCCGGGGCGTGTCCCGGAAGACCAGAAAGTTCACCCTGAACGGCCTGGGCGTGATCATCGCCCTGGTCACGCTGTTCCCGATCTTCTGGATGGTCTCGACCGCGTTCAAGCCGCCGTCGGAACTGTTCTCGCTCACCCCGCACCCGCTGCCGCTGCACCCCACGCTGCGCAACTTCTCCGAGGTGATGAACGGGCACGCGGCCGGGCTCGGCATCTCGTTCTGGCAGTTCGCGCGGAACAGCCTGTTCGTGACGATCGTGACCGTGGTGCTGGCCTCGCTGGTGTCGCTGCTGGCCGCGGTGGCGGTGGCCCGCTTCCGGTTCCGGTTCCGGGTCTCCTACCTGATCATGCTGCTGGTCGTGCAGATGCTGCCGGCCCAGGCCATGGTCATCCCGCTGTTCATCGACTTCCGCGGCATCGGGCTGCTGGACAACCTGGTCGGCCTGATCCTGATCTACTCGGCCCAGGCGCTGCCGATCTCCATCTGGCTGCTGCGCAACTTCGTGGCCGCCGTACCCAAGGACCTCGAGGAAGCGGCGGCCATCGACGGGGCGGGCCCGCTCCGGGTGTTCTGGCGCATCCTGTTCCCGCTGGTCGCACCGGGTCTGGTCGCCACCAGCATCTTCTCCTTCATCACGGCCTGGAACGAGTTCATCTTCGCGCTCACGTTCCTCGGCACCGACCAGGGCAAGTACACGCTGCCCATCTACGTCCAGTACTTCTTCGGGCGCGGGACGGCGGACTGGGGAGGCATCATGGCCGCGTCAACGCTGTACACGGTCCCGGTCATGGCCTTCTTCCTGATCGTGCAGCGGCGCATGGTCGGTGGCCTGGTCGCCGGGGCGGTGAAGGGATGATCCGCGACCCCGAGCTGGCCCGCCTGGCCGACGCCGTTCTCATCCCGCCCTTTCCGGGGCACACTCCCCCGCGCTGGATCCTGTCCGCGCTCGAGTCCGGTCTGGCCGGGGTCACCCTTTTCGGTCCGAACGTCAGTGATCCGGAGCAGATATCACTGCTGACGTCGGCGTTGCGCGGCTCCACCGACGAACCGGTCATCGCCATCGATGAGGAAGGCGGGGACGTCACCCGGGTCACGTATTGGAGCGGCAGCCTGTACCCGGGCAACGCCGCGCTGGGCGCGATCGACGACCCCGAGCTGACCGAGCGCGTGCACCGGGCCATCGGCACCGACCTGGCCACGCTGGGCATCAACGTCGACCTGGCCCCGTGTGTGGACGTGCTGGACGAGGCGGAGAACCCGGCCATCGGCACCCGGTCGTTCGGGTCCGACCCGGCCCTGGTGTCCCGGCACGCGGCCGCGGCCGTGCTGGGCCTGCAAGCCGCCGGGGTGGCCGCCACCGCCAAGCACTTTCCGGGTCACGGCAGCACCCGGTCCGACACCCACGAGGTGGTGGCCTCGATCAGCGGTGACCTGGCCGAGGTCTGGCGCCGCGACCTGCCGCCGTTCCAGGCCTCCATCGCGGCCGGGGCCGCGGCCATCATGCCGGGCCACCTGCGGCTGCCCGAGCTGACCGGTGAGCTGCCGGCCAGCCTGTCGCCGGCCGCCATGACCGGGCTGCTCCGCGGCGAGCTGGGCTTCTCCGGGGTCATCATCTCCGACGCGCTGGAGATGCGGGCGGTCAGCGGCCGGTACGGCATCGCCGAGGCCGCCGTGATGGCCATCATCGCCGGAGTCGACCTGCTCTGCCTGGGCCGGGACACCAGCGAGGAGGTCTACCACGCGATCGTGGCCGCGCTGTCCGAGGCGGTGCGCGCGGGGCGGCTACCCGCCGACCGGCTGGAAGACGCGGCCGACCGGGTGGCCCGGCTGCGGACCTGGCTGGCCGCCTCCCGCGAGGCCCGGTCGGCCCGGTCGGCGCAGGCCGCGAACGGCCCGGCCACCAACGGTCAGACCGGAAACGGCCAGGCAGGGAACGGTCAGGCCGGGAACGGTCAGGCCACCAACGGCCAGGCCACCAAGGGCCAGGCCGGGAACGGGAAGGCGAACGGGACCCAGATCGGGCTGCAGGCGGCCCGGCGGGCCGTGCAGCTGTCCGGCGACCGGCCCGTCCTCACCGACCCGGTCATCGTGGAAGTCGAGCCACGCGGCAACGTCGCGGTCGGCCGGGCCGCCTGGGGGCTGGCGCCCTGGGCACCGGTCCGCCGGATCGTGGCCGCTCCCCTGGCCGTCGCGGTGGCCGGCCCCGAGGACAACGTTGCCCCGGTGCCGATCCCGCTGGAGGAGGGCGAGGAACCGGCCGAGGAGGCCACCGCCGCCGACATCCTGGCCACCGCCACCGGCCGGTCGCTGGTGCTGGTGGTCAGGGACGCGCACCGCAGCCCGGCCACCCAGGACCTGGTCACCTCGGTGCTGGCCGAGCGCCCGGACGCCGTGCTGGTCGAGATGGGCCTGCCCGAGTGGCGGCCACCCGCGGGCACGTACGGCACCTACCTGGCCACCTGGGGCGCGGCCCGGGTCAGCGCTCAGGCCGCGGCCGAGGTCCTGGGGCTGATCCCGGCCTGACCCAGGCGAACCCCCCTGGTCTGACGGTTGCGGCTCAGGCCGGGGGGTTCGCTGGTCGCGGGCGGTCAGCGGGCGGCCGGACCGCTACCCCGCTCGACCTGCCGGGCCAGGCGGCGGCTCTCCTTGAGCCCCAGCCCGCGGGCCTCCGGCGGCAGCCGCCAGATCGTGTTGCCGCCCATCAGGCAGAAGCTGTTGATGCGGACCAGCGGGGCGCCCGGGCGCGGCCGGGAGTTCGGGCCGCGCTCCTCGGTGCCGCCCATGATCGAGAATCCGCCGACCTCGACGTCCACGGTGTCGGGCAGGTAGATGGTGGAGCCGCCCATCAGCGCGTACAGGTTCAGGGTCAGGCCGTCGCTGTCGATCTCGGCGTCCCGCAGGTCGATCTCGTCGCCGCCCATGATGGCCAGGCCGTTGACCACCGAGGCGGCCCGGAAGCGGCCGCGCCGGCGCGAGCCGCCCATGATGGCCACGAACCAGCGGACCGGCGTCTTGCGCCGGTCCGGGGTCGCCGGGGCTTCGGCGGGCAGGTCGCGGGTCACGGTGGCCAGGTCGGCGCGGGTCTTGGCGGCCAGGACCAGGCCGGCCCGCTCCTCCAGCTCGTCCAGGGTCAGCCGGCCCGCCGCGGCCTGCTGGCTCAGCACGGTCAGCGTGGCGTCCCGCTCGGAGTCGGAGACACGCAGTTCCCCCTCTGGTACCGGTGGCTGTCCCGGGTTGGTCACCAGCTCGCCCTCCATTCAGATTCCCCCGCCCAGTGGCCCCAATTGTCCCCTGACCGGCGGGCCGGCCGCCAGTTTGCCGCGCAACTGCTGAGCAGCGCTTTCGCGCGCCAATGCAAGGGAAAGGCGTCTGAGGTTGCATAATGCTGGTCATGCGGCTTTCAGCCCGCGCGGACTATGCGTTGCGCGCAGCCATCGAACTCGCCTCGGCCACCGACAGCCACGTCACCGCCGACCGGATCGCGCGTGCGCAGCAGATTCCCGGTAAATTCCTCGAGACCATCCTGACCCAGCTGCGGCGGGCCGGGCTCATCCGCAGCCAGCGTGGCCCGGAGGGCGGCTTCTGGCTGGCCCGCCCGGCGACCGAGATTTCGCTGGCCGACATCATCCGGGCCATCGACGGGCCGCTGCTCGGTGTGCGCGGTGAGCGGCCGGAGAACATCGAGTATCCGGGGGCGGCCGAGCCGCTGCAGCAGGTGTGGATCGCGCTGCGGGCCAACGAGCGGGCCATCCTCGAAGAGGTGACCCTTGGTCACATCGTCGCCGGCGAGCTGCCCAGCAGCGTGCGCGCGCTCATCGACGATCCCAAGGCCTGGCTCTCGTCCACCTGACGCCGTCCCCCGGGCCGGCCCGGGGACGACCCGGGTGGCCCGGTCGCAACGTGCGGTGAAGCGGCCTTCCGGGCAAATAGGAACGGCGAGCGCGGTGGTCTCCGCGCCCGCCGTTCTGCGGGTATGTGAAAGGCCCGGGCGGCTTACACCGGAACCATGTCGGTTACTTCGTGGTTGACGCGCGCGAACTCGCCAGCTGGGTCGGAGGTCAGATCCTCTGTGCTGAAACTCGCGGTCCGCACCGAGCCGATGGTGACCTCGTTGCCCGCGGGGAGCTTGGGCTCCCGCGGCGCCTCGAGCACCGGCTCATTTTGCAGCTCAGCGAGGGCGAAGTTATCCGCGACCTCACGGAAGACCTGAGAAAGAGGAATCCCCAGCGCGCTGCAGATTGCCGACAGCAGCTCCGAGGAAGCTTCCTTCTGCCCCCGCTCTACTTCAGACAGATAGCCCAACGAGACCCGAGCCGAGGCTGACACCTCTCTCAGGGTCCGACCCTGCCGCAGGCGTAGCCGACGCAGCACGTCACCGAGCAAGTGACGAAGCAAAACCATCGTCGCACTCCTTCCCGAGGCAGAACCGTTACCCTCCACGGTACCTGTCCGGACGGCCAGTCCGGGAGTCCGCAACGGTCCCTTTCGCTCCTGACGTAACGCTGTAATCAGCGGATGTCTTCCCGCAGGCGGCCGAGCAGGAGCGCCAGCGACCGCTCTACGGTCAGACTACGGATCAGCTCGCGGTCTCCGTCAAGCGCCAGGGTGCGGACCACCGTGTCGTCCTCGGCGCTGACCGCGATGTGCACGGTGCCGACCGGCTGCCCGTCGGCCGGGTCCGGGCCCGCAACCCCGGTGGTGGCCACGCCGAACGTGGCGCCCAGCCGCTGCCGGACCCCGTTGGCCATGGCCGAGGCCACGGCCGGGTAGACCGCGCCGTGCTCGTTCAGCATGACCTGCGGCACCCCGAGCAACGAGGCCTTGAGGTCGGTGGCGTAGCTCACCACCGCGCCGCGCACGGCCCACGACGCGCCCGGGACGCTGGTCAGGGCCGCGGCCACCAGCCCTCCGGTCAGCGACTCGGCGGCGGCCACCGTCTGCCCGGCGGCGCGCAGCATCGTGATCACCTGCGCGGCCAGCGTGTCCCCGGAATCCCCCGCGCCCTCGGTCATTGCTCTCCCTATGGCCCCGTTGTGGGCGGCGCCCCGGCCCGGGGCAGCCGCGCCGCCTGGAGCACGTAGTCGGCTCCGGTGACCAGGGTGACGGCCACGGCGACGCCCATCACGATAGGGCGGGCCAGGCCGAACGGGCCGGGCAATAGGTACAAGCTGATGGCCACCATCTGCAGCAGGGTCTTCAGCTTGCCGCCCCGGCTGGCCGCGATCACGCCACGCCGGATGACCGCGAACCGCAGCACGGTGATGCCGACCTCGCGGATCAGGATCAGCACCGTGGGCCACCAGGACAGGTGGCCCATGACCGACAGGGTGATCAGCGCCGCGCCGGTGAGGGCCTTGTCGGCGATCGGGTCGGCGATCTTGCCGAAGTCGGTGACCAGGCCGCGGTTGCGGGCCAGCCGGCCATCCAGGAAATCGGTGGCCGAGGCCACCCAGAACAGCACGAACGCCACCACCCGCCAGCCGGTGGTGTCAGCGGCCAGGCAGACCACGAACAGCGGGACCAGCACCATGCGGGCCACGGTCAACATGTTGGCCACGTTGACCAGGCTGACCGGCGTCGTGGTGGCCGGGCCAGCGGTGCTGGCCGTACTCGGCGTGGGACCGGCAGCGCCTCCCTGCGCCCCCTGAGCCGCGCCGTGCGGCCCGGGTGGCTGTGGAGCCGCCCCGGGGGAGGTCAACGCCGATCCGCCAGCGAGCGGGCCGTGGAGAGCCGCACAGGGTCTTCGGCCGTCCGGGACGGGCCGGACGGATGCGCGGGGCCGGTGGCCCGGGCGGTCAGGTCCACGCCGTCGGACCCGGTGACGGTGGCCGTGACGATCTGGCCAGGGCGCAGCTCGTGGCCGGACTCCACGGTGGTGGTCCCGTCGACTTCGGGGGCCTGATGGGCGGACCGGCCCTCGTACCGCCCGTCGCCGGCCTGCTCCTCGATCAGCACCTCGACGGTCTGGCCGATGCGATCGGCGCCGCGCTGGGACATCAGCTCCTCGGCCAGGTCGGCGACCTCTTCGACCCGGCGGGCCACCTCGGCCTCGTCCAGGTGACCGGGCAGCGACTCGGCTTCGGTGCCGTCCTCGTCGGAGTAGCCGAACACCCCGATGGCGTCCAGCCGCGCCGCCGACAGGAACAGCTGCAGCTCCTCCAGGTCGTGCTCGGACTCCCCCGGGAAGCCCACGATGAAGTTGGAGCGGACACCGGCCTCCGGGGCCAGCTCGCGGATGCGGTCCAGCAGCTCGAGGAAGCGCTTCCGGTCGCCGAACCGCCGCATGGACCGCAGCACCGGCCCGCTGGCGTGCTGGAACGACAGGTCGAAGTACGGGGCCACCCCGGGGGTGCCCGCGATGACCTCGATCAGGCCGGGCCGCAGCTCGGCGGGCTGCAGGTAGCTGACCCGGACCCGCTCGATGCCG
>DATDIH010000411.1:0-18763 GCA_036521155.1 Streptosporangiaceae bacterium
GACCCGGCGACCAGGGCGCCCAGGTCCAGCGTGTACAGCTGCTTGTCCTTGATCGTCTCGGGCACCTCGCCCTGGACGATCTTCTGCGCCAGCCCCTCGACCACGGCGGTCTTGCCCACGCCGGGCGCACCGACCAGGACGGGGTTGTTCTTGGTCCGGCGCGAGAGCACCTGCATCACGCGCTCGATTTCCTTCTCGCGCCCGATGACCGGGTCCAGCTTGCCCTCCCGCGCGGCGGCGGTCAGGTTGCGGCCGAACTGGTCCAGCACCAGCGACGTGGACGGCGCCGACTCCGCGGAGGTACCGGCGGAGGCGGGCTCCTTGCCCTGGTACCCGTGCAGCAGCTGGATCACCTGCTGGCGGACCCGGTTCAGGTCGGCGCCCAGCTTGACCAGAACCTGCGCGGCAACCCCATCGCCCTCGCGGATCAGGCCGAGCAGGATGTGCTCGGTGCCGATGTAGTTGTGACCGAGCTGCAGCGCCTCGCGCAGCGACAGCTCGAGCACCTTCTTGGCACGCGGGGTGAAGGGAATGTGACCGGAGGGCGCCTGCTGGCCCTGGCCGATAATCTCCTCGACCTGCTGGCGCACGGCCTCGAGACTGATCCCCAGAGATTCCAGGGCCTTCGCCGCCACGCCTTCACCCTCGTGGATGAGGCCCAGCAGGATGTGCTCGGTGCCGATGTAGTTGTGATTGAGCATCCTGGCTTCTTCTTGCGCCAGGACCACAACCCGCCGCGCTCGGTCGGTAAACCTCTCGAACATATCGTTGCTCTCCTCACAGCGCGGTCAGGCAGGTCGCGATCGATTGCCTTGCTCTTTCGCTAACACTGCCCTGTCCGCATGGTAGCCGCGTGCCCAGCGGTGCGCCTTTGCCCTAGGTCTCTACGGTAAAAGTTCCCCGGATGGGTAGCGTTCATCCCATCAAACCGCGCCAACGGCCTGTGGTGTTCCCGCTACGCCGGAAGCGAACGGTGCATCTGGCGATGCACACGGCGGTGCACCCGATTGTGGACGCTGCCAGCGATAACTGCCCGGCAAGGCCTACCCCGTCCCGGGCCGGGAAACCTGGTTGGCCGGCTCGCGCGCCGGGCGGGAAGATGTCGCCGCCACACCAGCCCGAGAGGTCCCGATTTGTCACACCAGCCCCAGCCGACCGGTAAAGGAGAGCGATCACCAGGACGCGTCAACGGAGCGGGCGAACCAGGCCGGCCGGGCGGGCGAACCATGGTGAAAACAGGCGCACCACCGGTGGAAGGGACCGGCACGTCACGGCGGCGAAAGAGAGCGTGGCCCGGGCGGGAAACCCGGGCGAGCCGGCCGGCCGGTGCCGCGGCCGGGCCAGCTAGAAGGGGAAGGCCAAGTGACCGGGGCGGCGAAAAAATCCCGTCCCGGAAGATACTGCGTTTAGTGAGAAGCCTCGTACTCGTTGACGATGGTGGCCGGAATACGGCCGCGCTCGTTGACGTGGTAACCGCGCTGCTTCGCCCACTCACGGATTGCCGCACTGTGCTGACGGCCGGGCCCAGTACGCGGACGGCGACGACGCGCCGGTGCGCTTACTTTGCGGGCCTTTTCGGTGTACAGAGCCAGCTCTTTGCGGATCTTGTCGGCGTTGGCGGCACTTAGGTCGATCTCATACGAGCTGCCATCAAGACCAAACGATACGGTCTCGGTTGCCTCGCCGCCGTCAAGATCGTCGACGAGAAGCACCTGAACCTTCTGTGCCATGGCTCCAGCCCTTCTGTTGATCACGCATATTTCAGATACCGAAGATATACCCATCATGTTGCCGTTGCCAATTCGGGGTGGCAAGAAGATTGGCGCGATTTTGTGAAGTTCACATCTTCGGTTACAGAAGGCCACGGGCCTCTCTACCGGCCGTGGTAACTCTAAGTAATCAGGACTTGAGTCACCCGTTAGCATTACCGGCTGCATCATGCTGATTGCCGTAGTGCGCGGGTTCGGCCTAACTTCTGAGGTGATTCTAAGTGCTGCCTCAGCGCGAACGCAGACGCGGGCAGAACAAGTTGACGAGCGCAAACACTTAGCGCCGCGAACCAGAGCCACCCGATGATCGCCTTGCGCCATCGCGCTGATCACTGTTCTGTGCTGTGTTCCCGGCAGTTTGCCCATCTGGGCCAGCGACCGTTGTGGCCTCGTTGACGTCGATAATGCCGTTGTTGCCGGAATTTTCGGCTTCGCGGCGGACATCTTCCCGCACTCTACGCTTCGGCGCCATCTCACGGCGCAGCAACAGGACAAGTCCAACTACGAACGCGACGCAAACAACCGCCGGCGGAGTGAGAGCAGCGAGATCCTTCAACTGGACGCCTCCTCTCTACCGATAACCCTGCCTGGCCAGAACACTGCGCTCTGCCACCACGCATGTGCTTAACGCAAGTGCCTGTAATCGATTGTGGTGGACCCATTCCGGGCCCGTTACCGGGACCTGGCAAAAGTCCCGCCTAACTCGTTGTGCAGTTTTCAGTTCAACCGGCCGGGTGAGTGGCCACCCGCGGCTGGGCGGCGGGCCCGGTGCGGGCGCCCGGCCCGGGCGTGGGGTCCGCGCTTCGCCGTCGCTGGCCCCGGAACCCGGGTCGGCCTGGGGCGGCGCTCCCGCCGTGGCCGGCCCTTTTCCTCTTTCTATTGTCGCGCATACCGGGTCCCGGCCCCGCCGTCCCCCCACGCTGGCGGCGGCCTCCGCCAGCGACGGCGTCTACGCAGGTCAGAGACGCTGCGCGCGGTCGTTAGCGGGGACCGCGTCCCGCGTCGTTCAATGTGATGTTCTGCTCCGGCCCGCGCCGCGCGGACCCGCCCCGCCTGAACTCGGCCCCGGCGCGGCCGCACCGTTCGGCGTTGAATGTCAGCCCGGCGTGGCAGGATCGGTCCCGGCCGTCGTCCCCCCGGCGGCCGGGCGAGAGGAGCGATGAGAAACGGCAATGTTCCACGCCGACCTCCACATCCACTCAAAGTTTTCCCGCGCGTGCAGTAAAGACTGCGACATCCCGCATCTGGCCGCCGGAGCCCTGCGCAAGGGCATCACCGTCGTCGGCACCGGGGACTTTACTCATCCCGCCTGGACCACGGAACTAAAAAACACACTCGTTCCCGCAGAAGCCGGCTTGCTGCGGCTACGGCCCGATCTGGAAACAGACCTGCGCCGCCGGGTGCCCGCCACATGTGATCAACCAGTACGTTTCATGCTCTCGGTGGAGATCTCGACAATCTACCGGCGTAGTGATCGCACGCGTAAAGTGCACCATCTGATTTACGCGCCCAGCTTCGAGGCCGCCGATCGGATCACCGCGGCCCTGTCGAAGATCGGTAACCTGGCTTCCGACGGACGGCCCATCCTCGGCCTTGACTCGCGTGACCTGCTTGAGATCACGCTGGAAGGCGGCCCCGGCTGCTACTTGGTTCCGGCACATATCTGGACACCATGGTTCGCCGTTCTCGGGTCGCGATCCGGTTTCGACGCCGTTGCCGACTGTTACGGCGATCTGGCCGGAGAAATATTCGCGGTGGAGACCGGCCTGTCCTCGGATCCGGGTATGAACTGGATGTGTTCGTCCCTCGACAGCTATCGGCTCGTCAGCAACTCCGACGCCCATTCACCGCCGATGCTGGGCCGGGAAGCGACCACTTTCACCGCGAACATGGACTACTTCTCGATCGCCAGCGCGCTGCGCACCGGAGACGGGCTGGCGGGCACGATCGAGTTCTATCCCGAAGAGGGCAAGTATCACCTGGACGGGCACCGTAAGTGCGGGATCCGGTTCGATCCGCAGCAAACTCGCGAGCGTGACGGAGTCTGTCCCGGGTGTCATAAACCGCTAACCGTCGGCGTTCTGCATCGTGTTGCGGAACTGGCCGATCGCCCGGCTGGCTACCGGCCCGAGGATGCGGCCAGCTTCAATAATCTTGTTCAGCTTCCGGAAATTGTCGGCGAGATCCTCTCCGTGGGACCGAGGAGCAAGAGCGTTAATCGCCTCATTGACCGGCTGGTGGCTACTTTCGGACCCGAACTTTCCATCCTGCAGCGCGTTCCCACCGACGATTTGGCCCGGGTCGGCGGCAGCCCGCTGGGCGAGGCCATCGGCCGGCTGCGGCGCGGCGAGGTGGTCGTGGACGCGGGTTACGACGGCGAGTACGGCACCGTCCGCCTGTTCGAGCCCGGTGAGCTCGGCCGGGCCGAGGCCCTCTTCGATGTGCCGGAGCCGTCCTCCGCCGCTGCCGCCAAAGATCAGATTCATGGAAGGTCGCCT
This sequence comes from Streptosporangiaceae bacterium, assembly GCA_036521155.1. Lineage (GTDB taxonomy): Bacteria > Actinomycetota > Actinomycetes > Streptosporangiales > Streptosporangiaceae > Bog-532. The sequence continues at coordinate 4,268 of DATDIH010000411.1, forward strand.
GCCGCCCCGCAACCGCCCGCCGGGGCCGCTCCCGGCGATGGCCCCGGCCACGACACCGCCGTGGCCCCGGTTGGCCTGCTGGCCGGGCTGGACGACGAGCAGCAGGCCGCGGTCACCGCCCCGGCGACCGGACCGCTGATGATCATCGCGGGGCCGGGGACCGGCAAGACCCGCACGCTCACGCATCGGATCGCCTACCAGGCCGCGATCGGCGACCTGGCCCCGGACCGGTTCCTGGCCGTCACGTTCACCCGGCGCGCCGCCGGGGAGATGCGCGACCGGCTGCGCTCCCTGACCGGCTCCCCCAGCCCGGACGGCCTGGATGGCCCGGACAGCCCGGATGGCCCGGACGGTCCCGGCCGCCGGGCGGAGTTCACCGTGACCACGTTCCACGGGCTGGCGCTGCGGCTGCTGACCGAGCACCACCAGCAGGCCGGGCTGCCCACGGACGCGCGGGTCGCGGACGAGGCGGCCCGGCTCGAGGCCGCCACCCGGGTGGCAGGCTCCGAGCGCGACGGCCGTCGCCTGCTGGCGCTGTTGTCGGCGGGGCCGTCCACCGGCGACGCGGCGGCGGCGCGGGAAAAGGACCTCGAAGCCGGCCGGACGGCGTTCCGGGCCGCGCTGGCCGCCACGGGCCTGCTCGACGTGGACGAGCTGATCGGCCGGGCCGCGGGGCTGCTGCGCGAGCACCCGGACGTGGTGGCGGCCCTGCGTGAGCGCTGGCCGCGGATCAGCGTGGACGAGTACCAGGACGTCGACGAGCGGCAGTATGACCTGCTCCGGCTGCTGGCCGGGCCGGGCGACGGCCTCACCGTCATCGGTGACCCGGACCAGGCCATCTACGGCTTCCGCGGCGCCGACGTGGGCATCTTCGGTAGGTTCGGCACCGACTACCCGTCCGCGCGGACGGTCCGCCTCACCCGCAACTACCGGTCCAGCCCGGGGGTGGTCAGCGCCGCGGTGCAGGCCATCGCGCCGTCCACCCTGATCCCGGGCCGGGAGCTGGTCGCGGCGCGGGCCCCGGCCCAGTCCGCCACCGGCCCCGCGGTGGTCCTGCACGAGGCGGCCAGCGAGCAGGCCGAGGGCACCTGGATCGCGGCCGAGATCGACCGGCTGGTCGGCGGCACGTCGTTCCACTCGCTGGATACCGGCCGGGTCGACTCCCGGCAACGGCACGCCACCCTCGGCCTGTCCGACATCGCCGTCCTGTACCGCACCGACGCGCAGACCGCGCCGCTGCTGCAGGCGCTGAACCGGGCCGGGCTGCCCTACCAGAAGGGCTCCCACGATCGCCTGAGCCGCCGTCCGGGCGTGCGGGACATCGTCCGCGAACTTCGGCTGGCCCGCCCCGGGGGAGCGGCGGACGATCCGGCCCCGGCGGACGGCGAAAGCAACGGCGAGGGCGTGGCCCGGCGGCTGCACGCGGCCGTGGGCCGGCTGACCGGCCCGTCGTCCCTGGCCCGGGGACGATGGGCCGGGGAGGCGGTGGACATCCTGGCCGCGGGCGAGGTGCTGGCCCCGCTGGCCCGCCGCTGCGGCGATGACCTGGACCAGTTCCTGACCGAGATCGCGCTCGGCGGCGAGGCCGACGCCCACGACCCGCGGGCCGACGCGGTGACCCTGCTGACCCTGCACGCGGCCAAGGGCCTGGAGTTCGAGGTGGTGTTCCTGGCCGGCTGCGAGCGCGGGCTGCTGCCGCTGTGGTGGCCCGACGCCGGGACCGACGAGGAGGCCGAGGAGCGCCGGCTGCTGTTCGTCGGCATGACCCGGGCCCGGGCCCGGCTGCTGCTCAGCTACGCGGCCCGTCGCGGGCGCGGCGCTGCCGACCCGGAGGCCGCCGGGCGGGCCGGCCCGTCGCCCTTCCTGGCCGCGATCGACCCGGGCCTGCTCAGCCGGGCCGAGCCGGTCAAGCGCCCCGCCCCCGACCGCCAGCTGCGGCTGCTGTGAGGGGCCAGCGGACGTAAGCGCCTAGCGCAGATTCAGGAGCATGCGGGTGTTGCCGAGGGTGTTGGGCTTCACCCAGTCGAGGCCGAGGAACTCGGCCACGCCCTCGTCGTAGGACCGCAGCAGCTCCTGGTACACATCCTGGGCCACCGGCGTGCCGAAGATCTCGGTGAAGCCCAGGCTGGCGAAGAAGCTCACCTCGAAGGTGAGCACGAACACCCGCTGCACGCCGACCTCGCGCGCCTGGTTCAGCAGGACTCCGGCCAGTTTGTGGCCCAGCCCGTGACCCTGGCAGTCGGCGCGGACGGCAATGGTCCGGATCTCGGCCAGGTCCTCCCACAGCACGTGCAGGGCGCCGCAGCCCGCGATCAGCCCGTCCGGCTCCCGCTCCGCGACCCAGAATTCCTGAACGTCCTCGTACAGGGTGACGGTGGCCTTGCCCAGCAGCCGTCCCGACGAGACGTTGGCTTCGATCAGGGCCCGGATCCCCGGCACGTCCGCGGTACGCGCCCGCCTGACCGTGTATTCCATGGCGGGCTCCACCATAGCGGCCGACCTGGGGCTGGCCGGCGCATTGCGGCCGGGTTGAACCGATTCGTGCCCGTGTCTAAAAACACGGGAACAGTTGCGGCGTTCCGGTCGCCAAGCCCTTCGCCGATCCAATATCTTGCTTTGCTGTCGCCCTTAGCTAGACGACTGACACGGATGATGCCAAACGTCGAGAGGCCGTCCGCGAGAGGAGGCCTTCTGTGCGGCGTTCAGCCCATGGTTCACCGGGTGCCCGTAAGTTCTCGCCCCGTGGGGTGAGGACCACCGTGTCCCGTTCCTGGCGAGCGGCGACGCTCGTGACCGGCGCCACGACCGCACTGGCCCTGCTTCTGCCGGCCGCGTCCGGCGACGCGGCCCCCGCGCCCACGCTCAGCTCCCTGGTGGCCCAGGCCAAGCAGCTCACCTACCAGATCAACGCGCTGAGCGAGCAGTACGACGGCCTGCGGGTCCAGCTCTCGTCGGCCAAGACCGAGGCGGCCAAGGCCCAGAAGGCGGCGGCCGCCGACACCGCGGCCCTCAAGACCAGCCAGGCCACGGTCGGCCGGCTGGCCGCGGCCAGCTACGAGCAGGCGGGCTACGACCCCGTGCTGCAGATCCTCAGCGCGACCAACCCGGACCAGTACCTGAACCAGGCGTCGATCATGACGCAGCTGGATCAGACGAACAGCACCCGGGTGTCTGACCTGCAGAAGGCCCAGGCCGCTGACCAGCGAGCCAAGGAAACCGCGCAGCAGCAGATCGCCCGGGTCACCGCGCTCGAGACCTCGATGAACTCGAAGACCAAGCAGATCCAGGCTGAGATCAACAAGGTCAACAGCGCGACGATGACCCAGGCCATGGCGGTGTTCAACCAGACCGGCAACTACCCCGACATCCCCATCCCCGGTGGTAGCGGGGTGGGCGCCAAGGCCCTGCAGGCCGCCCTGAGCAAGCGCGGCGACCCCTACGTCTGGGGTGCCGCCGGTCCCAGTGCGTTCGACTGCTCCGGCCTGGTCCTCTGGGCCTACGCCCAAGAGGGCATCCACCTGGACCACTACACCGGCGACCAGTGGGACGAGGGCACGCACGTTTCCCGCGACCAACTGGAGCCGGGTGACCTGGTGTTCTTCTACGCCGACATCAGCCACGTCGGGCTGTACCTGGGCGACGGCCTGATGGTCGACGCCCCCTCCTTCGGCCAGGACGTCATGGTCCAGAAGATCGACTGGTCCATCTTCGTCGGCGCAGTACGTGTTAGCTAGGGGGGACGACCCCCCTAACCCCCCGCTGCGCTTCGCGCCCGCGCGGTGGTACCTGCCCGTAGTACCGGCCGTTCGCCCGGAGCCTTCGGCCCGGGCTCGCTGGGCCGGTTAGATCGCCTCTCCGTAACCCGCGTGCCGTTCCGTTAGACCCCGGCCGGCGCCCAAGCTGACCCGGCCCCTTACTCAGGCTTGACGAAGGGGAAGAGGACGGTGTCGCGGATGCTGGCGCCGGTGAACATGATGATGATGCGGTCGATGCCGATGCCCACGCCGCCGGTGGGGGGCATGCCGTACTCCAGCGCGCGCAGGAAGTCCTCGTCCAGTTGCATGGCCTCGGGGTCGCCCCCCGCGGCCAGCAGGGACTGCTGGGTGAGCCGCTTGCGCTGTTCGACCGGGTCGGCCAGCTCCGAGTAAGCGGTGCCCAGCTCGGCGCCGAACGCCACCAGATCCCAGCGCTCGGCCAGCCGCGGGTCGTCGCGGTGCGCGCGGGTCAGCGGCGACACCTCGACCGGGAAATCGCGGTAGAACGTCGGCGCGACGGTCTGCTTCTCCACCAGGCGCTCGTACATCTCCAGCACGATCTGGCCGTGGTTCCAGTTCGGCTCGACCGGGACGCTGGCGGCGGCGCACAGCTTGCGCAGCGCGTCGACGCTGGTGTCCGGGCTGATCTCGTCGCCCAGGGCCGCGGACACCGCGGTGTAGACCGGGATGGAGCGCCACTCGCCGCCGATGTCGGTCTCGGTGCCGTCGGCCCGGCGCAGCACGGTGCCGTCCAGGGCGTACCGGGCCGCACCCTGGATCAGCTCCCGGGTCAGCGTGGCCATGGTGTCGTAGTCGCCGAAGGACTGGTAGGCCTCGAGCATGGTGAACTCGGGGTTGTGGGTGGCGTCCACGCCCTCGTTGCGGAACACCCGGCCGATCTCGAAGACGTTCTCGATACCGCCCACGATCAGCCGCTTGAGGTACAGCTCGAGCGCGATGCGCAGGTACAGCTCGCTGTCGTAGGCGTTGCTGTGGGTGATGAACGGGCGCGCGTTGGCCCCGCCGTGGATGGCCTGCAGGACCGGGGTCTCCACCTCGAGGAAGCCGCGGTCGTGCATCTGGTCCCGCAGCGACCAGACCACGTCGCTGCGGAGCCGGGCCATCCGGCGGGCATCGGGGTTGATGATCAGGTCCAGGTAGCGCTGGCGGACACGCGACTCGACGTCGCTGAGGCCCTTGTGCTTCTCGGGCAGCGGCCGCAGGCTCTTGGCGATGATCTCGAACGAGTCGGCCAGCACCGACAGCTCGCCGCTGCGGGAGGTGATCACCTCGCCGTGCACGCCGACCTGGTCGCCGAGGTCGACGTCGCGCTTCCAGGCGGCCAGGGCGTCCTCGCCCACCTTGGCCAGCGAGATCATGACCTGGAGGTCGCCGCTGCCGTCGCGGAGAGTGGCGAAGCACAGCTTGCCGCCGACCCGGGACAGCATGACCCGGCCCGCCACCGCGGCCACGTCCCCGGTGGACGTGTCGGCGGGCAGGTTCTCGTGCAGCGCCCGGACCTCGGCGATGGTCGCCGTGCGCGGGTACCCGACCGGATAGGGGTCACGGCCCTCGGCCAGCATGGTCTCACGCTTGGCCATCCGGACCCGCATCTGCTCGGGCAGGGACTCACGGTCGTCGGCGGGGAGGTTGTCACTCACCTGCCTGAGGCTACCGGGGCGGACTGCTCGTCAGCACACCGTTAAGGCCACTCAGGGCTCGGCGATCGCGTTGCGTTCGAAGACCAGCCGCAGGCCGATCAGGGTCAGCCACGGCTCGTGGGCGTCGATGACGCTGACCTCGTTGATGACCAGCGGGGCCAGGCCGCCGGTGGCGATGATGGTCACCGACTCCGGGTCGGCCGGCGCCAGCTCGCGGGCCATCCGCCGGACGATGCCCTCGACCTGGCCGGCGAACCCGTAGACGATGCCGGACTGCAGCGCCTCCACGGTGTTCTTGCCCACCACCCGGGGCGGCCGGGTCAGCTCCACCTTGAGCAGCTGGGCGGCCCGGCGGGACAGCGCGTCGACCGAGATCTCGATGCCGGGCGCCAGCGCCCCGCCCACGAACTCGCCCCGCGCGCTGACCGCGTCGAAGTTGGTCGACGTGCCGAAGTCGACCACGATGGCCGGCCCGCCGAACAGGTGCACGGCGGCCAGCGAGTTCATGATCCGGTCGCTGCCGACCTCCTTGGGGTTGTCCATCCGGATCGGCACCCCGGTCTTCACGCCCGGTTCCACGATGACCGCTGGGACCGCGCGGAAGTAGCGGCGGCACATCTCCCGCATCTCGTGCAGTACGGACGGCACGGTGGAGCACAGCGCGATCCCGGTGATGCTGCCGCCGTCGGCCGGGTCCTTGATCACATCGCTCTGGGCCAGCAGGCCGCGCAGCACCACGGCGATCTCGTCGGCGGTCCGGTCCGGCACGGTGGCGATCCGCCAGTGCTCGATGACCTCCTCGCCGTCGAAGATGCCGAGCACGGTGTTGGTGTTGCCCACGTCGATCGCCAGCAGCATCGCGTTCCCCTCGTTCCCCGCCGGTCAGAAACTGACCAGCACATTATCGATGAGCCGGGTGGTCCCGACCCGGGCCGCGACCAGCAGTACGGCCTGGCCGGCGAAACCCGCCACCACCGGCTGGAACGTCTGAACGTCCATCAGAACCAGATAATCGAAGGTCAGCGACTGGGTTCCCAGGTAGGCCCGGGCGGTGGCCAGCACCGTTTCCGGGCCGTCCGCGGCCCGGGCCGCGCCGGCCCGCAAGGCGGCCGGCAGGGCGAGGGCCACCTGACGGTCGGCCGCGGACAGGTACTGGTTGCGGCTGGAGGCGGCCAGCCCGTCCGGGTCCCGGAACGTGGGCACCGGCACGACCTCCACCCCCAGGTTGAAGTCGGCCGACATCTGCCGGACCAGGGCCAGTTGCTGGGCGTCCTTCTGGCCGAACACGGCCACATCCGGGCGGACCAGCGAGAACAGCTTGAGCACCACGGTCAGCACGCCGCCGAAGAAACCCGGCCGGAACTCGCCCTCCAGTATCTGGCCCAGCGGCCCGGGGTCCACGGTGACCTGCGGCTCGGCCGGGTAGACCTCGGTCACCGCCGGCGCGAAGACCAGGGCCACGCCCTCGGCGGCGCACATGGCCAGGTCGGCGTCGAGGGTGCGCGGGTACCGGCCCAGGTCCTCGGTGGGCCCGAACTGGCGTGGGTTGACGAAGATGGACACCACCACCGAGCCGGACGGGCCCGCGATTTCGGACGCCCTGCGCAGCAGACTCTGGTGACCGGAATGCAGGGCTCCCATCGTGGGCACCAGCACGACCGGGGCGCTCAGCCCGGCGCGCGCGGCGGCCAGCCCGGCCCGGGTGGTGACCGGTGCCAAGTGGACCGGGGCCGCCGTCACCGGCCCGCTCCGGCCAGCACGTCGAGCAGCCGCTCGGCGTCCGGCGGGGCCAGCAGGCCCGCGGCCAGCGCCCGGTCGGCGGTGAGCCGGGCCAGCGCCACGTACACGGCCAGCGCCTCCGGCGCGGTGTCCCGCAGCGCGGCCAGGTGGCCGGCCACGGTGCCCGCGTCACCGCGGGCCACCGGCCCGGTCAGCCCCGCGTCGCCCAGCCGGAGCGCGTTGTCCAGGGCCGCGTACAGCAGCGGGCTGAGCATCCGGGCCGGGTTGGCCGCCCCGGCCGCCTGGAGCAGGTCACAGGCCTCGGTGACCAGCGTGACCAGGTGGTTGGCCGAGCTGGCCAGGGCCGCGTGGTACAGGTCGCGGCGCTCCTCGGCGATGAACACCGGTTCGCCGTCCATCTCGATGACCAGCACCTCGGCCACCGGGCGGAGCTGATCGAGGGTGGTGACGCCGTAGCTGATGCCGCGCATCCGCTGCAGGTCGTCGCTGCGCCCGGTGAACGTCATCACCGGGTGCAGGGCCAGCGGCAGCGCGCCCTGGCGGGTGGCCGGGTCCAGCACGGAGATGCCGTACCGGCCGCTGGTGTGGGCCAGCAGCCGCCCCTGGACCGGGGCCCCCAGGGCCACCAGCCCGCTGATCAGCCCGGCCAGCGCGTCGTCGGGCACGGTGAGCAGCACCAGGTCGGCCGCTTCGACCACCCCGGCGGGCTCGGTGAGCCGGGCCGCCGGGAAGTGCTCGCGGGCCCGCTGGACCGAGGTGTCGGAGACCGCGGCCACCGCGACCACCTCGTGGCCGGCCCGGGTCATGGCCACCCCGAGCGCGGTGCCGACCCGGCCCGGCCCGATGATGCCGACCTTCAGCCGGGCCGGGTGCTGGCCTGCTTCAGCGTCCATGTCCTACCGTTCTCAGTTCTGTTCCCAAGCCTGTGGCCGGGTCTGTTTTCAGTGGAAGGGGTCGGTCGGTGGCGGGGGCGGCGGCGTGTAGCGCGCGGCGTCCGGGTCCTCCGGGACCCGGCAGCAATGCTCCAGGTAGAGCGCGGCCACGGCCAGCAGCACCGACGCGCCGAAGGTGAGGCTGCCGGTCAGCACGTCGTGGCCGGCCGCCCGGGCCGGCAGCGAGCCGCCCGCGGCCGCGGCGAACCCGGCCGCGACCCCGCCGATGACCGCCGCGGCCAGAGAGCTCGCCTTGGCCAGCGCCACCATCCGCGCCACCTGCAGCGGCGGCACCGGCTTGGTGCCGGGACGGCCGAGGATGCGGGCCCGCAGCCCGCGCGCGGTGATGGCCTCGCCCCCGGCCGCGATGATCAAGGCCGGGACCATGGTCCACGGGAACGACGGCAGCGACCCGTACACGGATCGCAGCAGCAGCCAGCTCACCACGGCCAGCACCGCGGCGATAAGGAACAGGGTCCGCAGACGAGTCGGGGTCATGAGGGCTCCGCCAGGCGTTGTTCAGCCACGGCAGCCAGGCTATGCGGGCTGCCGCAGCGTTATGTCATCGCGCCGCCGCACCCCCTGGCCGCCCACGGCGGCCAGCAGGGCGGCCACCGGTCCGTATCCGGGCAATTCGGCGTCCGGGTCCGCATCCCGCCAGGGGGCCAGCACGAAGGCCCGCTCCCGGGCCCGCGGGTGGGGCAGGGTCAGGGCCGGATCCGCGCTGACCTCGTCCCCGTAGGCGATGATGTCGACGTCCAGCGTGCGCGGCCCCCAGCGCACCTCCCGCGTTCGCCGGGCCGCGGCCTCGATCGCCTGCGCCCGGCGCAGCAGGCCGGCGGCGGGCAGGTCGGTCACGGCCAGCACGACCGCGTTGAGGAAGTCCGGCTGGTCCGGGCCACCCACGGGGTCCGTCTCGTACACCGGCGAGACCGCGGTGACCCGCAGGCCCGGGGTCGCGGCCAGCTGATCCACCGCCCGTTGCAGTTCCTGCTGCCGGGCCCCCAGGTTGCTGCCCAGGGCCAGCACGGCCGGCACCGGGCGGTCCCGGGTGATGGTCACGGCGACGTCGCTGAACGAGCGGCTGATCGGCGCGTCCGGCTTGTGCACGGTGATCCGCGCCCGCTGCACGACCGGCTCGGCCAGGCAGGCTTCGGCCAGCCGCTGGGCCAGCGTCTCGATCAGCTGGACCGGCTCACCGGCCACGATCTGGGCCAGCCGCTCGCTCAGCGTCCCGTAGTCGGCGGTCAGGGCGAGATCGTCGGTGGCCGCCGCCGGACGGGTGTCCACGCTGAGCACGGCGTCGATGAGGAAGTCCTGCCCGTCCCGCCGTTCGAACGGCAGCACACCGTGCCGGCCGTGGACGCGCAGCCCGCGCAGCTCAATCTGATCCATCGCCGCCGCCGCCTCCTGAGCCCGGGCCGGGGCGGGCCGCCTGCCAGGCCGCGGCGACCCGGACGGCGTCGGCGTTGGCCGGGACCTTGTGTACCCGGACGCACCAGGCCCCGGCCGCCGCGGCCAGCGCGGTGGTGGCCACGGTGGCGTCGTCGCTGCCGGTGAACGAGCGCGGCGCGCCGTCCGGCCCGGTCAGCAGCCGCCCCAGGAACCGCTTACGCGACGCCCCCACCAGCACCGGAAACCCGCCGGGGCGGCCGAGGGCGCCGATCTCGGGCAGCGCGGCCAGCACCTGCCAGTTGTGCTCGCTGAGCTTGCTGAAGCCCAGGCCCGGATCCAGGATGATCATGGACGGGTCGACCCCCTCGGCCACCACCGCGTCCACCCGCCGCCGCAGCTCGTCCCGGACCTCGGCCACCACGTCCCCGTAGATCGCGCGCGAGTTCATGTCGTGGCTGTGGCCGCGCCAGTGCACGACCACGTAGGGCACGGCCGCCTTGGCCACCAGGCGGGGCATGTGCGGGTCGGCCAGGCCGCCGCTGACGTCGTTGACCAGCCGGGCGCCGGCCTCCAGGGCCAGCTCGGCCACTGCCGCCCGCATGGTGTCCACGCTGACCGGCACGCCGGCCCGGGCCAGCTCGGTGATGACCGGCAGCACCCGCCGGACCTCTTCGCCGGCCGGGATGCGCTGCGCGCCCGGCCGGGTGGACTCGCCGCCCACGTCCACGATGTCGGCCCCCTGGGCGGCCAGGTCGAGTCCGTGGGCGATGGCGGCCTCGGCGCCCAGCCACTCGCCGCCGTCGGAGAACGAGTCCGGGGTGACGTTGACGACCCCCATGACCAGGCAGCGCGGCCGGCTGGGCAGTCCGGCCAGCCGGTGCCGCGGGGCGGGCTCGGGACTGGTCATGCCGCCTACCTTATGGGGCCGGTACCTTACGCGGCCCGCCGCCGCCGGGCCCGCCACAGCCGGCGGCGGAGGCGGCCCAGGCCCAGCTGGCGGGCCAGGCGGCGGGGCTCCAGCGTCGGCCAGACCAGGAACGCCTCGGCCTCCAGCGCGGCCAGCGCGATGCGCGGCGCGTCCTTGGCGGTCGGGAAAACGAAAAACCGCGGCTGCCAGACCGGATTGAATTTGGCGTTGAATTTGTACAGCGACTCGATCTGGAACCATTTGGACAGAAAAAGAAGAATTGACCGCCAGGCCCGCAAAACGGGACCGGCCCCGATCTTCTCGCCGCGCTCCAGGGCGGCCCGGAACACCGCGAAGTTCAGCGAGATCCGCTTCACCCCCAGGTCGGGCGCGGCCTTGATGGCCTCGACGATCAGGAAGTCGTTCAGCCCGGGCTGGGCGTCACGGTCCCGCCGCATGAGGTCCAGGGACAGGCCGTCGGTGCCCCACGGCACGAAGTGCAGCACCGCCCGCAGCGTCCCGTCACAGGTGGCGGTGGCGATCACGCACTGCTCGTCGCCGGGCGCACCGACCCGGCCCAGCGCCATGGAGAACCCGCGCTCGGTCTGGCTGCCCCGCCAGGAGTCGGCCACCTGGAGGATGTTGTCGATCTCGGCCCGGGGCACGTCGCCGACCCGCCGCACCTCGGCCGTGTAACCGGCCCGGGCCACCCGGGAGCACATCTGCCGGACGTTGCGCATCGGGCGGCCGGACAGGCTGAAGTCGGCCACGTTGACCACGCCCTCGTCGCCCAGCTCGAGCGCGGTCAGGTCGCCTTCCCGGCACCAGACCTCGGCCCCCAGCTCGCTGCAGCCCATGACGGCCGGGGCCCAGGCGTGCCGGGTGGCCTGGTCCAGGAACGCCTGGATGGCCCCGGGCCACGCCTCGGGGTCACCGAGCGGGTCACCGCCGGCCAGCATCACCCCGGACACCACCCGGTAGCCGATGCAGGCCTTGCCGGTCGGCGACCAGATCACGCTCTTGTCGTCGCGCAGCGCGAAGTAGGCCAGCGAGTCGCGTTCGCCGTGCCTGGCCAGCAACTGGCGGATGCCCTCGATGTCCGACGGGCTCAGCCGGGCCTTGGGCTCGGCCGGCCGCAGGAACAGGTAGGCGGTCACGACCAGGGTGAACACCCCGAGCGCGGTGGTCATGGCGTGGTAGGTGTCGGCCCGGGCGTCGGACAGGAACAAGATGTTGCCGGTGACCCCGGCCACCTCGGAGGTCACGTCCAGCAGCCGGGTGGGCAGGGAGTAGCTGCCGGCCAGGGCGCTGACCGACAGGTACCCGAGCCCGATGGCCAGGTCGGTCAGGCCCAGCCCGATGAACACCCAGAAGGCCAGCCAGCGGGTCCGCCAGTCGCCGACCGCGTAGAAGTCGCGGCGGAAGTACAGCAGGGTGCCCAGCAGGATCACGGCCACCACGGTGGTCGGGATGTGCATGGTGCGGAAGTGGACGATGTGGATCGCGATGTCCAGGACCAGCAGGGCCAGCACCGCCTGCCAGGCCCGGCGCTTCCGGCGCCGGAGCCCGTGCGACAGCATTATCAGCAGCAGGCCCACGATCACGTCGGTGCTGCGGGCGGCGTTGGTCAGCGTCCCCGGCACGTAGGTGTTGATCCGGTGCAGCCGGGCGTGGAAGCCGGGCGAGAAGATGGCCAGCACGTCGGACAGGCCGATCAGCAGGCAGAGCAGGCTGGCGATGGACGGGATCCAGCGCCGCTGTCCCCGGCGGGCCGCCAGCCACGGGTGCTCGGCCGGGTCGACGGCGTCGTCGGCCCGCTGGGTGTCTTCGGCCGTTTCACTCTTCGTCATGGCAAGACATTTCCAGGCCCCGGGATCACGTTAATTGAGAGTAGTCATGGACGATCGCGCTGTGCACGCAAACTCCGATTGTTAAAAACGTGTACGCCGAATTATTGGTTCCGGCTATGGGAGCAGTAAAAAAATTGCTGGCCAGCGGGTTCCGCACCGGTCAGCGGACGCTCCGCACCGGTCAGCGGTGGCCCTGAACCAGGCTCATGGCCTCGGCCCGGGTGCGCGCGCTGTCCCGGAACACCCCGCGCACCGCGGACGTGACCGTGCGCGCGCCCGGCTTGCGCACCCCGCGCATGGACATGCACAGGTGCTCGGCCTCGATCACCACGATCACCCCGCGCGGCTCGAGCACCGTTTCCAGGGCGTTGGCGATCTGGCTGGTCATCCGCTCCTGGACCTGGGGCCGCCGCGCGTACAGGTCGACCAGCCGGGCCAGCTTGGACAGCCCGGTGATCTGCCCCTTCTCGTTCGGGATGTAGCCGATGTGGGCCACGCCGAAGAACGGCACCAGGTGGTGCTCGCAGGTCGAGTACAGCTCGATGTCCCGGACCAGCACGATCTCGTCGTGGTCGGCGTCGAAGACCTTGGTCAGCACGTCTTCCGGGCGCTGGCGCAGCCCGGCGAACTGCTCCGCGTAGGCCCGGGCCACCCGGGCCGGGGTGTCGGTCAGGCCGTCCCGTTCCGGGTCCTCCCCGATGGCGAGCAGGATCTCGCGGACGGCCTTTTCGATCCGGGGCTGATCGATCTCCGGCGGCAGACCGTTACTCATCGCCCGCTGGCGTCGAGCCGGGCAGCTCGCCGGTCCCCCCGTTCGGGTTGTAGCCCAGGGCGGGGCCGTTCCCGTTGCCGGTGACGGCCGAGCCGCTGGACCCGTTGTCCGACGCGGCGGCCAGGGCCAGCTCCTTGGGGGTGAGGACCGGCGGCCGGTCCGACGGGAGCCGCTTGCCGTAGCCGGTGTAGGTGCCGCGCAGCGGCCGCTTCTGCACCGTGGCGAAGACCTCGAGGACCTGCTTGCGGGACAGGGTCTCCTTGTCCAGCAGCTGGAGCACCAGGTTGTCGAGCACCTCGCGGTACTCGACCAGGACTTCCCACGCTTCGTCGTGGGCCGACTCGATCAGGCCACGCACTTCCTCGTCGATGGCCGACGCGATCTCCTCGGAGTAGTCCCGGGCGTGCGACCGCTCCATGCCCAGGAACGGCTCGCTGTCGCCGCTGCCGAGCTTGCGTGCGCCCAGCCGCTCGCTCATGCCGTACTGGGTCACCATGCCGCGGGCGATCTCGCTGGCCTTCTCGATGTCGTTCGCGGCACCGGTGGTCGGCTCGTGGAATACGAGTTCCTCGGCGGTGCGGCCACCCAGCAGCATGGCCAGCTGGTCCCGCATCTCGGCCCGGGTGACCAGGACCTTGTCCTCGGTCGGCAGGGCCTGGGTGTAGCCCAGGGCCCGGCCGCGCGGGATGATCGTGATCTTGTGCACCGGGTCGGCGTTGGGCATCGCGTGCCCGACCAGGGCGTGACCGCCCTCGTGGTAGGCGATGAGCTTGCGTTCCCGCTCGGACAGGATCGCGCTCTTGCGTTCCGGGCCCGCCATGACCCGGTCGATCGCTTCCTCCATCGCCGCCATGGAGATCTGCTTGCCGTTGGACCGCGCGGTCAGCAGGGCCGCCTCGTTGATCACGTTGGCCAGGTCGGCCCCGGTGAATCCGGGGGTCCGGCGGGCGATCACGTCCAGGTCGGCGTCGGGGGCGATGGGCTTGCCGCGGGCGTGCACCCGCAGGATGCCCTTGCGGCCGACCAGGTCGGGCTGGGCCACCATGATCTGTCGGTCGAAACGGCCCGGGCGGAGCAGGGCCGGGTCCAGGATGTCGGGCCGGTTGGTGGCCGCGATCACGATCACGCCGCCCTTGGTGTCGAACCCGTCCAGCTCGACCAGCATCTGGTTCAGGGTCTGCTCACGCTCGTCGTGGCCACCGCCGAGCCCGGCGCCGCGGTGCCGGCCGACGGCGTCGATCTCGTCCACGAACACGATCGCCGGAGCGTTGGACTTGGCCTGCTCGAACAGGTCACGCACTCGCGAGGCGCCGACACCGACGAACATCTCCACGAAGTCCGAACCGGAGATCGAGTAGAACGGCACCCCGGCCTCGCCGGCCACGGCCCGGGCCAGCAGCGTCTTACCGGTACCGGGCGGGCCGTAGAGCAGCACACCCTTGGGGATCTTGGCCCCGATGGCCTGGAACTTGGCCGGGTTCTGC
>DATDIH010000412.1:0-3559 GCA_036521155.1 Streptosporangiaceae bacterium
TCACCGACGGCCAGTTCCCGCCCTCATCCGCTCGCCCGGACGAGCCCACCCCCGTGGAACGGGCCATGTCTTAGCCCCGCTCACCCATCCGGCCATCACCCGCCGAAGCGCGCGGCCGCCCCCTTCTTGGGCACGCACATCCGCCAGGCGTCGATGACCAGCTCGCGCATCTCGTCCGGCCCCAGCACCCCCATGCGCGCGTGCACCCAGTGGAACCGCTGATCGGACAGCCGCGGCAGCGCGAACTTGCCCGGCTCGGCCGCGATCAGCGCGTCCCTTTCCTCCTTGGGGAACCCGAACCCCATGGTCGTCTCGTCCGGCGACACCGAGACGTATACGATCTTGCCGACCCGGAACTTCACGTACTCCCGGATCAGATGCTCCGAAGTTCGCGGCAGCGTCACGGCCACCGCCCGAACCTCCTCCAGCGTGACCACACCCCCACGCTAACCGGCCCCTCTGACACTCCGCCCCGAGGCGGCCGGGGACCGCCTGTCCCTCAGCGGGACCTGAGTGGCGGTCACGCTATGAAGGTAAATCCGCCGATATGAACCGTCTACGCCTGCGCGGCCAGGACTTTGCGCAGGTAATCGGACTCGGTGGCATAGACGTGGGCAGACTTCACCACCATGATCAGCCGGCCAGCCGGGCGCCCGAGCTCACCCGCCACCAGGCCCTGCAGCGCGGCCAGTTCGACCAGGTTGCCGTAGCCCTTGGCCCCGAAGTCGATGCTGTGGCAGTAGGCCACCAGCTCCACCTCCCCACCCGGGAGCCAGAAGTCGAGCAGGCTGACGCACGGGATGTAGGTGCTGTCGGTGCGTGGCTGGAAGGTGGTGATGGCCGCCGACCGGCTCGACGGGTCCTGGCGCAGGCGGTCGGTGACCCAGACCACCTGGTCCCGCCCGGTGCGGTCATAGTCGAACAGCCGGGTGGCGTAGCTGTCCGCGCCACCCAGGGCGGCCACCCGCGCGTGGTCGGTGAAGTTGGCCCGCATCCAGGCCAGCCGCTCCGGGTCGGCGTGCCGGGCGATGATCGCATCGTCCGGATCGGGCCGGTCCACGACCAGGGTGACCAGGGACAGTTCCCGGACCGGGAGCGAGTCGTAGCGGCTGTCGATGCCTTCGGCCAGGATCTTCCCGGCCACCGCCAGCCAGGCTTCGCCCAAGCCGGAGGCGGGCAGGACACAGGGCTCATCCCGGGCCAGGGGAGTGGTCACCCCCGCATCGTACGTACCAACGAGCCTAGGTCGCCCAAGTCGACCAGGCCGCATCGAGGGTGTCCACCAGACGGGCGAAGGTGGCGTCCACGGACTGGGGGATGCCGAAGCCCCCCGCCATCTCGATGGAAACGAAGCCGTGCAGCGCGGCCCGCATCATCCGCACGGCGTCGATCATGTCGGCCCCTTCGATCTGGTAACCCTTCAGCACCGCGGCCAGGACGCCCACGGCCGCCTCACTGGCCGCGACGTACTCGGCGTCCGACATGGTCGGGGCGTGCACGCTGGCCGCGTACCGGCCGGGATGCTCGGTGGCGAACCGGCGGAAGGCCGCGGCGATGGCGTGCAGCGCATCCCGCCGGGCCAGACCGGCCGCGGCCCCGGCCAGGGCTGCGGTCAGTTCGCGGATGCTGAGCACGGCCACGTCGCGCTTGACCGCCTCAAGCCCGCTGACGTGCTTGTACAGGCCGGGCAAGGACACCCCGCAGCGCGCCGCCACCGCGGCCAGCGTGAGCCGGTCGAACCCCATTTCGTCGGCGACCACGGCCGCCTGGGCCGCGATCCGCTCCCGGTTCAGTCCGGCTCGGGGCATGAGGTCCTTACCGCCGAGCCCAGCCCGCAGCCAGGCCCGGAGCCCGGCCCAGGGCCAGGCCCATGCCGGTGACCCAGACCAGCAGCGCCACCCCGGCCACGTAGGCCATGGGGGCCAGGGCCTGGATCAGGAACAGGAAGGCCACCCCGGAGATCGTGATCGACGCGGCCAGGGCCAGGCTGGCGTAGCGCAACCAGCGCGGGAGTGGGCCGCTTGGCGCGGTGAGGGCCACCGCGGCCACGGCCAGCACGGCCAGCGCGAACATCTTGACCCCGTCGAGCCGGTTGAGGGCCTGCCACAGCGCGCTGGCGGGCCCGGCTGCATGGTCCGGTAGGGCCCATCCCGCCAGCATCACGCCCAGAGCGTACTGCGCCACCGAAATGGTCGCGGCCACCGTCCCGGCCACCGCCATGACCCGCGCCCGTCCCGCCCCGGAACCAGACCGCCGGGCCACCCCGGCCAGCACGAGGGCCACCACGGCCAGCCCGAGCGCGGGCAGCCCCTCGGTCAGCGCGAACTGGGCCTGGACCGTGGCCAGGTGCGGCCCGTACCTGGCGACGATCTCGGCCGCGGACGCGGTCGGGGCCAGGTTGGGCACGGGCAGGACCAGCCCCGACACCCAGGACACCGTGAACCCGATCCCGGCTGCGATCGGGATCCACCGCCGCCGGCTGGGCCCGCGCTCCCGCTGCTCCGATGGAGCCGGCTGAACCGTGGTAACGCTCATCGTGAGTACCCCCGTACCCGTTGAGTTAAATTGACTAGCTTTAAGTTAATTTGATTAACTTTGGCCCGCAAGTCAGTTTTTCCGGGGGCAAGAACACGCGGAGGCACCACCATGGAAGTGGCCCAGGGCATCCAGTTGCTGACGCAGGGCGTCACGAACTTCTATCTCATCGAAGAGTCGGGCAGGTTCACCGTGGTGGACGCGGGCACGCCCAAGGACTGGGACTTCTTCGTCCGCTCGCTGACCACGCTGGGGCAGCTGGCCGACCTGGAGGCCGTGCTGCTGACGCACGCCCACCCCGACCACACCGGGTTCGCCGAAAAGGCTCGCACCGAGACTCCGGCCAAGGTCTGGGTCGACGCGGCCGACGCCGAAGCGGCCCGCACCGGCCAGCCCGGCAAGAAGGACGGTTCGGTCTCGCAATATCTG
Source organism: Streptosporangiaceae bacterium (assembly GCA_036521155.1). Taxonomy (GTDB): domain Bacteria; phylum Actinomycetota; class Actinomycetes; order Streptosporangiales; family Streptosporangiaceae; genus Bog-532. The sequence continues at coordinate 2,965 of DATDIH010000412.1, forward strand.
TTCCGGGCCGAGTTCTACCGGACCTTCCTGTCCCTCGGCCGCCGGGGCGCGGCCAAGATGATCCCGATCAAGGAGGTCTCCAGCTTCTCCGACGGCGAGACCATCGACATCCCGGGCCGCCCCCGCGCCATCCGCGCGCCCGGGCACACCCCGGGCAGCGCCGCCCTGCTGCTGGAGGACCGGCGGATCCTGTTCACCGGGGACGTCCTGTGCACGAAGAACCCGCTCACCGGCCGGCTCGGCCCGCAGATCATGCCGTCCGGCCTGAACGAGGACACCGCCGAGGCGCTCCGGTCGCTGGACACGCTCACCGGCATGACCGCCGACGTGATCCTGCCCGGCCACGGCGGCCCCTACCGCGACGGCGTCCCCGCCGCGGTCGCCGCGGCCAAGGTGGCCGGCCGCTCCTAGCCACCCCACCGGCTAGCCACCCCACCGGCCGGGCCGGCTCAGCCCGCGATCTCCGCCGCGACCAGCGCGCCCAGTTCCCAGCAGGCTTCGAGGTCGGCCCGGCCCACGGGCCCGGTCACCACCACCGGGGGCCGGACCGGCCGCCACTGCAGGCCGGTGGTGATCGACTCCACCGCCCGGACCG